>CAUWEI010000051.1:0-18554 GCA_963557675.1 uncultured Oscillospiraceae bacterium | reverse complement strand
CTGGACCAACGATAAGAACCATCATTCATCATAAGTTTATCTCCTTCTTTATTGTTTTTTCAGGGAAGAAATCCCTAAATTTTGCATATCCGCTTCTGCCTGATGTATAAGCTCCGAAGAGAACCAAGCGGTAAGCATAATTTTCAAAGCCTGTGCAACTCGGTCTCTTGCACCAGGAACCGGCTCGATGTAATCTGCCAGAAGCCTTTCCAGTTCTTCGTCCAAATTCCGAGGGGGCCAAGCGGTCCGATTGGAAGCCGCAAGCTGCACCAGCATCTGATACATAATACTGTCATCGATGATGTCATCGCTTTCGTCCTCCAAATCGCCGTTCACATAGGACAGAAGCCGGCAAATGGAATCCATCGGCATGGCCGATTTCAGCATATTGATTAACAGAATCCGGCACAACTGCCGCCGACTGTACTTTTTCTTTTCCGGCGGAGGAAGGAATCCACGTTTGACCCAATTCTGCACCGTGTAGGATTCCAGTCCTGTAATCTCCCGCACCTGGGACATTACCAATCCCCCGGCAATGGAAACCGAAGAAAAAAACTTTTCCACCCCATCTACATCGTTTTCCTCCACTTCCACCACAGTACCCGGTAACGTCCAGTCCATGCAATCATCTCTCCTTCTTTTAAGATAGCCCGATTATATCACGCAGTCACTTGATTGTCAATAGCAATTACAGAATTTTATAATTCATGCCGTTGTCCTACCGCTTTGCAAATGCAACCCAACGAATTGCAATTCACACTGGATTATGGTATAATGAATCGGTTACAGCGTATCGAATCACAATTCTCCCGCCGACACAGCTGTGTTCCAACTTGCCGGCTGTCCGTGCCTTCGATTTGCCAGAAGATACGCTGTATTTAACGGAAAGAGTGTGGAACTTTATGAAAAAGCTATTTTTTGTCATGAATCCCTACGCTGGAACACGAAAAGCCAATCGGGTACTGGCCGATATTATCAGCCTGTTTAATCGCTTTGGCTATGACGTTATCATTTATATGACCGCAGGCCCCGGCGACGGTGCCCGCGCTGTGGCCCAGCGGGCAAAAGAAATGGATCTTATTGTCTGTGCCGGAGGCGATGGTACCTTTAACGAAGTGGTAACGGGTATCATGCGGAGCGGAGTGGAGGTTCCGGTGGGTTATATCCCCTGCGGCAGTACCAACGACTTTGCAAATTCCCTGAAGCTTCCCACCAATATTCTCGATGCTGCCAGAACCATTGTGAACGGCAAGCCATCTGCATACGATCTGGGACGGTTTGGGGATCGGTATTTTTCCTATGTGGCCTCCTTTGGTGCCTTCACCAAGACCTCCTATGCCACTTCCCAGAACCTGAAAAACGCACTGGGTCACATGGCCTATCTGCTGGAAGGCGTAAAGGAGTTGTTTCAGATTCCCAAGACCCATTTGGTCTTTGAAACCGACCAGGGCAATTTTGAAGGAGACTATATTTTCGGTGCCGTCAGCAACTCCACCTCCGTGGGCGGTATTCTCACATTGGACCCCAAAATCGTGGATATGCAGGACGGTAAATTTGAACTAATGTTGGTGCGGCCTCCCAAAAATCCGCTGGAACTGGCGGATTTGGTGTCTGCCCTGACCTCTCAGCGGTATAACTCCCCCATGCTGACCTTCCAAACCGTGTCCTGGCTGCGTGTGCAGGCAGACCCCGACATGGACTGGACTCTGGACGGCGAACGAGCAGCGGGTCAGAGTGTTTTGGAAATCGAAAATCTGCACCATGCAATTCGTCTGATTCGAGGCGAGCCATAGTGAGGCTTCTATGAAAAATACAACACTTTGCTATATTACCCAGGGCGAGCAAGTTTTGATGCTCCATCGGGTCAAAAAAGAACACGATCTGAATAAGGACAAATGGATTGGAATTGGTGGCAAGTTTGAAGAAAACGAAAGCCCCGAAGAATGTCTGTTACGAGAAGCCAAGGAGGAAACCGGTCTGACCCTGACCGATTACCGCTATTGTGGCATTGTCACCTTTGTCTCCGACCGCTGGGAAGGAGAATATATGCACCTGTTCCAGGCCGAGGGGTTTGACGGGTGTCTGAAGGAATGTGACGAAGGAGATTTGCAGTGGATTACCCGGGATTTTCTGGACAAGCTTCCCAAGTGGGAGGGAGACCGAATCTTCCTGGACCTCATGTGGAAACAGGTTCCCTTCTTCTCTCTGAAACTGTGCTATGAAGGAGAGCGGCTGGTCCATGCCGCCCTCAACGGAAAAACGCTCCCGCTGGAAGAAAGGAAAGAATAACCATGGGACTGGGAAGTAAACTTGCAATTTTGGGTCGGCGGCTGAAAACCGCCAGCTTTCAGAGAATGAATCAAAACATTCAGACCATTCATCAGCAGACCGGAAAAAACCGTGTTTTTCTCTTCTGTGACATGATTTGGTGTACCTTCCGCTACAATGTGGGCTATTTGGAGTACCACGTCTTTGGCTTTGCCAACAACCGGGGCAAAAAGCGGAAAACCTTTATGACCATGAACCACAATGTGGCTTTAGCCCGGATGGTCAATGACAGCTCCTGCTACCCCATTTTGAACGACAAATTCCAGTTTTTGGAGCATTACGGTGCATTTTTAGGCCGTGAGTGGCTGGATCTGCGAACTTCTACCGCTTCGGACTTAGAGGCGTTCTGCAAAGCTCATCCCGTTGTTTTCGCCAAACCCCATTCGGACTTCGGCGGCAAAGGCGTGGAGCGTCTGACCTCCGACACCATCCAGGACTACGAAGCTCTGTACAACCGCCTCATGGAGGGAAAGCAGTACCTCATCGAGGAAGCCATCTGCCAGCATGAGGAGCTAAATCGGCTGTGCCCTTCCAGCGTCAACACCCTGCGTGTGGTGACACTCCTTGTAAACGGAGAAGCAAAGTATGTCTACAGCCTTCTTCGCATGGGCAGTGGACAAGGCCATGTGGATAACATTTCCAGCGGCGGCATGTACACTCTGATTGGCGACGACGGAAAAATGCACTTCCCGGCCTTCTGCGATAAAACCGGTCTGTACTATGACAGCCACCCCTTCACCGGAACCCGTTTTGAGGGCTATTGCCTGCCTTATTTCAAGGAGAGTATTGAGATGTGCAAAAAGGCCGCTCTGGTGGAGCCTCGTCTGGGATACATCGGTTGGGATGTGGCCATTACCCCCAACGGCCCTGTTCTGGTGGAAGGAAACAACCTTCCCGGCTATGATATGCCACAAAATTCCAAATTCCACCCCGATGGAACCGGACTTCTGCCCGTCTTTGAAGCTCTTACCGGCTGTCCCATTCGCAAAGCATAAGCAATTGCATTTCAGGTGCTGTCTCACGCTTGTGTGAGACAGCACCTTTTTGGTCCGCTATTTTTTCCACAACCCCTGTAAATTTCTGGGGATAACAGGCTATAACAGATAGGAATTGCAATTTTTCGGCCTCCATGCTATAATCATTTGATGCGAAAGCTATTTTATTTTGGAAGGAGGTTCCCCCCTTTGCGGCGGTTTTTATTGGCATTTATGTGCTGTCTTCTCCTGATTTTCCCCGTTTTCGCCACAGAACAAGGCACCAATATGCAAATTACCGGAATATTAGATCGAGACAGCAACTGTTATATGGAGGTAGAACTTATCCTCTATCTTCCAACCCCCACCGCACAACTGGCCCTGCCTCTTGGCCCCGGAGCCAAGAACCCGGTGGTAAACGGAACCCCGGTGCAAATTCAGGATATAGGCGGTGTTCCCGGCGTACTTCTGAACAAGGAAGCCGGATTTTCCGGCACGCTTTCCATTTCCATGACCTACACACTGGAAAACTGTGTCACCGGAGACAGCAAGCGAATTTTGAACATACCTCTATTGGCAGAGGGCTTTGCTTATCCCGTGGATGCCCTGCAATTCCAGCTGACTCTTCCCGGTCCCTTTGAGGAAACCCCGGATTTTGTCAGTGCCTATTTGGGCGCAGATGTGGACAATTTCATGGATTTGCAAATTCGAGAGGGTGTCATCACCGGAACCCTGAAAACTCCCCTGCGAGCCAACGAGCATCTATCCATGACTTTGGAAACCACCCAAGAGATGTTCCCCAAAAAAGTGGTCACCGGACAGTATGCTCCCACCTGCAATCTTCTGGCCCTGTTGTGCGCTGTGATTGCACTGGTTTATTGGCTCATCCGTCTGCGTTATCGTCCGGTGCGGGCCGTCAAGCAGTCCCAGCCTCCGGTAGATGTACCGCCCGGAGAGATCGGCTGCCGTCTTTTGGCCCAATCTCCGGATTTGGCTCTCACCATCATTCACTGGGCGCACTTAGGCTATGTCAGCCTCCATTTCGCAAAAGATCAGGACATCCTTCTGCACAAGCGTATGGATATGGGAAACGAGCGCAGCGAATACGAAAATCGACTGTTTCAGCGTCTGTTCAGTCAGCGGCCCATTGTGACCTGTTCCAGCAGTTTCTATCAGAGCTTTGCGAAAGAAATTTCCCAGAGCAAGCCCAGAATCAAAGGCCAGTTTAAGCGGCACAGCGGAAATCCAATTCATGTGCGGTTTCTTTCCGTAACCTGTGCATTTTTTGTCGGTGTCTCTGCCGCCGATATGGTGACACCTCCCATGGAAGGCCGCATGTTCCCCCTTCTGATTTGGGGTGTTCTTTGGGCCTTATGCGCTCTTATGATTCATCCCGGCCTCAAGAGCCTGTTCAGCCGAAACAACAAACCTGGCCGAGCCGCTTTGGTCGGTGTGGTGGGGCTTGTGGTTCTGGGGGTTCTGTCCAGAGCCTGGGCACACACCTTCTTCTGTCTGCTGTTCCAGTGTGTCGTCTCTGTGCTCATTGTCTTCGGCGGCAAAAGAAGCGAAACAGGCCGCATGACTCTGCAAAGTCTTTTAGGATTCCGCAGCTATCTCAGCTCTTTATCCCGGACAAAACTTTCGGAAATCATGGAGCAGAACCCTCTGTTCTTCTATGATATGGCCCCCTATGCACTGGCACTGGGCATTGATCGGCAGTTTGCCACCCAGTTTGAGACCTTGCGCCTGCCTCCCTGCCCCTGGCTGGATAGCGACATTCCGCAGGGCAACAGAGCACCGGAGTGGTATCCCATTCTGCGGCAAATCGCCCAGATTCTTCAGGGACAGCCCTCTCTCACCACTCGGATGTCCAGCAAATTTCAATTCAACAATACAAATTCAAACTAAAAGGAGCATCTTCCATGGCAAAAAAGCAACTTTCCTCCAAGCAAAAGGGAACGTTTCGGCCCGTAACTGCGGATGCATGTAAACTGCTGGCCTTTATGTTTCTGGTGCTGTACAGCGTGGGTGCCAGCCTCATGGAGCGGAATATGCTCCATCTATCCAGCGTCACCAGCCAGGAGCTGGCGGCAACTATGCTGGACACCTCCGGCATCGTAGTGGCCCTGTCCTTCATCTTCCGGATGCTGGCCCATCTCATCTGGCCCATTTACGCATTCCTGGCCGTTCAGGGTTTCCTGTACACCACCAACCTGAAAAACTATCTTCTCCGACTGACTCTTCTGGCTCTGGTCAGTGAAATTCCCTTTGACCTCACCATGACCGGCCACTGGTTCGACCTGAGCACGCAAAGTGGTATTTTCTCCATCTTGCTGGGTCTTGTTGGTTTGGAGATTGCAGAAGTTCTGGCCGAAAAGAGCCGAAGCAATGCTCCCCGGTTCGCCATGGCCATCGGCTGTACCCTATGGGCCTACCTGTTGGATGCACAAATGGGTGTGTTTGTAGTTCCTGCTATGTTCCTGTTCTTCTATCTGGAAGACCATGAACTTTTCCGGGATTTGGCAATCGTTGCCGTGTGTGCTCTTATGGTACTTCTTACCGGACTCGACGCACTCTTCGCCACCATGGGTGCCGCCATGATTCTTCTGCTTCTGCATTGGTACAACGACCGAATCCCCATGATTTCCAAGTGGGTCTGGTACATCGCCTACCCCGTACACCTCATTATTCTGTCCATCATCAGTTTGTGGGTCATGAAATAATGTCATTCCAAACCGCCTCCGGGACCGATTCCGGGGGCGGTTTTTCCCACAGGGGTTGTTGAAGATTTCAACATTTCTTTCCCCTTTCCACATACAAAAAGGCTCTGTCTCAGAACTTTTCTTCTGAAACAGAGCCTTTCCTTCTAAAAATCGCAAGCTTCTCTATTTTTGTTTTTTGTGATACAAGCGTGCAGAATCTGCCATAGCAAGCAGCCCGATGACAAGATAAATTCCGGCATACAGCCAAAAGGACGTCTGCTTTATGTCAAAGCACAGCCATATGCCAAGCAAAAATATCACAGCCGTTCCCACAGGCAGAATCCACATGGGTTTGACCTGTTTTCCCGCAAAAATGCCCACTGCGGCGCAATAAATGGGATTGACTCCAAACAGGAGCAGAATTCCCATCGGCATTACCATATCCAATCTTACGAACATAATCACCAGCCACGGCAGCACTTCCATAACAACCACAGACGCAAGCAGCCAAATTAGAATTTTCTTCATCGTTTCTATCCTCTCGTTTGAGTCTTTCCTGCATTATACCACAAAAAAACGAGAAATTGCAAAGAAAAATGAGCGACACCCAAATAAATTGGGTATCGCTCATTATCATCGATTTCCTTATTTCAGGAACACCATCCAAAAACCAGTTGGTTTTTACCTCTTAGTACTTGGAAGTGTTGACCTTCACGCCAGGGCCCATGGTGGAAGCCACAACGCAGGAACGGATATACTGACCCTTAGCAGCGGCGGGCTTAGCCTTCACCACAGCGTTCATCAGGGTGTCCATGTTCTCCTGCAGTTTCTCAACACCGAAGGAAACCTTGCCCACGGGGCAGTGGATGATGTTGGTCTTGTCCAGACGGTACTCGACCTTACCAGCCTTGATCTCCTTAACAGCAGCAGCCACGTTGGGGGTCACGGTGCCAGCCTTGGGGGAGGGCATCAGGCCCTTGGGGCCCAGAACCTTACCCAGACGGCCAACCAGGCCCATCATGTCGGGGGAAGCAACAACAACGTCGAAGTCGAACCAGTTTTCCTTGGTGATCTTCTCGACCAGCTCCATACCGCCAACGTAATCTGCGCCAGCTTCCTTAGCCTCGTCCACCTTAGCGTCCTTAGCGAACACCAGAACACGGCGGGTCTTGCCGGTGCCGTTGGGCAGAACGACAGCGCCACGAACCTGCTGGTCAGCGTGACGGGAGTCAACACCCAACTTGATGTGGATCTCAACGGTCTCATCGAACTTAGCGGTGGCAGTCTTGACTACCAGGCCCAGAGCGTCGACGGGCTCGTACTGCACAGCGCGGTCAATCTGCTTGGCGCTGTCCTTATATTTTTTACCTCTAAACAATGTAATATCCTCCTTAAAGTGGTGATGCGGAATAATCCTCCCACATTTTTGAGGCGTGGCAGTTTGCCATCACAGCCTCAGCAAGCAAATATCAGTCCACGACGGTAACGCCCATGGAGCGGCAAGTGCCGGCAACCTGGCTCTCAGCGGCCTCGATGGTGGCAGCGTTGAGATCGGGCATCTTCTTCTCAGCAATCTCTCTGACCTGAGCACGGGTGATGGTGCCAACCTTGGTCTTGTTGGGAACACCGGAACCGCTCTCCAGACCGATGGCCTTCATGATGAGCATGGGGGTCGGAGGAGTCTTGGTGATGAAGGTGAAGGAACGGTCGGCATAGACGGTGATTACAACGGGAACCTTGAAGCCGGCCTGATCCTGGGTACGTGCATTGAATTCCTTGATGAAGGCAGCGATGTTAACGCCGTGCTGACCCAGAGCGGGGCCAACGGGGGGAGAAGCAGTTGCCTTAGCGGCATTGATCTGCAGTTTGATAATACCAGTTACTTTCTGTGCCATTGAAAAGCACCTCCTGAATAAATGTGGTTCATACGCCTAAGCGTATTTTTGTCGGGGTTTGCACCCCTCCCACGTTCCGGCCGACAAGCGGCCCGATGCGTTTACTGGGGAATCACTTCCACCTGATCGAGCTCCAGCTCTACAGGGGTTTCGCGGCCGAACATAGATACGACCACACGGACCTTGTTTTTCTCCAGGTCCAGTTCCTCCACCACACCCGAGAAGGATGTGAGAGGGCCGTCCGCAATGCGGACCGTGTCGCCCACTGCGTAGTTGACGACAATTTCTTTTTTCTCCATACCAAGCTGGAGCACTTCCTCTTCGGTCAGAGGAGTGGGCTTCGTGCCGGAGCCGACAAAGCCGGTAACACCGCGGATATTGCGGATAATGTACCAGGAATCATCTGTCATAACCATCTTCACCAGGACATAGCCGGGGAAGATTTTACGCTCCACCGTCTTGGCAACACCGGAATCGGAAATTTCAGTGACGTTCTCCACGGGAATGGAGACCGCATGGATAATTTCCTGAAGGCGGCGGGACTCTACGGTTTTTTCAATTGTGGCCTTAACCGTATTCTCGTAGCCAGAATAGGTCTGCACCACATACCATTTTGCAGTCTCTGCCATGTTTAGTTACCCAGGCTGACGAGCAGCTCAACACCAGCGCTGGCAACCATGTCAAAACACCAGATGAACAGGCCGACGAGGACTGCGCAGGCTACGACTACCAAGGTGTTCTTGGCGACCTGAGGCCAGGTGGGCCATACGACCTTCTTCAGCTCGCTCCGCATTTCACGGAACCACTTCGCAATACGGTGTCCGGTTCTCTTGAACCAGTTTTCCTTTTTGGTTTCAGCCATTGTTTTCACCCTTTCCGATCTCAACCACTTACTTGGTCTCGCTGTGGATGGTGTGCTTCTTGCAGAATCTGCAATACTTCTTCATCTCGAGACGGTCAGGGTCGTTCTTCTTGTTCTTCATGGTGTTGTAGTTTCTCTGCTTGCACTCGGAGCATCTCAAAGTGACTTTCACGCGCATAACGGCACCTCCTTAAAAATTGCCTCCCTGTATGGCCACGGCTAGTATGGATTTAGAGGCGGTGAAACTTCGTTTCCCACCGCACCGGGGCTGAAAAGGGCGCACAAAAAAAGCCCTTTTCGCAGGTGAACTTATTCTAGCATATAAAAATCGCAAGGTCAATATGTTTTTTCTTTCTTTTTCGGATTTTTTTCGTATAATAGGAGGTGGAAAGTTAGACTCCCTCCCCTTCTGAGGGAAAACAGAAAGGAAACAAAAGAATGAATCGAATTATGGCCATTGATTACGGGGATGCCCGGACGGGCATTGCCATTTCCGACCTTCTGTGTTCACTGGTGGGCAGCACCACGGTCATTCACAGCTGGGACGAGGACAAAACCTTACAGGAAATCTGCCATCTGGCAAAGGAAAATCAGGTAGGAGAGCTTGTGATGGGCTTTCCCCGGAACATGGACGGCACGGAAGGTCCCCGAGCCGAAAAGTACCGTTCCTTCGCCAAACGGCTGGAAGAAGCCTCCGGTCTTCCTGTGAAGCTCTGGGACGAGCGCAGAACCACCATTGAAGCCCACCAAATCTTAAACGACCACAACTACCACGGAAAAAAGCGAAAAAACACCGTAGATGCCGTGGCAGCCGGACTGATTTTGGAAGGTTATCTCTCCTTCCGCTGCCGATAACACAGATATAGCTCCCGAATACCTGTTGCAGTCATCAGGCCCCCAAACAGCTTTCGCAAAAGGGAGAGGTCCAGCCCTGCCGAAATCCAGGCACACAGTGCAGCCGCAGCGGCTCCTGCTGCCATAGCGGGCCATGCCACCTTCTTGTCCACCTGACCGTTCCGGTTGTGAAGCCATGCCGACAGAAGGGCTGCCGGGAGGAAAAACAACAGGTTGATTCCCTGCGCCATTCTCTGGTCCATGGCAAGCACCTCAGTGAGCCACAATACCAGCAGGGACCCTCCCCCTACTCCAAGTCCTCCCAAAAATCCCAGAGCCGTTCCAAGGAACAGGCAAAACGGGATTGATTCTAACCACATAACGCCCGAATCCCTCCCCACACCATGAGTCCGCCGAAAATCAGGCGGAGCAGGGTTGTGGGGAGTTTGCTTCCCCACTTCCCTGCCACAAATCCCCCCACACCGCTCCCAATCAGATAGGGCCAAGCCTCCGACCACGGCAGACCATTATAAATTCCATACACCGTCACAGACACCAGGCACATGGGCAGCATAATTGCCACGCAGGTTGGAAACAGTTTTCCTTCCTGTGGCGGCAGGCGTTTACTTAACAGGGGGATTAACACCATCCCACCCCCGGCTCCCAGCAGGCCATTGACCGCACCGGCCAACGCTCCCGCCAGAATCGGGCCCCAGGACTTTTTCATCGAACCACCTCATTTTTGCCTAGTATTTCCTGTAAAAACCAGAATATACGTATCTTCCGCCCGCTCCTGCTCTTGCGTGATTTATCTAACTATGGTATACTTGCTCTGTATATCTTAATGTACCATATCGGTAAGGAGGAAGCAGAAATGCACTATCCACAGCAAATTTTGCAGGAGGTCCAAAAGGCCGTTGTCGGTAAGGAACGCACCGTACTATGGACTCTGGCTGCGATTCTGGCACGGGGGCATGTTCTACTGGAAGACATTCCGGGTGTGGGAAAAACGACCCTTGCCCTGGCCTTTTCCAAAGCCCTCGGACTGGGTTATAACCGGGTACAGTTTACCCCAGATGTACTCCCTTCTGATGTTACCGGCTACTCTATTTATGACAAAACCACCGGAAAAATGATTTATCAGCCCGGTGCTATTTTATGCAATCTCTTTTTGGCGGACGAGCTGAACCGTGCCACTTCCCGGACCCAGTCCGCTCTTCTGGAAGCCATGGAAGAAGGACAGGTGACGGTGGATGGTCAGCGTCACCCGATTGAACGTCCCTTTACCGTCATTGCTACCCAGAACCCTGTCGGAGCCGCCGGCACCCAGCTCCTGCCCGACAGCCAGATGGACCGTTTTGCCGTCTGCCTGACCATGGGCTACCCCAGTGCCAAGGATGAAGCGGCTATGATTCTGGGGCGGCAGGGCGGTAATCCCCTGGACCGCATCCAGCAGGTAGTCTCCCGGCAGGGGCTTGTCTCCATGCAGGACCAGGTTGCCTCTGTATTTCTTAATGAAGAAGTCGTAAAATTCACCGTTTCTCTCATGGAGGCAACACGGAACCACCCGGAACTTCTTCGGGGCGGAAGTCCCAGAGCCACCCTCTGTGTGATTTCCATGGCGAAGGCTGTGGCCTACCTCAGTGGCCGGGATTACTGCCTTCCTTCCGATATTCAGTCTGTATTCTGCGAAACCGTGGCACATCGCCTGATTTTGACCCCAAGAGCCCAATCGCAGGGACGAACCGCACGAGCCATTTTGGAAGAATTGCTGCACACCAACAAGCCGCCCCGTGTGAGGTGAGGACTATGGTAAAAAACAGGATTCTCTACTTTCTGGCACTTGTCTGTGCTCTGATTTTTCACAGCTTCTTTTATGAATGGTTTTCTGAATATCTGTTGCTGTTTCTGTTGATTTTGCCTGTTTTTTCCCTTCTTGTCAGTCTTCCCGCCATATTTACCATGCACATTTTGGCAAACGGTCCCACAGAAGTACCTTTGGGAACCAATGCCAGCATTGTATTGTGGACTCGTTGCAAGCTGCCCCAGCCTCGGTGCAAGCTTTCTATTACCGTAAACAACCCTCTCACCGAATTTTCCAAGCGTTACAAGTTCCGTCCCGATCGCTTGCAGCTAATATTGCCCCTTCCCACCGACCACTGCGGTACACTCCATTGTAAAGTGACACGGTGTTGGGTCTGTGACTATCTGGGGCTTTTCTGCCTGCCCCGCAGATGGAACCATTCTATGTGCTGTCACGTTCTGCCGACTCCCATTCCTTTGGAGTCTATGCCCTCTTTGGAGGAACTTCAGCCCCAGGGCTTTTATCCCAAAGCCGGAGGCGGTATGTCCGAATACCACGAGCTTCGGGAATATCAGCCCGGTGATAATCTGCGGCAGATTCACTGGAAGCTCACCGCAAAGCTGGATACTCCCATCGTGCGAGAACCGCAGGTTCCGGTATTTCCCACAGTGGTCATTTCCCCCGACCTCAGCGTTACGGCTTCGGAAATTGACACGATTCTGGGAAAAACCCTGTATTTATCCCAATTTCTTCTGGAACATCACATTGCCCATCACGTCTGCTGGGTTTCCGGAAATACCACTCAGGAGCAATCTTTGGAACGGATGGAAGACCTTTCTTCTCTGACCTATTCCCTGATTCAATCAAAAAAAGCGCAGTTTTCCAAAGAAAACGGCGCTCAAACAAATATTGAGGAAGGAGGGATTTCCTATGGTTTTAACTAGCTCCTCCTTTCGGGAAAAGCTGATGGATTTTCTGGTTTCTTTTCTCCTAAGCTGGGGAATCGGAACCGCCAGTCTTTTATGCCTCTATTCCGCCTTTCCCATCCCTGCCGACCGTACTATCTTGGTTCGTGTAGTAGGTCTTTGCAGTTTTGCAGTCTCCATTGCCTATCTCTTCCGACAGGGTTGGATTGTGGTTTCCTCCGGCTGGGTGATTGGACTCGGTATCCTTTTGATTTGGTTCTCGGACCCTTTGGTCAACGGAACCAAAATGATTCTTGAAACCCTGCTGGGCTTTTACTCCTGCGCCTATCCCAACTTATCGCTTTCCATTGGGGAGGTACCACTGGGATATACCGCCACCCTTCCCATGTGTCTGTGGGGCGTCATGATCGTTACCTTGTGCGCCTGGACCATTCTCCGACAGCAAACCTCCGTAGGCGTATTGGTTCTTTCTGCGTTTCCTCTGGCCCTTTGCATGGTGGTGGTAGATACGCCTCCGGACCGGTCTTATCTGTTTCAGTATCTCATCTGTGTCGCCCTGCTGGTGATTACTCAGGGCTGCCGATGCAGAGACCGCGTGGCAGGAAATCGGCTGTGTCTGCTGCTGATTCTTCCCATCACCCTGCTTGTCCTGGGACTTCACAGTTTTTTGCCGGAATGGCCCTATTCCCGCAAGCCATGGTCGGATGAGCTTCTACAGCAGATAGAAACGCTGCTGCCCAGCCTGCATACAGGAGACGGTTTTTCCGCCCCTTCAAAGCCGTCGGAATCCTTTTATCCCGAAACTCCCTTGGATATGGGGCCCCCGAAATTCACCGGCCGTCCCGTTCTGGAAGTAGCCGCACCAACCAGCGGCACGATTTATCTCCGGGGAACTGCCTTGGGGGAATACAGCAAGAACCGATGGAGTCCTCTCAAGTCAGCAAAATACTCCAACGTGCATACCCCCAGTGCCGGCTTTTATCTGCAATATGAGGAGTCCGAAGTTACCAAAAAAAAGATGCACATTATCACGTATGGTGATAACGATGTGGTGTATACCCCCTATTATCTGTCCCATTTGCCCTATACCGGGGACTCTGTATGGGATTATGCCATCCGAAATACGAATTACCGTCGCAGCTATGATATCGCCTATTGTACCGAGCCACCACAAGCTTTGTATTCTTCCAGACAGTCAGACTCCCATTCGAAGCGCGAAAATTACGACGCATTCGCCCATGCACTCTATACAAAGCTGCCCCGGGACACTCAGAAGGGAGCCAAGCAGTATCTGCAAGCGCACGGGCTGTACACCGAGGACCCCACCATCGGGCCAGACCCGTCCTCTTATACGCAGCAGATTGCCGAACTGGTTCGCTCTTCCGCCACCTATGACATTAACACCCCTCCTTTGCCGCAGGACAAGGACTTTGTCCTATGGTTCTTAGAGGAATCCCCCACGGGCTATTGCGTCCACTTTGCCTCCGCCACGGTGGTGCTGCTGCGGGCCGCAGGTATTCCGGCCCGATTTGTCACCGGCTATGTGGTAAACGCCGAAGCCGGAACCCCTGTGACCGTTCTGGACAGCAATGCCCACGCATGGGCCGAATACTATGTAGACGGCATTGGCTGGATTCCTCTGGACGCTACTCCGGGAGAGGCTCTGGAAAACATTCTCCAGCCAGAGGAAACAACTCCTCAGACCACCACAGAGCAAACCCTTCCCGACGAGACCACCAGCCATACTGAGCCGTCCACCGAAGCACCCACGCACGAAACGGTTCCTTCCGAGTCGGCCCCTTCTGCGGCCATGGAAACCACCCCGGATGCTCCGGAAGCGACAAAACAGTTCCGTATTCCCGGCTGGATTTTCCTGCTTCCGGTTCTGGTTCTTCTGGCTCTGGCCTACCGTCCCATCGTGCTGTATTTGCGCCGCCGAAAGCTTAAAAAGCTGCCGGACAACGAAGCATTTCTTCTGTGCTGGCACTATAGCTCCTGTCTGGCCCGCTGGCTGAAGGTCTCCCAGAACACCTGCATGGATCTGGCCCTCAAAGCCCGGTTCAGTCAGCACACCATGGACAAAGAGGACTGGGATACGTTCCACAACTGGCAGGATGCCCTAGAATTAAATCTTTCCTCCGCTTCCTTCATCAAGCGAATTCTAGTCCATAGAATCCTGCTTTGGGATGCGAAACTGTAGGATTTACCGCCGTCCCAATGCCGAAAGGACCTGACTCTGCCCCCAGACACATTCCCGGCGAAACTGCTCCATGAGTGGGCCATAGAGCGGATGATTGGGGTCATACAGGCAGCTAAGCTGTCCCAGACAGTCCGCCAGCTGTTCCGGCTCCACTCGTTCCCGTTTGGCTCTTCTGGACATCTCCCCCAGTCGTTTCCCAAGAGCACGCAGTGCCTGGGCCCGCTCCTTGCTCTGGCGGTAGAGTCGATCCATCAGGCTTTTTTCCCATCCACGGCGATACAATCCCTGGCAAAGCTCTCCGATCACCACTTCCCTGGCCTCCAAATCCCGAAACACCATGGGCGGTGTGGGCATTTGCGTGGCTTGGGTCACCCTCTGCCATACTGCTTCTGTTTGGGCTTTGTCGTACAAATCCATAGAAACTCCCTCCTTTTTGTTTATCCTATGCGCCTCCTCTATGGATGGTCCCACGGTCTGCTTTTGAACGGTGCTGTTCCCAACCCGGAACAGCACCGTTTATTTTGCAAAGAAACCTTTGGAATTCATTGCCTTTTGTGGTATAATTACCTACGAAAAGAAAGGAGGGCAGCGCATGTCCCAGAATTGGATGCGGCTGGACAACGCCGCTAAAATCTTCCCGGCCGTCCGCCGGAGAAATTGGAGTAATGTTTTCCGAACCTCTGCCACGCTGCTGGAACCGGTAGACCCGGCCATTCTTCAAAAAGCCGTAGAGCAGGTTCGTCCTCGGTTCCCCTCCATGATGGTGAGCCTTCACCGGGGTGCGTTCTGGTTCTATCTGCAAGAACTGCCCCAGTCCCCCACTGTTCGCAAAGATGGAGCCTGTCCCCTCATCCATATGACCGTCCGGGAGACGGAAACCTGTGCCATTCGGGTACTGTATTACCAGAACCGCATCGCCGTGGAATACTTTCACGCTCTTACGGATGGTACCGGCGGTATGGTGTTTCTGAAAACGCTGGTAGCCGCCTATCTTCGTCTGCGCTATGGCATCTTTATTCCATGCACCCACGGAATTCTGGACCCGGACGAACCGCCCAAGCAGGAGGAACTGGAAGACAGCTTCCTAAAAGCCTCCGGCAAACGGGCTATGAGCCGTCGGGAACCAAACGCTCTGCGGCTTCCGGGCCGAAGAGAACCAGGTGCCTTTCTGCGGCTGACTGTGGGAACCCTGTCCACACAGGCCCTGTTGGAGCTGGCCCACCGCTATGGCTGTTCCATCACCTGTCTGCTCACCGCCGTTATGCTCCAGTCCATTCTGGATTTGGCCCCACGCCGCCGCGGTTGGGCCAAGGTCATGGTCCCTGTGAACCTGCGAAAGCTCTTTGACAGTCAGACGCTGCGAAACTTTGCTCTGACCCTCAACGTCGGTGTTGACCCCCGTCTGGGAGAATATACCCTACCGGAGCTGTGCAAAATCGTCCGGGGACAGTTGGATTGTCAGGTAAATCGGCAGCAAATGGCTGCCCGTATTGCCGCCAACGTAAATCCGGAGCGCAATCCTCTTATGAAAGCAGCACCATTGCCTCTCAAAAATTTAGTTATGCGGCTGGTCTACCGTTTTTCCGGCGAATCCAAGGGCAGCATCAACATCTCCAATCTGGGTCTTACCCAGCTTCCGAAGGAAATGACCCCTTATGTATCCCATTTGGACTTTATCATTGGCCCTCAGGCCACGTTTTATCATAATTGCAGCGTAGTGTCCTATGAGGACTGCACCCGTATCAACCTGATTCGGGCCACCCGGGAACCGAATCTGGAACAGCGTTTCTTCACCCGTCTGGTGGAGCTGGGGCTGGAGGTGGAGGTCCAGAGCAACCACGCAGGAAGGGAGCGACCTTAAATGTACTGTATGAAATGCGGGGTCCGGCTGGCACCGGGGGAGGAATCCTGTCCCCTGTGCGGCCTCCGGGCCTATCATCCGGACTTGCCCTCCAACGAGGGAGAACCTCTATACCCTCGCCGTTGGGAGCCTCCCAAGCCGGAACGGAGTATTTTCCGCTTTTTAATTACCCTGTTGTATCTGGCAGGAATTGCCGTCTGTCTTCTGGTGGACCTGAACCTGTGCAAAAAAATCACATGGTCTGGTTATGCACTGATTGGCATGGGTGTGGCGTATCTGATTTTTGTAATGCCCCTATGGTTCCATCGACCAAACCCCATTGTTTTTCTCCCTCTGGACTTTTTGGCGGTGGGTCTTTTGCTGCTGTATGTCAGCGTAAAAACAAAAGGCGGCTGGTTCCTTTCCTTTGCCTTCCCTATAACGGGAATGTATGGAATCCTGCTGACCACTGCACTGGTGCTCTTTCGCTACGTTCGCCGTGGCCGATTCCTGATTCTGGGCGGCTGTTTCATTGTGTTTGGCTGTTCGTCCATGCTGGTGGAGTTCTTCATCTCCATTACCTTCGGCACAAAGATGTTCCTCTGGAGTCTGTATCCTACCACGGTAATGTCTCTGGTTGGCGTCTTCTTTCTGCTGGCAGGCCTCATCCCTTCTCTGGGCGAAGGCGTCCGCAAACGAATTTTCATGTAAAAAATGCCACCGGGCCATTTTCTGGCATCGGTGGCATTTTTCCTTCTACTTACAATAGAGAAAGCCCCGTCTGTCCTACGACAAACGGGGCTTTTCTGGAGCTGGAGACGTGACTTGAACACGCGACCTACTGATTACGAATCAGTTACTCTACCAACTGAGCTACACCAGCATCAGCACTTCAAGTGCTTCTATCATTATACAGGAAATTCCACAGCTTGTCAACGGAAAAGTTTCCGCTTTTTCCGGCAAAAGGAGAAGAAACACCGTTGCTTCTTTCCTCCTGCCAGACAAAAGCCGCTGTCCCATTTTACACGGGACAGCGGCTGTGTCATTTTTATCTGGTCTGCTGAGAAATGCCTCGAATACCGCTGATGACCCAGTCCTGATTCTCGACTGTAATCACACTGCCGCAATAGGGGCACTTAGCCGTTTCATTGATGGACACCGGTGCGCCGCAGTTGGGACAGCTCACCGTTTCCATCCCTTCCACCTGTTTGGTCTTGGCACCGGTAGCACGGCACAAATCCCACTGATAGGTCATAAACTTTTCTTTGTTACGGTCACCGGAAATAAGCTTACCGGAGTTATCATCCAGCGTGAAGTCCACGATCCTGGTCCGTACAATGGCCACCACATGGTCCTCGCCCTCTTCCTGATACCAACCCTGAAGGTCTACACCCAGAACCGCAATACGCTGCACATAATTGGTCTGTCCCAGCTTCTTCATGGTTTCCACAGACCGGTTCATCTGATTAAACAGGGCATCCGTAAAGTAAGGCTGCAAAGACTCCAAATTTCTATCCTGCCAGCAGTTTTGCATCTGTACATAGAGGTTGGAAATCTTCTCTTTCAGTTCCGCCTGATCAAACTGATCGTCCAGCTCCTTGTACTGACTCATGGGCTTACATGGCACCGAAGTCGGCGTCGAAACAGGAGTTCCTGCTCTCGAGCCGGTACTTCCTCCGCCCTTACCATGCTTACTCTTCACAACTATTATGATAATTACAATAATGATGACTGTAACGGTAACAACCGGATTTCCTTCTCCAGAGCTGTCAGAGTCATAACTGCTGCTATGACTGCTGCTGCTACTGCTACTACTGCTATGACTACTGCTGCCACCGCCGTAATCGCTGTTTCCGGAGAAATTTCCGAAATCCGCTCGGACCGACAGGGGCAAGGTTACGCAAAGGAATAAAATCATGAGTGCCGCAAAGAACCGTTTCACAATGGATTCCCCCTTGATTTTCTTTCTTTATCCAGTTTTTATGATAGTATCACAGAACCAAAAAGATTGCAATTCTTTTATTTCAAACCCATTCGAAAAGTTTTTTAATTTTTTTGAAAAAACCTATTGACAAATGGCAGTTTATCTTGTATGATAATGGAGCTGTTTCGGTGGAGAACTGCTGACGCGGCATCACGGCGGCATAACTCAGTTGGTAGAGTAGCCGGTTCATACCCGGTATGTCATC
>CAUWEI010000050.1:0-18684 GCA_963557675.1 uncultured Oscillospiraceae bacterium | reverse complement strand
CTGTATATACGTCCTTCTCCGATAGACTTTTTTCTTTCCATTCACCCATTTTCTCTCAGCCAAAATCCCCCATCTGCCGCCGATTTTTGCGTCCGTATCTAAAAAACAGGGACATTCTCATCTTTTCTGAGAATGTCCCTGTGGTTTATAGCTTTTCGCCCAAAATGGACTTTGTGGCATAGGCGTTGAGGCTCATATCCGCAACGTTTCCTGCCAGGTATTCGTAATAGCCCTGCGCTCCAATCATCGCTCCATTGTCGCCGCAAAGCTTTAAAGGCGGCATATAGACGGATGCTCCCCGCTTCTCTGCCTCCACCAGAATGTCGTGACGAATCCGGGAGTTGGCAGCTACACCACCGGCCACTGCCAGCTTTTTATAGCCTGTCTGCTCCAGGGCCATCATAGCCCGAGGCACCAGAGTGTCCGATACAGCAGCGGAAAAGTCTGCACAGAGGTCCTCCACCACCAAAGACTCACCCTTTTGCTTTGCGTTGTGAATCAGGTTAATGGCTGCGGTCTTGAGGCCGGAAAAGGACATATCCAGAGGATTGGCTCCGGCCTTTGCTCTGGGCATGGGATAGCGGCCTTCCTTTCCCTGCTGTGCTCTTTTGTCCAGAGAGGCACCGCCGGGATAGGGCATATCCAGAACACGGGCCACCTTGTCAAAGCACTCGCCTGCCGCATCGTCCAAGGTGCCGCCAAGGATCTCCATTTCGGTATAACTCTTTACATCCACCAGCATGGTATGACCGCCGGACACCACCAGACACAAAAACGGAGGTTCCAGTTCCGGATAGGCCAGATAGTTGGCGGCAATATGACCACAGATATGGTGAACCGGAATCAGAGGCACGCCCAGTGCCAGAGAGACTGCCTTGGCGAAGTTGACTCCCACCAGCACCGCACCGATGAGGCCCGGGGCATAGGTTACTGCCACGGCATCAATGTCCTTTCTAGTAAGTCCGGTCTGTGCCAGAGCCTGGTCTGCCAGGCCATAAATGGCTTCGATGTGTTTCCGTGAAGCGATCTCAGGCACCACACCGCCATAAAGTTTATGCAAATCCACCTGGGAAGAGATGCAATCCGTCAGAATCTCACGGCCGTCTCGGACCAGAGCCACAGCGGTCTCATCGCAGGAGGATTCCACCGACATAATAATCAAAGTTTCCACTCCTTCCGAAGGATGAGTGCATCCTCCTTGGGTTCCAGATAATAGTTGGGTCTGCGGCCCACCTGTAAAAAGCCCAGCGACTCATAGAGCTTTTGTGCCGGCGTATTGGAGGCCCGGACTTCCAGGGTCAGGCAATGCACCTCATTGTCCCGGAGCACCGCCACCAGAGCCTCCACAATGGCCCGTCCCAAACCCAGCCGTCTTGCGGCAGGGTCTACCGCCAGGTTCATCATGTCCGCCTCTCCCAGCACCGACTGGCTTCCCACATAACCCAGTACCTTCTCGTCCTGCACTGCCACCAGCCACAGGCTCAGAGGGTTGTCCAGCTCGGATGCCACACTGCTTTCACTCCACGGGTCTGTAAAACAAACCTGTTCCAGTGCGGCAATCTGAGGCACATGGGCCTTTGTCATTTTCTCGATTTTGTATTCCATCACTTCGCCTCAAACCAGGTCTTTCCGGATTTGGCCTCTGCCACCAGAGGAACCGTCAGCTGTGCCGCCTGCTCCATCTGCTCCGTCACAATGGCCCGCACCTGCTCCTCTTCTTCGGCAGGACACTCCACAATCAGTTCGTCATGCACCTGAAGCAGCAGCTTTGCCTGAAGCTTTGCATCCTGCAAGGCTTTATAAACCCGAATCATTGCCAGCTTAATGAGGTCTGCTGCTGTACCCTGAATGGGGGTATTGAGGGCAATCCGTTCTGCGCCCTGACGAATATTGAAGTTACTGCTTTTAATATCAGGGATATACCGGCGGCGGCCGTAAAGGGTGGTCACATATCCCTGCTCCCGTGCCGTCTGCACAATGCTGTGCATATAGGCCCGAACACCGGAGTATCGGGACAAATAGGCATCAATATAGTCCTTGGCCTCCCAGCGGGACACCCCGATATCCTCTGACAGAGAGAATTCGGAAATGCCGTACACAATGCCAAAGTTTACCGCCTTGGCGTGACGGCGCTGCAATGGGGTGACCTCCTCCGGGCTTACCCCAAAGACCTGACTGGCAGTCACTGTGTGAATGTCCATTCCGTTCCGGAACGCCTCCTGCATCAGGGAATCCTCTGCAATGTGGGCCAGAACACGAAGTTCAATCTGGCTATAGTCTGCGTCCACAAACACCCAGTTTTCTCTGGGTACAAACATTTTCCGAATTTCTGCGCCCAAATCCGTACGGACCGGGATATTTTGCAAGTTTGGTTCTGTGGAAGACAGTCTTCCGGTAGCCGTCACCATATTCTGGAAGGTGGTGTGTATCCGTCCATCGGGACGAATCACCTTCAAAAGACCGTCTGCATAGGTGGATTTCAGCTTGGTCAGCATCCGATACTCCATAATGGCAGGAATAATCGGGTGCTTGTCCGCCAGCTTCTCCAGAACCTCTGCATTGGTGGAATATCCGGTCTTGGTCTTTTTCACAGGAGGAAGTTCCAGCTTTTCAAAAAGGACCTCTCCCAATTGCTTGGGGGAATTGATATTGAAGGTTCCTTCTGCGTATCCGTAAATCTCTGCTTCCAGTGCCTCAATCCGCTGGGCCAGCATCTGACCGAACTGGGTCAGTGTGTCTCGGTCAATGGCGACACCTTCCTTTTCCATGCCATAGAGCACAGAGCACAGAGGAAATTCTATGGTGTTATAAAGCTCTGTCATACCCTCTGCATCCAGCTTTTCCTTCAGAACGGGATAGAGCCGGAATATGGCCTCTGCCCGCTCCTCCCCTGTCTCAGGAGAGGAAGTCAGGTAGGCCGCAGCCACCTTCAAAACGGAATAGTCATTGACGGAAGGATTGAGGTCGTAAGCCGCCAGAGCGGTATCAAAAACAAAGTTCTCTCCAGAAAGACCCAGCTCGTCCAGTCTGTGAAGGGTACTCTTTAAGTCGTGGCAGATCTTAGGGGTGTCCGCCTTCAAAAGCTCCGCCAGTGACGCAGAGCGTTCCAGAGGAAGCTGAGAGCATACGCCGCCTTCCCATGCGATGCAAACTGTACCGTCTTCCTCCAAAGAAAGGGCGCACAGAGTCCCCACCGCAGGAAGCGTGTCACAATGAGGCAGCTTTTCCTGCTCCTTTTCAGGCACAGGCTCTGCTTCCACCGACCACAGATGATACCGGTCAATCAGCTTGTGAAATTCCAGCTTGAGGAACAGGTCGTACAGGGCCTTTTTGTCAGGCTCCTGCCTGATGCAGGCCTCAGGGGAAAATTCTATGGGTGCCTCACAGCGGATGGTTGCCAGGTCATAGGAAAGCTCCGCACTTTCCCGGCCTGCTTCCAGTTTTTCCCGCATCTTGGGGCGGATAGAGGCATCGTCCAGATTTTCATAAATCCCCTTCATGGTGCCGAACTTCAAGAGAAGATCCTTAGCACCCTTGGGGCCGATTCCGGCCACGCCGGGGATATTATCCGAGCTGTCACCCATGAGGCTCTTGAGGTCCACCAAAATGGGAGGCTCAAAGCCATACTCTTCTCTGAAAACCTGAGGCGTATAATTGGTGCTGTTCGTCTGACCGCCCTTGGTAATCACCAGCTTCACGGTGACATGCTCATCTACCAGCTGGAGACTGTCCCGGTCACCGGTGACAATGACACAATCCCAGTTTTCCCTTCCGCACTGCTTTCCCACTGTACCAATCACATCGTCTGCCTCCCAGCCCTGACACTGGAAAATGGGAATGTTCATGGCGGTAAGGACTTCTTTCAGAAGGGGCATCTGCTGGGCCAGCTCCTCCGGCATTCCGTGACGGGTGGCCTTATAGCCGTCATACTGCAAATGGCGGAAGGTCGGCCCGTGGAGGTCAAAGGCCACACATACAGCATCGGGATTTTCTTCCGACTCCATACGCTGCAGGATATTCAAAAAACCAAAGATGGCGTTGGTATACAACCCCTCTCGGGTGGTGAGTGGCCGGACCCCATAAAAGGCCCGGTTCACCACGCTGTTGCCATCCAGAATCATTAGCTTCATTTTAGTCTCTGCTCCACTTGGTGCCCTGGGGGGTATCAATGATACTGATTCCCCGTGCCTTCAGCTCATCCCGGATACGGTCTGCCTCAGCAAAGTTCTTTGCCTTCTTGGCATCGGTACGAGCCTGTACCAGAGCGTCGATTTCAGGATCTTTCTCCTGTGCAGTCTCTGCCTCCTGCTGGGATTTCCGCACGGCAGCAGCATGTTCCAGAAGGCCCAGACTCAGCACATAGTCAAAGTCATCCAAAGCGGCCAGCTTGGTTGCATCATTGGTCTTTGCCTTCAGTACATCATACAGAGAGGTAATAGCCAAAGAGGTATTGAGATCGCCATCCATAGCTTTCACAAACCGAGCCTTGAGTGCTTCCAAAGCCTCCTGATCCACAGGCTCCTGACCGGGATTCAGTGCGGCAATCTTGGCAATCAGCTTGTTATATGCCACCACGGCATTGTCCAGGTTCTCATAGGTAAATACCAGATTCCGGCGATAGTGGGACTGCAAGCAGAAGAAACGATACACCACAGGGTCGTACCCCTTCTGCTCCAGCAGGGACACGGTCAAAAACTCACCCTTAGACTTGGACATCTTGCCGCCCTCGGTGTTGAGGTGGTGGACATGGAACCAGTAATTGCACCACTTGTGACCCAAGAATGCTTCACTCTGGGCAATCTCATTGGTATGGTGAGGGAATGCATTATCGATGCCGCCGCAGTGCAAATCCAAATCCTCACCCAGATGTTTCATGGAGATACCGGAGCACTCGATGTGCCAGCCGGGATAGCCCACGCCCCAGGGAGAATCCCACTTGAGGGCCTGATCTTCAAACTTGGACTTGGTGAACCACAGCACAAAATCATTCTTATTGCGTTTGTTGGTGTCCTCTTCCACACCTTCCCGGACACCGACTGCCAGATCATCTTCGTCATGGTCGTTAAAGACATAATACTTTTCCAGCTTGGAGGTATCAAAGTACACATTGCCTCCTGCCAGATAAGCAAAGCCCTTATTGAGAAGGGTTTCCACGATATTGATGTATTCTGCAATGCAGTTGGTGGCCGGCTCCACCACATCGGGACGCTTGATGTTCAGCTTTTCGCAGTCAGAGAAGAACGCATCGGTGTAGTACTGTGCAATCTCCATGACGGACTTGTGTTCCCGCTTGGCACCCTTGAGCATCTTATCCTCGCCGGTATCGGCATCGGAAGCCAGATGGCCCACATCGGTGATATTCATAACACGCTTCACATTATAGCCCGTATAGCGCAGATACTTTTCCAGCACATCCTCCATGATGTAGGAGCGCAGATTGCCGATATGGGCAAAGTGATACACCGTAGGGCCGCAGGTGTACATTTTCACAATATCCGGATGGTTTGGTACGAATTTCTCCTTCTTATGGCTGAGAGAGTTATAAAGATACATAGTCAGTCATCCTTCCTTTTGTAATTGTTTTTCCAGTTGTTCCACACGCTGTCTGAGGGCCTGAAGCTCCAAAGCCACAGGGTCAGGGGTGTGGATATGGTCCAGTTTTTCTCCATTGACTCGAACTACCCGACCGGGTACACCTACCACTGTCGAGCAATCCGGCACTTCCCGCAAAACCACAGAGTTTGCGGCTACTCTTGCATTATCCCCAATTCGGATGGGGCCTAAAATCTTGGCACCGCTTCCCACCATGACATTGTTTCCCAAGGTAGGATGTCGCTTTCCCTCCGAAAGTCCGGTGCCTCCTAGCGTGACCCCCTGATAAATCAGGCAGTCATCTCCGATTTCGGTTGTGGCACCAATGACAATTCCGGTGCCGTGGTCAATGACCAATCTTTTTCCAATGGTAGCCGCCGGATGAATCTCCACACCGGTTGTCCACTTGGCGTGCTGGGACAGCCAGCGAGCCAAAAAATGGCAATGGTGGAGATACAGCCAGTGGGCCACCCGATAATATAAAACAGCATGAAGGCCATTATACAGGAGAAAAATCTCCAGTTTCGACCTGGCCGCCGGGTCATTTTTCTGATATGCACATAAGGTTTCTCTAAGACTCATGGGCATCCCTCCGATTCTTCCCAGATTATGCAGAAAGCCCGCCTCTTGTTCCTTCAAGAGGCGGGCATAAGCTCGCGGTTCCACTCTGATTTATCACTCTGCCTTAACGCGGCCAACGGGGGACTTCCCTCACTCCCGGACGCACTTTCTGGCATTTCCCACCATCGGTGCTTTCAGCCAATGACACCGACTCTCTGAGATGTTTCACGCCGTACTCTTTCCGTTCTACGTGATATTCAGTTCAACGCTCATTGTACCATTTTTTCAGGGGCATTGTCAACCAGTTTTTACATCCGCTCACATTTTGGAAGTAAAGTCACGGTAAATTCCATGAATTCCTCGTCCAATTTGTATTTTTTCTCCAACTGCGGGCCACAGCTTCCGGAGCCGATGCCATTTTGGCGATAGTCCAGACATAGCACCGTATGATCACAGGACTCCAGCTCAAAATTATGCTTTTTCTCTGTCAGCTCCTCCTGGGTATAGTGGGAAGCATTGAAGCTGAATCCATTGTCAGAAAGGACAGTAAAACCCATTTTCTCCCCTTCCAGGGTGACAAAATCGCAGTCTCCGTGGGCACCGTTTTCCTGAGGCCTTATATAGTCCTCATGGAGTCCCGTCACTGTATTCTCATACAGGCCATGGCTAGCGGCATGGCGCTTATCCACATAGTTCTCCATGGGGCCAAGTCCATAGTAAGTGACCTGTTCCATTCCGTTGGGCAGGAACAGCCGCAGGCCAAACCGTGGAAGCTCCGGGAAATCCATATTTCTCTTAGCTGTTATTTTCGCAGTAACCGCACCACAGGCAGAAACCGTCCATTCCAGCTCTACGTCCATAAACCGCTGGACAGAAATGGCACCGATGGACACCTGGCTGAAAATCCGAACCTCCTGATTGGTTGCTTCATACCGGGTGGCATAGGCTCTTGTAATGCTCTTATCATAGCAAGCCGCCATCCAGCGAAGTTTCAGATTTCGGTCATTGTCTGTAGGTGCACGCCAGATGTTCAGTTCCATGGGCTTTTCAAGAAGCTCCCGGGAACCAAGGGTCATTTTGCAGAACAGGCCCACAAATTTGTCGTACTGGTAAGTAAATCCATTTCCCTTGATTTCTAAATACCGCATACCATCGGTGACAGAAACGCTACCTTCATTGGAGTCTGTTTCTTTCATCAGGGCCAGTGCCTTTTGATTTCTGCTGTCCTGATTCTTTAACAGAAGTTCATCAAAGCCCAAAGCATGTCCCGCAGGCAGCAGTGCCGTCTCGTTTTTCAGGAAATAGGAGAGTTTCAAGTAGCATTTTCCAACGGGAGGAATCTTGATTTTCAGAGTGAGCGTGCCTTCTTTTCCGGGTGCGATGGAAGGAATGGAAGTTATCGTACCGGAGACGATTACTTCACCATCACAGTTCACCTCATAGCTTACGGTCAGATAGTCCGCAAGATCTACGAAGTTCATATAGTTATGAAGCGTCAACTTTCTGGCCTTGTCATCATATGCCACAATCCGTGCAGGACGATGGATGTTCTTATACTCCATCAATCCGGTGTGCGGTCTGCGGTCGGGATAAACCAGACCATCCATGCAGAAGTTTCCATCGTGGGGATATTCTCCATGGTCTCCGCCATAAAAATATCTTGCCTTTCCTTCCGGGGTCTCTCCGTGATAAATCGCATGGTCGCACCACTCCCAGACAAAACCACCACAAAACAAAGGATACTGCTGAATCAGCTTCCAATATTCTTCCAAATCTCCGGGACCATTTCCCATTGCGTGGGAGTATTCGCACATCAGATAAGGCTTGTCCGGGTTGCTGTTCAAATACTCCTGAACGCTTTCCTGGGAAGGGTACATCTGACTGTACAGGTCAATATTGGAAAAATCATATTTCCGATTCTTGCTGTGGTATTGTGCTCCTTCATAGTGGGTCAAACGACTGGGGTCAAAGTGCTTGGTCCACGCCAGTGCCGCCTCGAAACAGCAGCCGTATGCACTCTCATTGCCCATAGACCAGCAGATGACGCTGGGCCGGTTCTTGTCTCTCTGAACACACCGCTGAGTCCTGTCCATAGTGGATTCCAGATAGTCCGGATTGTCTGCAAAAGGCTTGTTCCATGCTTCCACGCAGTCTGCCCAGGTTGCATTGTCCTTAAAATACAGGGCAGATGCACCATGGCTTTCATGGTCTGCTTCATCTATGACCATAAAGCCGTACTGGTCACACAGCTGGTAGAACTGGGGCGCATTAGGATAATGACTGGTACGGATAGCGTTAAAATTATGCTGCCGCATCAGGCACAAATCCCGCTTCATATGTTCCAAATTAACCGCAGGGCCAACCACCGGGTCGGAGTCGTGGCGGTTGACACCACGGAACTTAATGGGCGTACCGTTAAGCATTACTACACCGTTTTCAACCCGGATTTCCCGGAAACCTACCCGGTCGGTAATGACCTCGTTTTCTGTTTCCAGCACCAAGGTGTACAAATAAGGTTCTTCCGGATTCCAGAGTTTCGACTCCTTCACCTTCATGGTAACCTCATGGGTGTATCCGTCCTCTCCCGCAAAAGGCTCTGGCTTTCCGACGGCTACTTCAAGGCCTTGGCTGTCCAGAAGCTTCACCGATACCGCCTCAGGCTCTTCTAAATAGGCCATACGGATGTTCAGAGTAGCTTCCCCATCTGCAAGGGTATTGGTTACAAAATAATCCCAGATTGACTTTTCCGGACGCTTCAGCAAATACACATCACGGAAAATGCCACTGGTGCGGAACTTGTCCTGGTCTTCCAGATAGCTTCCGTCGCACCATTTGAGCACCAACACCGCCAGGGTGTTTTCTCCCGGACGAATCGCATCGGTCACATCAAACTCACTGGTAGAATGGGAAACCTGACTGTAGCCCAGGAATTTTCCATTGAGCCAGACATAGAAGCAGGAATCCACACCCTCAAAGTTCAGATACGCTCTGGGTGCCTTCTCCTCCGGCACATACTGGAACCGATGAATATAAGCACCACAGGGATTTTCCATGGGGACATAAGGAGGGTCAAACGGAAATGGATAGCGCAAGTTGGTATACTGGTGTCTATCATAGCCGTGGTTCTGCCAGACACTGGGAACCGGAATCGTGTCATAACGAGAATCATCAAACCCCAAGTCAAAAAAGCAATCCTGAAATTCACGGACGCTTGGCGCATAGTAAAAACTCCAATCGCCGTTCAGAAGCTGGAACCGGTCCGATGTTTCCCGATGCTCTACCAAATCATAGTTGGCCTGAGACGCCGGAATGTAGTAGGCACGGTTTGGCATGGTATTTAAGTGTAAAGTTTTAAGATCTTCAAAGCAGGTAGGTACAATCATGGTCTGTTCCTCCTAGGGATTGTTTTCTTCATTATAGCCTTACGAAGCCCGTATGACCATAGACAAATCGCCACAATTCATAGCAAATTCTCGGACAAAACAAAGAGCTGCCCACCAAAGGCAGCTCCTTGCTATCATGTAATCAATGCTTCTGGTTCCAGAGGCAGTTCCAGTTCCGAACAAAATATTCTACACCGGAATACAGGGTAGTGACCACCGCCACGCCAATCACGACCCAGCGCAAAGGTTCCACCTGAGGGAATGCCATCAGAACACACAGTCCGATCATGGTGCTGGCAGTCTTTACCTTTCCAGACCAACCGGCAGCAATGACAGTTCCCTTTCCCACAGCCACCAGACGAAGACCGGTGACAGCAAATTCCCGGGTTAAAATCACCATCAATGCCCACGCAGGCCACAGCCCCCACTCACAGAACATGGTCATGGCAGCAATTACCAGGAGTTTATCTGCAAGAGGGTCCAGGAACTTGCCGAAATCGGAAACCTGGTTGCAGTGGCGAGCAATATAGCCATCAATAAAGTCTGTCAGGCTGGCGACAATAAACAGAGCCAGTGCTGCAAACATCCAGGGGCCGGCCTGCCCCTTACTGAGGTACATGAAAACCATATAAACCGGAATCATCAGCACCCGAAGAAGTGTGATCTTACTGGCAGTTGTCATTGCTCTGCCTCCTGTCCCATGAGTTCTCCGTCTCGGACGCCTGTAATGTTTACCATGCAGAAGGTGCCGGTCTTTACAGTGCGCTCTGCCTTAAACCATACACGACCATCAATATCAGGAGAATCTGCATAAGATCTTCCGTAATAGAGATCTTCCTCCGGGTCATAGCCCTCCGAAAGAATCTCCAGGGTCTTTCCTAACATTTCTTCGTTGTACTCGTCCATAATTCTGGACTGAAGCTCCTCCACGATTTCCGCACGTTGTACGGCAATCTCATTGTCAGGATACTCCATCTTAGCCGCAGCCGTTCCCTCCTCGGGAGAGAAGGCAAAGGCACCCACACGCTCCAGCTTTGCCCGTTTCAGGAAGGCACAGAGCTGCTCAAACTCCTCTTCTCCTTCACTAGGCAGACCTGTAATCAAGCTGGTACGCAGCACCAGTCCGGGAATCCGCTCTCTCAGCTTCTGGAAAAGTTCCTCTACATAGGCACCATTTCCACGACGATTCATCCGGCGGAGAATGTCGTCATTGATGTGCTGAATGGGAATGTCCAGATACTTGACGATCTTAGGCTCGGAGGCAATCACATCAATAAGCTCATCGTCAATCTCATCGGGGTACAGGTAATGGACCCGAACCCAATGAATCCCGTCGATCTTGCACAGTTCCCGCAGGAGAGTGGCTAGAAGACGCTTATGACCGGGCAGGTCGGTGCCGTAGCGGCTGGTGTCCTGTGCCACCACAATCATCTCTTTCACACCATCTGCTGCCAGAGTCCGGGCCTCATACAGCACATCGTCCAGCTGACGGGAACGGTACTTGCCACGAAGAGAAGGAATGATGCAGTAAGCACAGCGATTGTCACAGCCCTCTGCAATCTTTAAGAATGCGTAATGAGGGGGTGTGGTAAGGACACGGCCCACTTCCTCTTCCTTGGCATGAATATTGCCGAAGCGGCAGACCTTCTTGCCCTCTAAAAGCTCTTCTACTGCCTCTACAACCTCGTTGTAGCTGCCGGTACCCAAAATGCCGTCTACTTCGGGCATTTCGTTCAAAATCTCCTGCTGATAGCGCTGAGACAAGCAGCCGGTCACCATGATTTTCCCCACGGCTCCTGCTGTCTTCAACTGACCTGTTGCGATAATGTTGTCAATGGCTTCTGCCTTGGCTGAGTCAATAAAACCACAGGTGTTGATGATGACCACATCTGCCCCTTCTACCTTGGGAAGGATGGTGTGGCCCGCCTCCTGGAGCCGATACATCATCTGCTCGCAGTTCACCTGGTTTTTCGCACAGCCCAGGGAGATGAATCCAATATTTGCCATGTTTATTCCTCCGGTTCTCCATCCATAGATTCGCCCCGCCGATTCAGAACCCGGCGAATGTCCTGCCAGGCATAGCCTCGGCGCAGGAGGGCGTCAATGGTTTTTTTCATTTCCTTGCGATCCGGTTCCGGGCTCAGTTTTCGGTCCAGATAATCCATAATCGCTTCATCCGGCTCCGGCAGATTTTCCAGAGCCTGATCCCAGAGATCTCTGGGAATTCTTTTTTCATAAAGCATCTGCCGCAGACGGGCAGGGCCATAGCCCCGGCTCAATCCCCTGCGAACCAATTGCCGTGCCGTGTCTAAATCGTCTACCAGAGACAATTCCTGCATCCAGCTGACGGCTGCTTGGGCATCTTCCGGGGACTCCCCTTTTCGCCGCAGCCGCTGCTCCAGGTCTCCGGCCGAAACCGCCGCCGCAGAGACGATTCGCACCGCCCGCATCTTGGCCGACATTCCACCGGCTGCCTGACGGATTTGGTGCCATTCTTCCTCACTAACCTCACGGCCCTGATACAAACCAAAGTCCATGATGGTCTGGGGATAAAGCCGAATCTTAGTCTGGTCGGACAGGGTCAGGTAGTACTGCCCCGCCCGGTCCGCCTGTTCCGATATTTTCTCAATCCTCATCGTTAAAATCGTCAGCGGTTACAGCCACGGGCTTTTCTGCCGCCTTTGCAGCCTTGGCTCTGTGGCCAGACTGAAGCTTGTACAGATTATCCCGGACCTTCTGCTCCAAATCTGCCATGAGATCGGGATGATCCAGCAGATACTGCTTGGCATTGTCACGACCCTGACCGATTCTCTCATCTCCCATGGAGAACCAGCTGCCGCTCTTCTGAATCAGTTCCAGCTGTACTGCAAGATCCAAAATCTCACCGCTCTTGGAAATGCCTTCTCCATACATAATATCGAAGAATGCTTCCTTAAAGGGAGGTGCTACCTTATTCTTTACAACCTTGACACGAGTCCGGCTGCCGATCACATCAGAACCATCCTTGATGGACTCCACACGGCGCACATCCAGACGGACGGAAGCATAGAACTTGAGCGCATTACCGCCGGTGGTGGTCTCAGGGTTTCCATACATGACACCAATCTTCATACGAAGCTGGTTAATGAAGATAACCACACAATTGGTCTTTGCAATGGAGCCAGCTAGCTTCCGCAGGGCCTGAGACATGAGTCGTGCCTGAAGTCCCACAAAGCTGTCACCCATTTCGCCCTCGATTTCCGCCCGGGGGGTCAATGCTGCTACTGAGTCTACAACGACAGCATCCACTGCGCCGGAACGAACCAGAGCATCTGCAATCTCCAACGCCTGCTCACCGGTGTCCGGCTGAGAAACCAGCATGGAATCAATATCCACGCCCAGTGCGGAAGCGTAGTCCGGGTCCAGTGCGTGCTCTGCATCCACAAAGGCCACTTCTCCTCCACGCTTCTGGGCCTCTGCCAAAATGTGCAGTGCCAGAGTGGTTTTACCGGAAGATTCCGGTCCGTAGATCTCAATAATACGTCCCTTGGGGACACCTCCGATGCCCAGTGCGGCATCCAGATTCAGAGAACCGGTGGGAATGGCATCTACCGACATCTCAGGACGGTCGCCCAGACGCATGACGGTACCCTTTCCGTAGGTTTTTTCAATTTGCGCCAGAGCCGTGTCCAGTGCTTTCTTCTTGTCACTGGCAGGAGTGGGCGCTTCATAAGATGTTTTTTTAGAAGCCATGTTCCTCTTCCTCTCTATTCTTCTGGGCCAAAACCGCCCGCTCAATTCCATTATAATCTTTTTTCCGCTCGATCACAGTGAAACCACCCTGCTCCAAAATCCGGCACACGTCATCTCCCTGTCCCATGCCAAATTCAAAACAGAGCCAGCCCAACGGCTTTAAAACACAGGCGTAGTTTTGCACAATCGAGCGATAGAAGTCCAATCCATCCTGTCCTCCATCCAACGCCAACGCAGGTTCAAAGTCCCGAACGCTGGGCTGCAAGGTGGACATATCCTCGGAACGAACATAGGGAGGATTGGAAACAATCAAATCAAAGGTACCCAGGAAAGCAGGAGCCGGGGTCTTAGCATCCACCTGGATACAGTTCACTCTGGCTCCCATCTTCATGGCAGCCGCATTTTTCTTTGCCACATTCAGAGCTTCCCGGGAGATGTCTGCCAAGGTCACACGGGCATCGGTCACCTTTCGTGCGATAGCCAAGCCAATACAGCCGGAGCCGGTACACAAGTCCAGAATCCGAGGGTCCTGTTCCAAATACACCGCCTTAGTAATGGCAAGCTCTGTAACGGCACAGGTATCATCCCTTGGAATCAGCACATCCCGGTTCACATGAAGGGTCATACCGTAAAAATCCCATTCTTGCAGAATATAGGCCAACGGCTCTCCCGCAACTGCCCGGGAAGTAAACGTATCCATTCTTCTGCACACTTCTTCCGAAGCATAGGAATTCCAATCAGCCACAATCTCTTCTTGAGATTTTCCGGAGGCCGCACACAGAAGTTCCCGGGCAATGAGTCCGGCCCGCTGTGTTCCTTCCTCGGCAATCAATTCCTTCCGGGTCTGTGAATACAAATCCATGTACTTTTTTACCATCGGTCAGCCCCCTCCTTCTCCGGAAGCACCGCCTCAAGAGACGCAATGCCCACTTCAATCATGCTGTCATCCGGCTCATTTGTGGTGAAGTTCTGGAACCACATACCGGGAGCCGTTAGAATTTTAGTCAGGAAATTGTCATGGCGGCCTACCCATCGATTCATTTCATAGCTGATCGACACCACCAGCGGCAGCAACAGCAGCTTATAAGCAATCATAATCACCTGGAACAAGATGGTTCCTTTCATGGCTGCCAATGCAGGTACGGCAGACAGGAGCAGCGACGATGCCACAGAAAATATCAGAATGGAAAGAACCATCACCACCAGTAAAAAACTGGTGCCGCATCTGGGATGGAGTCGGGTCTGCTTTCTTACGTTTTCCACGGTCAAGGGCAGTCCCGCCTCATAGCAGCGTATGGTTTTATGTTCTGCACCATGGTAAGAAAACAGGCGTTTCATTTCCCCCATTTTGGAAATGAGATACATATACAATACAAAAATAATCATACGGACCAGGCCTTCTATCAAATTGACACCCAACGTGCTTTTGATGAAGCCGCTGAACAAGCTGCCAATGACCATGGGCAGCAGGAAGAACAGGAAAATGGACATTGCCAGACCCATCACCACTGCCAAACCCACCAGCACCTTCTGGAATTTTTCATTGCCCAGCTTCTTTTCCAGCCACTGGTCAAACTTGGAGGCCGTTGGCTCCTCTTCCTCTGGGGAAAGGTCCGCAGAACGCATCAGAGCCTTCACGCCCACTACATTGGCACTAATAAAGTTGTATACACCACGAATGAGAGGCCAACGCAAAGGAGAGTGTTCCTTGGGAAGCTTCCGGGGATGTACCTCCACGGTAAGTCCCTCTTTGCCACGGACTACAACTGCGTCCTTCTCCGGGCCCCGCATCATGATTCCTTCAATCAGAGCCTGACCACCAATCATGGTCTTAAATTTTTCCTGTGAGACTTGGTTTTCGTGTTTTGCCATGTTGAGAATTCGACCTTTCTCTTTCACTATTGCTCTGTTGCAGGAAGCTGAACCGTAACCAGAGTACCGCCGCCCTGGGCGTTCTCCAGACTCAGGCTGCCGCCGTGCATTTCCACAATTTCATCGCATACGGCCAATCCAATGCCGGTACCTCTGGCCTTAGAACTGCCTTTGTAAAACTTCTTTTTTACCAGAGGAAGCTCGTCCTCCGGTATGCCCGGGCCATAGTCCCGAATCCGAATGACGATGCTGTCTCCCTCTAAGCGCATAGAGGTGTCAATCTGCTTTCCATCGCCGCCGTGCTTGGCTGCGTTATCCAAAATATTCAGAAGCACCTGACGCATCCGCTTGGGGTCACAAGGAATTTCCGGAATGTCGTCGTCATTGTCCAGTACCTTCAGCGTCAAACCTTCCTGGCGCAGACGGGAGCCGTACATATAGACGGTATCCTCAAATTCGCCTCGGATGTCGGTCATTTCCACATTCAAGGTCATACGACCGTCTTCCATCCGGGTAAAATCCAAAAGCTCTGTCACCATTTCTGTCAGTCGGTGGCTTTCCTTCTGAATGATCGCCATGCCTCTGCGGGTTTCTTCTGGATCTAAGGTTTCAGAGGAAAGAAGGGTTTCACTCCAACCACTGATTGCAGTCAGTGGAGTCCGAAGCTCATGGGACAGAGAAGAAATAAACTCCGTTTGAAGCTTTTCGTTCTGGTTAATCTTATTGGACATATCGTTGATAGTGGCCGCCAAATCTCCGATTTCATCGTCAAAATGGGTCTTGATCTGGACACCATAACTGCCACCAGCAATTCGTTTTGCTGTGGCTGTAATATCCGCCACCGGTTCCAAAATAGAACGAATATAGTACCGATTGCTCAAAATTACAATCAGGATAAAAAACAGCGCAACTCCAAGAGCTACCAATGCCACACTCACCAACTGCAAATCCACCATCCGCAGGCTGGTCACGTAGCGCAAAACACCAATCACTTCTCCATTGGTGTAGATCATGGGACTGGACACTGCCATAATACGTTCCCCCGTGGTGGGGTCGTCCCCCACAAAAATGGACGTCTGGTTGTCCTGAACCGCCTTTTCCACGTCTGATGTGGTTGGGCTCTGTCCGCCCCACTCACCGTAAGAAGAGGCTACAATCCGTCCGCCGGTGTTGATAAATTGCAGCTCAATGCTGTTTTTATCTTCAAAGGTTCTGGCATAGGAAATACAGGAGCGATAGTATTCATTGTAACTCTGACCAATATAATTGGCGAAAAATTCCGTGGTGGTTTTGGCACGGTGCTTTAAGTCTGCCTGCATATTGGAATAGTAGTAAGCCGCAAAAGCCGCTGTAATCAAAATCACACATACACACGCAAGAGCTGTAACCGGTCCCACCGTATGCGTCAGCCAGCGGCCCTGCAATCCCTTTAGATGGATTGGGCTTTTGCTTTTCTCCGTGCCAGAGTCCTTTTTTCGATCTCTCAAACGCCCCACTTATATCCGAACCCCCAGACTGTGGTGATATATTTCGGCGTGGTGGCATCATCCTCAATCTTAATACGCAGACGGCGGATGTTTACATCTACAATCTTGAGCTCTCCGTCGTAATCTCTGCCCCAAACTGCGGTCAGCACATCCTCCCGAGAAAGGGCTCTGCCGGGATTCTGCATGAAGAGCTTCAAAATAGAATATTCCACTTGCGTCAGACGGATGCGCTCTCCATTTTTTTCCAGCGTCCGGTTACGCACATTCATCACAAAGGGTCCATGGGATAACAGCTCTGTCTCTGCCTTATCTCCACCGATGCGGCGATACAATGCATCAATTCGTGCCGTCAGCTCCGCAGGAGAAAAGGGCTTGGTTACATAGTCGTCTGCACCGGTCATAAGGCCGGTCACCTTATCCATTTCCTGCGTGCGTGCCGTCAGCATAATAATGCCAATCTGCTTATTGGTAGCCCGAATATTCCGACACACTTCAAAACCATCAATATCCGGCAACATAATATCCAAAATTGCAACGCCAATATCCGGATGTTCTTTCAGCCGCTCCAAAGCCTCCATACCCGTTCCGGCCTCAATGGCATCGTAACCGGCTCGCTTCAGATTGATTACCACAAAGCTGCGGATATTGACCTCATCTTCCAAAATTAGAACCTTTTTCATTTATGGTCCCTCCTCAGGTTTCCCCTGTTTTCCAGTCCTCATGGATAAAGTTGAAGCTGGAAATCAACGTTTGCTGATCCAGTCCGTTCTCCTGTGCCCCAGTTCCAAGAACGGCTGCATAGACCACCTCGTCGGTCTGTTTCAGCACAAACATATCAGAATTCTGATCCAAATTCTGACGTTCCTCGCCCGTAAGTGCATAGATCGTGAAGAGTTCCACATTGTCATTCAGAGAAAATACATAGCCCTGGGTCTTTCCCAGTGCTTTTCCCTGAGATACGTGGATCTCTTCCGCCCACTCTTTTTTCAAGCATACATACCAGCGTTCCGGGTAGTTATGGTAAGTATAAACCTTATCCACCTCTTCTCCGGTTGGCAGAAGGTTATACCATCTCAAAATGTCCTCACTGCCATCCTCCGGTCCCATTTGGGTTGGAATTTCAATTAACCCATCCTTATCGATGTCACCACCGTAAACGTAGTAATTACGCATGGTTTTGACACTGGTACCGGAATCGTTGGACAACGCTACATTGGTAAACCGTCCCTGCACCACCGTATACACATCTGTAACAATGGTATCTTCATCGTACAGGCTGGCAGCAAATACCGCCTGGTAATTGCTGCACATTCCGCCGGAAGCAATTCTTTTCAGACGCTCCGCAGGCATCGACATGGGTGCTTCCCCTACCCGTTCAATGAGGTCTGTTGTATAATCATAAAGCTCTGCCACACCGTTGGACTCGTCTCCTCCTGGACGGAGAATGACAAGCTCCCGGCGCAGATCCCGGTCTAAGTCCAAGGTCAAAAATCTGGTATATCCAACCGTCAGCATCGTAGTGGGTGCTTCGCCTCCGAAGCCATAAATCGACAGAGAATGAAGAACCTCATTACCGGCTTTCCGTCCCACCACGACTTCTACACCGGGCTTTGGGTCCATTTCCACATATTCTACCTGCTCAAAATCGGTACCGGATGCCTCCATCACGACAGTGTTTTCATAGGCACCGTCTTTCTTAAAGAACACAAGCACCTTCAGAGGCCGTTCTCCGGAGCCTTTGGCAAAAACCAGAGCTTCCTGAACTCCATCTCCATTTAAGTCGGCCATCTGCACAGTCTGCTGGTTTTCTCCCTGGATTGGGGCGCAATAGCTTAGACCAACCATAGCTTTGTCAATAGCCTTCTGCAAATTGCTGGAATCCTCAGACCGCTTAGGAATACGGTACATCTCATCCACCGTCTTCATCATACAGCCAGAGAGCAACGTCACCAAAACAACACACAATATAACAACCGACCAACGTCGCACAAAACACACCTCTTTGCATCCAACTTTTACAGAAAGTCCGCCACCTTATCCAAATAATTATATCCCAC
>CAUWEI010000049.1:0-18743 GCA_963557675.1 uncultured Oscillospiraceae bacterium | reverse complement strand
GCTTCATACAGCGGAAACCTTGCTTATGCCGGAATTAAAGGAGGCTCTACGGCCATATCTGGACCGGGGCGATTCTTTTCCGACCGCCCGAGCCAAAGCGGCGGAGGATTTAGGAGCCGACTCGGACATTCTCCGCAAACCCAATGATATTCTGGCTGTGGAGTATTGCAAGGCCATTTTGGATTTGGGAAGCTCCATGGAACCGGTTCCCATTCCTCGGCCCGGTGACTACCATGATCCCATTGCCCAAAAGGAAAATCCTTCTGCAACCTCTTTGCGTGGAAGAATTTTCAGAGAGGAGTCCTTAAACGACTTTGTACCGGAGCAGGCGGCAGCCCTTTACAAGGAAGCCGTGCCGCACAGCCTGTGCAATGGAGAACGGGCGATTCTTTCCAAACTCTGGAGCATGGAAGAGGCGGACTTTGAACAGATTCCATACAGCTCCGAGGGTCTTTGGCGCAGGTTCTGGAAGGCCAGCCGAACGCATAATACTTTAGAAGGAATTGTAGAGGCCACAAAGTCCAAACGCTACACCAGAAGTCGACTGGATCGCATGGTCCTGTGCGCCTTTCTTGGACTTACCGCACAGGACCTGGAACAGGAGGCCCCTTATATCCGTATTCTGGGCTTTACCGCTTTGGGCCGTCAGGCGTTACGTCAAATGTCGAAGGAGTTTGTGGTAAATCTGGGAAAGAAAATGGCACATCCGTGGCAGACGGTAGAATGTCGCTGTGACAGGCTATATGGTCTGTTTGCTTCTGAGCCAGAGAATCCACAGCAATCGGTGCGGGTTGTTGCAATTTAACTAATATAACAGCATTTTTAGCGGGTAGATTATGGTTATTTTGTGCAACAAACCAAAGGAATATGGAAACCAGAAATAGGGGTTGATAAATCCGACGAAGTGGATTATACTCAAATCAAAGGCGAGCGTGTTCGCCGCAGAAGGACTTTTACCAACATTATCAGGAGGTTTCTTAGTATGTACGATCGCACCTACAATTTTTCTGCCGGTCCTGCCACTATGCCTGTGGAAGTGCTGGAAGAAATCCGGGATGAAATGCTGAACTACCGTGGTTCTGGCATGTGCGTCATGGAAATGTCTCATCGCTCAAAGGTATTCCAGGAAATTTACGACAATGCCGAAGCTGACCTCCGCAAGCTCATGAACATCCCTGACAACTATAAGGTGCTGTTCATTCAGGGCGGCGCCACTTTGCAGTTCTCCATGATCCCCATGAATCTCATGAAGAACGGCGTGGCCGATTACATCGTTACTGGTTCTTGGAGTAAGAAAGCATTCACCGAAGCTAAGAAGTTTGGCGATGTGAAGTGCATTGCAAGCTCTGAGGATCGCAACTATTCCTACATCCCTGATCTCACCGATCTGCCCATTCGGGACAATGCAGACTATGTCTACATCTGTGAGAACGAGACCATTCACGGTACTACATACCAGACCCTGCCCAATACCAAGGGTAAGATCCTGGTTTCCGACCAGTCCTCCATGTTCCTGTCCAAGCCCTGTAACGTTTCCGATTACGGTATGATTTACGGCGGCGTGCAGAAGAACATTGGACCTGCCGGTATGGCAATTGTGATTATCCGTGAGGATCTGATTCGTGAGGATCTGGACCCCAAGACCCCTGTGTACCTGCGCTATGACACCCATGCCGGTGCCGGCTCCATGTACAACACCCCCAACTGCTGGGCTATTTATGTCTGCGGTAAGGTGTTTAAGTACCTGCTGGACCGTGGCGGCCTGGAGGCTATGAACGAGCGCAACATCGACAAAGCTAAGGTTCTGTATGACTTCCTGGATTCTTCCAAGATGTTCAAGGGCACCGTGGACAAGGAGTTCCGCAGCCTGATGAACGTTCCCTTTGTCACCGAGTCCAAGGATCTGGATGCAGAAGTCGTTGCCTACACCAAGAAGGCTGGCTTTGATAATCTGAAGGGTCACAAGTCCGTTGGCGGCCTGCGTGCCTCTATTTACAACGCTATGCCGAAGGAAGGCATCGTGGCTCTGGTCGAGTGCTTGAAAAAGTTTGAGGCAGAGAGGGGTTAATCATGAAAAGAATCTTAGTGACTGATGGTATGGATCAGGGCGCAGTTGCCGCTCTGAAGGAAGCCGGTTTTGAAGTTGTTGAGCAGTTCTACGCTCCGGAAGAGCTGGGCAAGGCCCTGCAGGAATTCGACGGCGTGGTGGTTCGCTCCGCAACCAAGGTCCGGAAGAACCATTTGGACGAGGCTCTGACCACTGGTCGGCTGAAGCTGGTAGTCCGTGGTGGTGTCGGTGTGGACAACATTGATGTTGCCTATGCCGAGGAGCACGGCATTGCAGTGCGTAACACTCCCAATGCTTCTTCCAACTCCGTAGCTGAGCTGGCTCTGGCCCATATGTTCTCCTGCTGCCGTTTCATCTCCGTGGCCGGTCAGACCATGAGAGAGGGCAGATGGGAAAAGAAGGCCTATGGTAAGGGCATTGAGCTTCGGGGCAAGACCTTGGGTATCGTGGGCTATGGCCGCATCGGTGCCTGTCTGGCTGACATGGCTCAGGCTCTGGGCATGAAGGTTCTGGCTTACCGCCGTCATCCCCAGCCCGAGCTGGAGACCGAAACCTTCCACTTTACCACTCTGGATGAGATTCTGGAGAAGGCAGACTTTGTAAGCCTGCATACTCCCTCTGTTGGCAAGCCCATCATTGACGCCGAGGCCATTGCCAAGATGAAGAAGGGTGCCGTCCTCATCAACACCTCCCGTGGTGCCAACGTGGACGAAGCCGCACTTCTGGAAGCCTTGGAATCCGGTCACCTGCGTGCTGCCGGTCTGGATGTCTGGGCAGAAGAGCCCACTAAGAACGAGGCCCTGTACCGCCATGAGAGAGTGTCCTGCACTCCCCATATCGGTGCTGCTACCGCCGAGGCTCAGGCCCGTGTCGGTGCTGAGGTTGTCTCTGTAATTAAGGATTTCTTCGCTTAAGTTTTCTTGTGCATCCCAGCCTAAGGGCTGTCGATTATTCACATCCCAGCAAAGCGAACCTGTAGTTTTTTAAATGGATCAAATAAAAGGAGAAATTACTATGAACGCGTACCTGGCAAAAGTTATTGAGAATGTGAAAACAAAATATGCTAACGAGCCCGAGTTCGTGCAGACCGTAGAAGAGGTCTTCACCTCCTTGGAGCCCGTCATTGAGAAGCATCCCGAGTATGAAAAGTACGATCTGCTGACCCGTATGGTCGAGCCTGAGCGTATGTTCACCTTCCGTGTTACCTGGGAAGATGACCAGGGTAACTTCCATACCAACACCGGCTATCGCTGCCAGTTCAACGGTGCTATCGGACCCTACAAGGGCGGCATCCGTTTCCAGAAGAACGTTTACCCCGGCATCATCAAGTTCCTGGGCTTCGAGCAGACCTTTAAGAACAGCCTGACCGGCCTGCCCATCGGCGGCGGCAAGGGTGGTTCCGACTTCGATCCCGCCGGCAAGTCTGACGCTGAGATCATGCGTTTCTGCCAGAGCTACATGACCGCTCTGTACCGTTACATCGGACCCGATGTTGACGTACCCGCTGGCGATATGGGTGTTGGCGGCCGTGAGATCGGTTATATGTACGGCCAGTACCGCCGCCTGAAGGGCGTGTGGGAGAACGGCGTTCTCACCGGTAAGGGCCAGAGCTATGGTGGCTCCGTCATCCGTCCCGAGGCTACCGGCTACGGTGCTGTTTACTACCTGCAGGAAGTCCTGAAGCACGAGGGCGAGTCCATCGAGGGCAAGACCATTGCTTGTGCAGGCTTCGGCAACGTTACCTGGGGTATCTGTAAGAAGGCTATGCAGCTGGGCGCTAAGGTCGTGACCCTGTCCGGCCCCGACGGCTACATCTACGATCCCGAGGGTGTTACCACTCAGGAGAAGGTGGACTACCTGGTTGAGATGCGTGCAAGCGGCCGTAACCGTGTGCAGGACTACTCCGACAAGTTCCCCGGCGTACAGTTCTTCCCCGGCGAGAAGCCCTGGGGTGTCAAGGCTGACGTTATCATGCCCTCTGCTATGCAGAACGACGTTAAGATGGAATCCGCTCAGAAGATCGCTGCTAACGGCATCAAGTACTACATCGAAGTTGCTAACATGCCCACCACCAACGATGCTCTGGCATTCCTGATGGCTCAGCCCGGCATGATCGTTGCTCCTTCCAAGGCTGTTAACGCTGGCGGCGTTGGCGTTTCCGCTCTGGAAATGGCTCAGAACTCCGAGCGTCTGGTTTGGACTGCTGAGGAAGTCGATGCACAGCTGCACAAGATGATGGAGAACATCCACCGTGTATCCGTTGAGGCTGCTGAGGAGTACGGCCTGGGCTACAACCTGGTTGCCGGTGCTAACATTGCAGGCTTCAAGAAGGTTGCTACCGCTATGATGGAGCAGGGTGCATTCTAAGCTGATTTCTCAATTGGCTGTGAACGTGAACGAATAAAAAGTTGGGGTCAGGCTCATTGCCTGACCCCAACTTTTATTATTAGGACCTTTTATGTTTTATGATAGAATCTCAAAATGCGGGGACAACCCACACAGACGAAAAAAGAGCCGTCCGAAAAACGGACGGCTCTTGAAAATCACATTGGATTAGTCAGCCACATAGGGCAGCAGAGCGATCTGACGGGCGCGCTTAATGGCGACGGTCAGCTGACGCTGATGAGCGGCGCAGGTACCAGTGGTACGGCGGGGCAGAATCTTGCCACGCTCGGACAGGTAACGGCGGAGCTTTGCGGTATCTTCGTAATCGATGTGAGTCATCTTATCCACGCAGAACATGCAAACCTTCTTGCGCTTGCGGGGACGGACGCGATCGTTAGCCATGGTAATCCTCCTTCATCAAATACTCTTTTGTGAAAAATTTTGTGGGACTTAGAACGGCAGCTGGCCGTCATCCTCCAGCATAGCGAAATCGCTAGCAGGGGCGGCGGGAGCAGGAGCAGCGTTATAGTTTGCAGGATTGATGGGGGCATTGTAGCTGCCAGAGCCGTAGCTGTTGCCAGCACTATAGCCACCGCCGGAGTAGTTGCTATTGGAATAGCCACCACTTTCGCCATCCCGCTTGCTGTCGCCGAAGTAGACATTGTCTGCCACGACCTCTGCGCTGCGGCGCTTGTTGCCATCTTTGTCGTTCCAGTTCCGGATCTGAAGCCGACCTGAGACTACTGCCATGCGGCCTTTGGTGAAATACTTGGAGACGAACTCCGCAGTCTGACGCCATGCCACGATGTCAATAAAATCCGTTTCCCTCTCGCCGGACTCTCTGGAACCGAAGTCCCGATCAACCGCAATGGAGAAGGAAGCCACGGCAATTCCGCTGCCAGTGCGGCGGAGTTCCGGGTCCCGGGTAAGGCGGCCCATGAGAACAATATGGTTCAGCATGGTAATCCTCCTTAGACTTCTTCGTCGGTGATGATGTGACGGAGCACACCTTCGGTGATGTTGAGCACACGATCCAGCTCAGCGGGGAGCTGAGGCTTGCACTCGCAGATCATCCGGACGTAGTAGCCCTCGGGCAGATCGTTGATGGGGTAAGCCAGACGGCGCTTGCCCAGCTCATCCAAGCTGACAAGAGTACCCTCCGCTTCAACCATCGCCTTGAACTTTTCCACAAGAGCAGCGATGCCCTCTTCACCCTTAGCAGGATCGAGGATGTAGATCACCTTGTACTTAGCGGAAATCTTAGCCATGTTTGTTGCACCTCCTTTTGGACTTTTGGCCACCGCGGCTACGGTGGCAAGGGCCTGTCATACACAGGCCCGACTATTATATCGAATTCTCTTTCATTTGTCAAGTAATTTCCGCACAAAGAATCTTAAAAAAATTGCAGAAAGGGCGTGTTATCCCACAGACAACACGCCCTTTTGACGATCCTGTTTATTCTTTTAACGGTTTTTCCACTGCACCACTGCATTCAGAGCTTCCACCAACTGGTCCACTTCTTCCTCCGTGGTGAAGCGGCTGAACGAGGCACGGAAGGCACCGTCGATGACCTCACCCGGCAAGTGCATGGCTTCCATCACATGACTGCGGTGGCCCTTGGCGCAAGCGGAGCCGGCGGAAACACAGACCCCGTGATCCTGCAAAATGTTGATGATATTCTGGGTAGGTACTCCCGGAATCGAGGCCGACAGCACATGGGGTGCCTCATGGGCACCCAGAACCTGAACCCCAGGAAGGGCTTCGATTGCAGCAATAGCCCGCTCCTTCAGCTCATGTTCGTGCTGCAAATCCTCTTTCAAGGTAGGCAGTGCGGCGGCACAGGCTGCGCCAAAGCCGCAAATGGCAGGCATTGCCTCCGTACCACTGCGGTAGTTTCCTTCCTGACCACCGCCCAAAATAAAGGCAGGCAGAGGCAGTCCTTTCCGAATGTACAGCGCACCGGCTCCCTTGGGGCCATGTACCTTGTGAGAAGAAATCGAAATCAGGTCTGCTCCCAATGTCTTAGCCTGAAATGGCACCTTCATAAAGCCCTGAACGGCATCGGTATGGAACAGGGCATCCGGAGCCATTCGATGGACCAACTTCGCCATCCGCTCAATGGGCATCACGGCACCAGTCTCGTTGTTTACCATCATAATGGACACAAAAATCGTGTCCTTGCGAATGGCCTCCCGCAGAGCTTCCAGCGTAATCCGTCCTTCTTTATCCGGAGCCAGATAAGTCACTTCAAAGCCCTGTGCCTCCAAACGCTTCATGGGGTTCAGTACGGCGTGATGTTCCACCGCAGTGGTGATGATATGCTTTCCCCGCTTGCCCATCCGGGCGATGGAGGAAAAAATGGCCCAGTTGTCAGCCTCGGTACCACCGGAGGTAAAGAATACCCGATCCGGCTCTGCCCCCAGAGCCTTGGCTACCTGATCCCGGGCTGTTTTTAATTGGTGAGCTGCCTCCATACCGAAGCGATATAAGGCACTGGGGTTGCCCCAGCACTGCTCCAAAGCCGCAGTCATTGCCGCCACCGCCTCGGGGCAGGGTTTGGTGGTGGCAGAGTTATCTAAATACGCAAACATAGTATATCCTTCTCTATTTCTTACTTTCCTACACAAAAACGCTGGAAGATTCGGGCGGTAATGTCCTCCCGCACTGTGGCACCTGTGACCTCGCCCATGGCTTCCATAGCTGCTTCCACATCGGTGAGGACCGCATCGGGGGTCTGTCCCATCTGCAAGCCCTGGAGTGCCGCCAGCATAGACTCATAGGCTCGGCGCACAGCATCAAACTGTCGGGCATTGGTGAGGACTGAACCATCACAGGGGGTTTCTCCCTGGAACATGGTGTCTACTGCATTGGCAAACAGCTCCAAACCTTCCCCCGTCTTAGCGCAGACACAAATGACATCCATAAAGGGCAAATCACTGGGCTGCACCACAGCTCCCAAATCCGCCTTGTTAATAAGCGCAATGGAATTGGGCGCATCCAGACACAGCCGAATGGCATCATGGTCTTCCTGGGTCAGAGGCTGGGAGCCATCACAGACAAAAATCGCCAGATCGGCCTCCTGGGCTGCCACTCGAGAGCGTTCCACGCCCATGGCCTCTACCTTATCGGTTGTCTGTCGGATACCAGCCGTATCAATCAGCCGCAGACGGGTAGAGCCTAACATAACCGTTTCCTCTACCGTATCCCGTGTCGTGCCGGGAATCTCCGTCACAATGACCCGCTGGAAACCAGCCAGAGCATTGAGCAGGCTGGACTTTCCTACATTGGGTTTGCCCACAATAGCAGCTGCAACACCCTGCCGCAGAATCCGGCCTTGCCCATAGGTTTTGAGCAGGGCATAGAGATCCTTGGCATCCTGCTTTAGGTCCTTGGCGTAGTTTTCCAGACCAAAGTCCTCAATATCCTCATCGGGATAGTCCAGAACCGCATGAAAATGGCTGCAAAGGTCCGTTAAATTGTTATAAATTGGGGTAAGCTTTCTGTACAATGTGCCAGAAACCTGTCCTGCTGCATTGGCGGCTGCATCGGCTGATTCTGCCTCGATGAGGTCAATAACCGCCTCTGCCTGTGTCAAATCCATACGCCCATTGAGGAAGGCTCGTTTGGTAAATTCTCCTCGCCGGGCAGGACGGGCACCGGCCTTGTACAGAGCTTCCAGGCCAGACGCCAGCACCGCAGGAGAACCATGGCAGTGGAATTCCACCGTATCTTCTCCCGTATAGCTGTGGGGGCCTTTGGTAAAGACCGCCATGCACTGGTCTATGGTTCTCCCCTGTGCATCCAGAAGGTCGCCCAGAACCAGCTTCCGGTTTTCCTGTTCCTGCAAGGGCTTTCCGTTTTTGCTCTTAAAAACGTTTCCTGCTATCACACCGCAGTCGGGGCCGGAAAGGCGAATGATGCCAATGGCACTGACCTGATTTCCCGTAGAAACGGCTGCAATTACATGAGACATGGGGATTCCTCCTTACTTCTGCAAGAATGCCAGAGGGTCTCCCTCTCCGGCAATAAAGTGCATGAGCATATAGGCGCACATAATGGCCACGTTCTCTTCCCGCAAAATCCGCTTACATTCTTCCCGGTCTGCCAGAACCACCTGAATGTCCTCCGAAGCCTCCTGATTTTCGTTGGTCGGCTCCCCTTCACAGTAGCCAAAGACCGTACCGCAGCTCTCGTCCGTCATGCCTACGGTGGTGAAGAAGGGCCGCATATAACTGCCGCCCTCTATGGGTTTGAAGGTCAGACCCGTTTCCTCGTACATTTCCCGAATACCGGCGTGGAGCAGGTCTTCTCCCGGCTCCACCAAACCAGCCGGAAATTCATATACATAGTCTCCGATGGGATAGCGGTATTGGCGCACCAAAACCACTTTATCCTTCTGCTCCCCGTAGACACCATAAAGAATGACGCCGTTGGGCGTATTCACATGGGTCACAGCCTTGACACCCTCAGGCTGACGAATCCGGGAGGCCATATAGTACTCCATAGATGTACCATCCCGGCGGACTGCCTCTAATTGATACAAATTCAGAAACCGATTGTCTGTCAGCTTTGTGACATGCTTTACATCGCCCATACTGGTTTCCCTCCTGTATTTTGTCTTTCTTTGTATTTTGTCTTTCTTTTTAATATACCATGGAACGGTTCGTTGTGCAATCTTTTTCCCACAGCCTCTTTGTCGTAAATAATCTTTTGACACCACCTACTATGGCATGATATAATAACGGGATGTTTTCAGGTTGACGAAAAGGATGTGTGCTATGACTCTAACCAACGAGACCATTCGGCAGTTGTTCCCGGCCCACGACTATCAACGGGGCCTTGTGTACTATCGGAACGACCGGGTGGAGGATTACGATGAATTTGATACCTGGCAAGGTCTACAGATGACGGCTCAGATTCGAGGAACCCATCTGTACCACACCTCTGCCACCGTACAGGAACAAGGCGTTTTACTGCACTGTTCCTGTCCCAGATACCAGGAGACCGGAACCTGCAAGCACCTGGCTGCCCTGCTGCTCTATGGCATTAACCATAAGCAGTCCAGCCCTGCTGCTCTGCTGCTGGATCGGTATTTGGAGCACACCGACCCGGGAAACGGGTTAGTCCATCTGGTTCCCCGGCTGGAATGTACGCCAGGAATGAAAACCTATCCGGAGATTTCTTTCTTCATCGGGGCAAAAAAGCTTTACACCGTGAAGAACATCTCCAATTTCCTGGATTATCTGGACCACGGCAGTACTTTTACCTACGGAAAGCAGTTGACTCTGCGCCACTGCATCAATAACTTTGATCCTCGCTCTCAGGAAATCATCGGACTTTTGCGGAACTATCGGGATATGTGCTACTACGCCCAAAGTCCCTGGAGCCATAGTCTGGGCAGCAAAGTCACTTTTATGGGAGACACCTTTGACCACTTCTTCCAGCTTTATCTGGATCAGACTCTGGAGCTTACCTATACCAAGGAAGCCATTCTTCTCACTGACGGAGACCCGGAATGTAGTATGTGTATTGAGCAGGTAGACAACTCCGTGCGGCTGGATTTGGGCGTTTTGAGCCGTCTGGGATTCTTCGGAAACGGCATTACAATGTATACCTATTGCGACGGCTTCCTTTATCGCTGCTCAAAGGAGTTTCTTGATAAAATGACTCCTCTGCTTCATCTCTCCTCCAAAGAACTGTGGTTTACCCGCCAGGAACTCCCCACCTTCTGTTCCTGTGTCCTGCCCGCCATTGGCAGCTTTGTGCAGTTGGAAGACCCCATGGGCATTGTGCAGCAGTATGCCCCGGACCCCTGCACTCCCTGTTTCTACTTCGACTTTACCGGCGAACGGCTCACCGCCCGGCTCACCTACCGCTATGGAGATTTGGAGCTGACGGAAGATCACGAAGGAGTCAAGCGCAATCTGGCAGCAGAGCGAGACGCCCGGCAGCACTTACTGCGCTGGTTCCAGCCGGTGGAGGATGACAAAACCCGTTTCTATCTCACGGGCGATGACGAGATTTTTGATTTTCTCACCGAAACCTTGCCGGACCTGCATAATCAAGGCGAAGTATATGTTTCCGACCGACTCCAATCCCGGCAATTCCGTCCCAGCTCCGCCTCTGTGGGTGTCTCTGTTTCCGATGGCCTTCTTCAGTTGGATATTGATACCGGTGGCTTCCCTGCCAGCGAGCTGGAAGACCTCTACCGGAGTATGCTTCAGCGGCGAAAATATCACAAGCTGGAAGACGGACGGTTTCTGGCTCTGGATGGTTCCGCCTGTGAATCCATGGCAGAGGCCGCCCATATGCTCCAGCTCTCCCCTGACGACTTGGAAAAAGGAACCATTTCCCTGCCTGCCTATCGTGGTCTGTATCTGGACAATCTTCTTCGGAAGAAAGAAGGAATTGTCTTTAACCGGGACGAAGAATTTCAGGCTATGGTACGTCGGTTTCAGGCCGTGGAAGACAGTGACTTTGCCCCTCCGGAGTCTCTGGCCCCCATTCTTCGTTCCTATCAGGCCACTGGCTTCCGCTGGCTGAAAACCTTGGAAAGCTGCGGTTTTGGTGGAATTCTGGCGGATGAAATGGGCCTAGGTAAAACCTTGCAGCTCATTACCTTCCTGTCCACAGTACCGAAAGCCGTCACCGGAAAACCGAACCTAATCGCCTGTCCTGCCTCTTTGGTTCTGAACTGGGCCGATGAATTTGCCCGGTTTGCCCCCTCCTATCGAGTTGCCCTGATTCTGGGCAGTGCCCAGGAACGGGAGCGCAAAATGGCGCAGTCCGTTGATGCGGACGTATGGATTACCTCCTACGACCTGCTGAAACGGGATCAGGAGCGATACGAAGCTTATGAATTTTATTGTTTTTCTCTGGACGAAGGCCAGTATGTAAAGAATCAGACCACAAAAATTTCCAAAACCGTGAAGTCCATCCATTGTCGGCAGCGGTTTGTGCTCACGGGTACCCCCATTGAAAACCGTCTCAGTGAGTTGTGGAATCTGTTTGATTTCCTGATGCCCGGATACCTGTTTACCCACAACCGCTTTGTAGAAAAGCTGGAAAAGCCCATTGTGCAGTCGGAAAGCGCCGAGGCCAAAGAGCAGCTTTCCCGTCTTGTGCGGCCCTTCCTTCTACGCAGACTTAAAAGCGAGGTTTTACAGGAACTGCCTCCCAAGCTGGAATACGACCGTCGGATTCCTCTTTCCGATGGGGAAATGAAGCTGTACCACGCCGCCGCTTCGGCTGCCAAGGGAACCTTTGCAGGGGGCGAAAAAATGGCCATTTTGGCCGCCCTTACCAGACTTCGTCAGATTTGTTGCGACCCGGATCTGTGCTTTGAAAACTACACCGGAGAGTCCAGCAAGCTCCAAGCCTGTCTGGAACTCTGCTCCGGCATGGCAGAAAATGGGCATCAGATTCTCCTGTTCTCCCAGTTCACCTCCATGCTGGACCGGATTCGCAGCCGTTTGGACGAGGCTGGAATCACCAGCTTTACCATTCAAGGCTCCACCCCCAAAGAAAAGCGGGCAGAGCTGGTCAAGCGGTTTAATGCTGGCGGCGCACAGGTCTTTTTGATTTCTTTGAAGGCCGGCGGCACCGGTCTGAACCTCACCTCTGCGGATGTGGTCATCCACTATGACCCCTGGTGGAATCTGGCCGCCCAGAATCAGGCTACCGACCGAGCCCACCGCATTGGTCAGCGTTCCTGTGTTCAGGTCTACAAACTCATCGCCAAGGACACCATCGAAGAAAAAATCCAACAGCTTCAAAGCCGCAAGGCTCATCTTATGGATGCAATTGCCGGCAATAATGATATGGGACTATCCTCCATGTCCAGTGAAGAACTGCTCGAATTGTTAGACCTTCCGGGCCTGAGTTAATGTTGACCATTTCAACATTCTAAAAAGCAGCAGGATGGAACATGCTTTCCATCCTGCTGTTTCCTTTCTCTTTTTCTCCTGTGACGGTGTGATATAAGAAGAAATTATGGAATCACCCTATAAGATTATTATAAGATATTGGAAAATTCGTTGTATTTTTCCAATCCGCATGATACAATATGTCTTATGGATAAAAGAACTAGATTTTGGGTCAGTCGAAAAAATCCCATGACCTGGCTGATGGCGCTCTGCATGCTAGCTTCCTCAGTAGTCCGAGTCATTTTCGCCTGTATGAGAGGAATAGGCGATTCCGGAAGTCTTTGGGGCCTGGTGGTCCTCCCTACGGCTGCTTGCCTGCTGTTCGCACTAATCTGCCTTCTAAACGGTAAGGAACGTTACTACAAAACAGCAATCCCCATCTATATGATGGCTCTGTATTTGTGCTTCTACACACGGGTTTCTCATCCCCAGATGGACAATTGGTTCCTATTTTTGTACTATTTCCTGTTTTTCACCTTGGCAACGGTGTACGCTCTCACAGTAGCGGGACGGTTCCAGCACTTTTGGATATTGCTATTTGTGTACTTGGTGCCGCTTTTGGCCCGGACCGTGGATAACTGGTCTGTGCTCACGGTGTCCTTTGTTCGGGACTCCGTTTTGGAGCTGATTCCCGACTCTCTGTTCCTTCTGGGCCTGATTCTGGGTGTTTTTGCCACCTGGATTCAGAATGACGGCAAATACCATCCTACTTGGGGAGACCGTGCCGACGGCCGCCGTCTGCGTACTCTGTACCCCATTTCACAAATCACCCCTTACATCATGCCCAACCGAAACGGCTCTAATAACCTGTTTTCCAACACGGTAGAAATCACCAACTTGGACCGGTTTATCCGCATGAGACGCAGAGAAGGCATGACCAATCTTGGCATTACCCATGTGATTCTGGCTGCCTATGCAAGAACCGTGGCCAAATATCCGGGACTCAACCGCTTTTTGGCCGGTCAGAAAATCTATTCCAGAGGCGACGACATTCAGATTTGCATGACCATCAAAAAGGAAATGACGGTTGAGGCTCCGGACTCTGTTATCAAGCTCCATCTAACCCCGGCAGACACCCTGGAAGATGTATATAACAAATTTAATATCCTGGTGGAGGAGGTAAAAAACGCCCCTCTTAATTCCGATCTGGACAATCTCATTCGAGGGTTCACCATGATTCCCGGTGTATTTTTGAAGTTTGCTGTGTGGCTTTTGAAGGTTATGGATTATTTTGGACTGATCCCGGCATCCCTCACAGAATTGAGTCCCTTCCATGCCTCCCTGTTCGTCACCTCCATCGGCTCTCTGGGCATCCCGGCTATTTTCCATCACCTGTATGACTTTGGCAATCTGCCCGTTTTCTGTGCCTTTGGATGCAAGAGAAAATCCAACGAGGTTTCTTCCGAGGGAGAAATTCTTCAGAAAAAATACATCGACTTGAACTTCACTCTGGATGAGCGGATTGTAGATGGCTTCTATTACGCCACTGCCATCAAGTACATGAACCGTCTGCTCCAGCACCCCCAGTTTTTGGAGCAGCCCCCTGAAACCATCGCACAAGATATTGAGTGATTTTTTAACGCCAAAACGCAAATACATAAACGCCCCCTGTGGAGCCTGTTCCAAATTGCTCCACAGGGGGTGTTTTTATTCTTCTGCTATACTTATGTCCACTGTACCCTTTGCCCCAAAACGAAGGCGCAGAAGCCGCAGCTTCGGGCCTTCCAGATCCGTCAGGCCAACCGTCATTCCTTCTGGATTTTGAACCAGCTTCACCATACGGTCCATTCGGGTCATAAACAGCTCCAAATCCTTTGCATTTATGGGTTCGAGAGGCAGTGCCACGCCGCACTCCTCTCCCAATTCCCAAAGAGCCGCTTTCTTATCCTTGGTAAAGGGGGCCAGCTCTGTCACCGTTTTACGCAGAGCCTCTATATCGCTGATGGATGCTACCTTCTGCCGAAAAATCAGATTACCGCCGGGACAACGCCACAGGCCGTCCTCCGGTAAATGCTCCACAGGGGCATAACCTCTGGGCATCAGGCTGCCGGTTCCGTCTTCCTCCTGCTGCCACACCGCCAAAGCGTTGCTGATTTCCGCTTCACAGGCACATACCGCACTGGCATATTCCATATGCTCCAATCCTTCTTCGCAGTCTTCCAGATAGCCCAGAAGCGCAAAAGGCCCTGCGTTTTGCTCCAAGGCCTTGCCCTCCATGCGAAGCGTATAGTCCGTCTTTACCTGTGCCGTCTGAGCCTTTCGCAGCTCCGCAAGGCCAGCTGCACATCCGTCTGCCACAATTTCCACAGACTTCCGCTCCACATACTCGCTGCCCAACTGCTCCAACAGCTCCAACTGATGGGCCAAAAGGTCCAGAACCTCTTCGGCTCCGGTGTCTGCTCGGTTCAGACTCAGATGCTCCTGAATCTCATAAATCATTTCCATGTTCTACCTCCCATAGAAAAGACATTTTTGTTATCATAGCACATTTCCTTCTGCTTGGGAAGTGCGTCTCTTTTGGTTTCAAAAATTTAGGAAAGAACAGTTGCAAAACACCAGAAAATGGGATACCATAGAGAAAAGGCTCTGAAGCCAAAATCGATTACATACGGAGGTACTACCATGAATGCCGACGCAATTTGGAAAATTTTTGAAGAAACGTCCTATATCCGTACCAGCGGCACTCAGCAGGAAAAGCAGTGTGCCCAATATTTAGTGGACCAGTGCAAAAAAATGGGGCTGGAACCCACTGTAGAACCCTTTGCTGTAGAAATGGCCACCATTCAGGAAGTAGAGCTCCTCATGGATGGAGTCTCCATCCCCTGTAAGGGCTATCTTCTCTCCGGAACTTGGGAAGTTGAAGCCCCCTTCCTGTATCTGCCCAACACCGACCCCTATTCTTTGCAGAATGTCAAGGGTAAGATTGTCATGGTTGACGGCGGCATGGGCTACTGGAAGTATCAGGATATTTTGAAGCATGGTGCCGTAGGCTTTATCACTTACGACGGAAATGCAAATTATGCAGACCATGATATGGACCAGAAGGAACTGCGTCCCTTTGTCAGCAACGGACACAAGATTGCCGGTGTAAACATCAACGCTAAGGATGCCATCGCCCTGATTCGGAAGGGAGTCACCACCGCAAAAATCACCTTGAAGCAGGAGGAGACCGAAGGAATCTCCCAGAACGTCGTTCTGGACCTGCCCGGTGAGGTGCCCGAAACCATCGTTCTGACCGCTCACTATGATTCCACCCCCCTGTCTCAGGGTGTCTACGATAATATGTCCGGCTGTGTGGGTCTGTTGGGCATTCTGGACTACTTCAAGGACCATCCCCACCGCTACAGCCTGCGCTTTGTGTGGTGTGGCAGTGAGGAACGGGGTCTGCTGGGCTCCAAGGCCTACTGTGCCGCTCACAAAGAAGAGCTGGACAGCATCCTTTTCAACATCAATCTGGACATGATCGGCTGCATTATGGGTCGGTTTGTGGGCTGCTGCACCGCCGAGGAGCGGCTGATGCACTACACCGCCTATATGGCCTCCGAGGTGGGCTTCGGCATTGCCGTAAATCAGGACGTCTATTCCAGTGACTCCACTCCCTTTGCCGATCAGGGAATTCCCGCCATTACCTTTGCACGGGATGCACCCGGAAATACCGCTACCATTCACAACCGCTATGACACCATAGAGGTTATGAGTGCCCGTCAGATGGAACTGGACATCAACTTCATCACTGCCTTTACAGAGCGTATGGCCTGCGCCAAGTGCTTCCCCGTGGAGCGCACCATGCCCGACAACATGAAAGAGGCTCTGGATGTCTACCTGCTGCGGAAAAGACCCAAGAAATAAATTCCCACATACCTTGCATTTTCAGGGGAGCGGTACACCGCTCCCCTGGTCATATTCAGGAGAGATGTTATGAAAAAAACGCAAAAAAAAGAACGAAAAACACTGCTGTTGTTGAAGAAAGGAAAACAGGGACTGTTCCGGGCTATTTTCAGCCGCTTCGGTCTGGTGCTTCTGCTGCTTGCGGCGCAGATTGGCTTGATGCTGGGCTTTTATGTGTGGTTTGAGGAATTCCTTCCCCACTACTTCGGAGGCTCCTTCCTGGTAACGGTTCCCACTCTTTTGTATCTTCTGAACAGCCGTCTGGACCCCTCCGCCAAAATCACCTGGTTGGTGGTCATGCTCATCATGCCCCTGTTTGGTGCCCTGTTTTTCTGGTTCACCCAGAGTAATCTGGGCCACCGCGCCCTGACCGACCGCATCAGCTATCTGTTAGGCATTACCAAAGATGCCATTGTGCAGGAACCGGACGTGCAGAGCGGACTGGAAGAAAACAATCCCGGTGCCGGGTCCCTTGCCAAGTACATCCGCCGAACGTCCTGCCACCCCATCTGCGACGGAACCGATGTGACCTATTATTCCACTGGTGAAGATATGTTTGAAGCCATAATGAACGAGCTGGAACAGGCCCAGCACTATATTTTTCTGGAATATTTCATTGTGGAAGAAGGTCTCATGTGGGGCCAAATGCTGGACCTTTTGGCCCGGAAAGCCGCACAGGGTGTGGAAATCCGAATGATGTACGACGGCACCTGTGAGTTCACCCGTCTGCCTCGGAACTATCCCAAGCTTCTGCAAAATCTGGGAATCCAGTGTCGGGTCTTTGCCGCTGTGAAGCCCTTTCTCTCCACCCACTACAACTACCGGGACCATCGGAAAATTCTGGTCATTGACGGTCACACCGCCTTTACCGGAGGCATCAACCTGGCCGATGAGTACATCAATCATGTTTCCCGCTTTGGCTATTGGAAGGATACGGGTCTCATGCTGAAAGGCCCTGCTGCTCAAAGTCTCATGCTCATGTTCCTACAGCTTTGGAGCGTCACAGACCACCAGCCAGAATTCCAGAAGTATTTGGCCCCCGTTCCAAAGATCCCCGGTTCTAAGGGCTATGTCATTCCCTATGGGGACTGCCCTCTGGATGAGGACAAGCTGGGAGAACGGGTTTATATGGACCTTCTGAACCGGGCGCAGCGGTACGTCCACATTATGACCCCCTATCTCATTTTGGACGGAGAGCTGGAAACTGCTCTTCGCTTTGCGGCAGAACGAGGGGTGGAGGTCAGTCTGATTCTTCCCGGTATCCCAGACCAGAAATCGGCCCATATGCTGGCAAAAACACACCTCCCCGCTCTGGTGGATTCCGGTGTTCGAGTCTACAGCTTTACACCGGGCTTTCTACACGCCAAGGTCATGACCTGCGACGATAAAGAAGCGGTGGTAGGCACCATCAATATGGATTACCGCAGCCTGTATCACCATTTTGAATGTGCCACCTATCTGGTAGATGTGCCCTGCATTGCGGACATTGAAAAGGATTTTGAAGAGACTTTGCTTCAATGCCAGCGCATCACCCGCCAGACTCTCCGAGAAGACCCCTGGTATGAGAAATTGGAAGGACTTCTGCTGAAGGCCATTGCTCCTTTGCTATAACTTTTCAACACCTGAAATGTCACCGTACAAACAATACGGTATAGCAAGCAAAAGACCGTAGAAGAATTCACGCTCCGCAAAATCACAATGTTATAAAAATCAAAAATATCCTCAGAAATCAGCGTAACGAACTGGTTTCTGAGGATAAATTATTAGGCTCTTTTCAAAAAGTTCATTTTGCAGCAGGCTCCAAATTGTGTGCTCCGCCCAACAAGTTGGAATGGATACTATTATTCATACTTGTTTCCATCCCTATCGTAATAGCAAACCTGGATCGTGTACTCTTTTGCGGGTGCTTTTTGACATATCACACCCATTTGCGTTGTGTCGTAACGGATTGGGGGCTGCTCCTGACCATTGATCGTGCAGGTAACTTCTGCATACTCCGTCTGTGCGCCATGAAACCAAATTAGGTTATATTGTTCCCCATTGATTAAAGAAGTCTCAACAATAATTTCCTCGTTATTTCTGCTTGTGGACGTGAGCAAACGATATTTTTGTGTACCGGCAGGTTCAAAAACCGCTATGGCTGCCTTGTTATCCGTGCTGCAAGCACCACTGATCATATAATCTTCTATTTTCTGTTCTGCTACGATCGTCCAATTTCGGCTGTTTGTGCTAGCTTTATTCAAAAGCATTTCACGGCTTTCTACAGTAGAACCATCATACTTTTGGCTTTTTTGCTTCCGGAATATTCCACAAGCGAAAAGAGCCACCAACCCCAGTACAATTGCACCTATTACAATCTCTTTCTTTTTCAAACCTATCCCTCCTTTTCGGACTATATAACGAAATCGTTTCTCCGCTAAAAATTTTTTATTTCTTTTATTGAATGGAAAATACCAGTTTGCTATGCTATTTGTATG
>CAUWEI010000048.1:0-19264 GCA_963557675.1 uncultured Oscillospiraceae bacterium | reverse complement strand
CGGCGGCAGCAGCCTCAGCGGCTTCCGCAGCGGTCTTGTCCTCAGCGGTAGAAGCAGCAGCTTCGTCCGCAGCAGCCTTTGCAGCGTCGGCACTCTTCTGAGCCTCAACCGCAGAAGCCTCAGCAGCATCGGCAGCGGCCTTTGCAGCGTTGACATCCTCGGTCAGGTCCACGATCTTTGCGAACTCAGCGGTAATCACAACATCTTCCTTGGGCATTACGAAGGTATTGCCCTCGATGGCGGTACCGTTGAACTTCAGGGAGCCTTCCACCAGCTCATAACCCTCGTTGGGAGTTACGGTCAGGGTGACGGTTTCGCCTTCCTTTGCGGTCTGCTTGTCAACGGTAATGGTACCATTGGCAAGGGTCTCGCTGACCTTGACGGAATGGCTGGGAACTTCGATGGTAACGGTGGCAGAAGCACTCTTGGTGGAGTCTGCCTTAGCGGTTGCAGTAACGGTCAGAGTCTGAGCGGTTTCATCCTCGCCCAGGAAGAGCAGACCATTGTCAATCCGGGTATCCTTGCTGGTGTTGCCGGAAATGGACCAGATCACGGAAGGATCGCTGGCACCACTTACCAGAGCAGTAAACTGCTGCTTCAGGCCGGGAACGTTGCTAATGGTAATCTCCTGGGGGTCAATGGTGATGGTGACTTCCTCAGGAGGAATCACAGAACCACTCTTCTTACCATAGAGCTCAATCTCATAAATACGGATGGTATCGACGCCGTTCCACCAGTTGGAGTCACCATCGGTGACCTTCAGGCGGTAAATCCGGCTCTCAACATCGGTCTGCAAAGCATCATCTGTTACATTCTCATCGTTTGCAACATAGTCCTTCAGAAGTACCCAGTTGGCATCATCGTCCATAACGGCCTTCTGAGCATCCTGATCCATTGCCAGGAACTGTGCATCGGTGTGCTTGCTCTGATCCAGAACATACAGTGCAAAGTCATTGGTGTTGAGTCCACTGTTCTCAGCGGGAACACCGCCGCCGGCGTGGGTCACAACCAGACGGTTGGCCACAGCAGGAGTGGTTACATCAAAGACTACATAGTTCGGAGTGTGCTCGGAGCACCACTTAGTGGTCAGCTTGCCGTCAAAGGCCAGTTCAATGCCTTCGCCCTGGTTGGTATTGCCGTCCGTGCCGATTACGGCAGCATCACGAGACAGCAGCTCAGACTCCGCAGGAACGGTGGGGTCAGGGGGAGCAACTTCCTCTGTAACGGTAACAACAGCAGAGCCGCTGAAGCTGGCATCTTCCGCACAGGTTGCAGTAACGGTCAGGCTGGTAGCAGTCTCGTCAGCAGCAACGCTCAGCAGACCATTCTCCAGAGTGGTAGCATCGCTTGCATTGCCGGTCAGAGTCCAGGTAACCATCTGGCTGGGCTCATTGCTGCCTTCCACCGTTGCGGTAAACTGCTTGGTAGCACCCTTGGCAACAGAAGCAGTAGCAGGAGCCACGGTCACACCGGTAATGACAGGTACCGGCTTCAGGCCACGGACCGCATTTTCCAGAGCAATCCGGATCTGCTCAATCTCATAGTTGCTGTAGTCGCCGCTCTTAACAGCATCCTTTGCTGTATTCAGAGCCTTGGTAAATGCTTCAAAGGTAACGGTAGAGTAGCCCTCAGCCTTGTAAGCACTGTACTCCTCGCACAGCTCATTGAGGCGCTGGACATTGCCCTTAAAGCGCAGGTTTGCATAAGCTTCGTTCAGGTCTGCACGAGCCTTCTCGGCCTGAGCAGCGGTAGCAGTGCCCTTCACCACTTCCTGAGCAGCGGTCAGAGCGGTCTGGAATGCGGTCCAGGTGGAGGTGGTGCAATCGGCCTGCTGAATCGCACTGCACTTGGCAATCAGCTCATTCAGGCCGGTAAGGTCTGCATTCAGGGTCATGGGATCGCCGTAGGTCAGTTCGTACATCTGAGAAACAGGCTTGCCTTCCTTGTGCAGCTCATAGAAAATGGAGCCGCCTTCCTTCTTGAGGGGAACACGCTCAATGGAAACGATGCCATTCACAGCAGGCATGGTACGCAGAACTGCGGTCTTGGCATCCTTTGCGGTGTAAATCCAAACGGAAGTACCGTCTTCCAGACCGGTAGCGGTGAACTTGCCGTACTGGTCACGGAGCTGGAAGCCTCTGGTGGTACGCTCCAAAGTAGTGGCCTCAGGAGCAGTGGGAGCCGTGCCGGTTTCCGGTGCATAGTACACGCTGGCACGACGGCTGTGGGTAACTTCAGGACCGGAACCGTCCAGTACATCATAGAACAGGCGGCCGCCCTCGGGATTCAGTTCCAGACCCTCGAAGGTTGCGATACCAACGCCTCTCTGCTTGTGGCCCTCGGTGGGCTGCAGAGCCTTGGCAACAGCGATCGGCTCTTCGGAGGTCAGGTCCGTGAACAGACGAACCTTACCGGTATCCTCATGGATGACACCGTTGCCCTGAGAGTAGGAACCGGAGGAGTAAACCATCTGGACATTGTCCACAACAACCTGGTCATTCTTGCCCTCGTTGTTGCGAACGGTGACGTTGCGCTCATAGGGAGAAGCGGTGTTATCAATGCCGGCCTTTTCGTACAGCTCCAGCTCATAGATACGGATTGCACGCCAGGGGCAAGCATCGGATACGGAAACATTCAGTTTGATGTAACGAGCGGTAATGGGCTGATTCAGGTTCCGGTCGGTAACGTCCTGCTTGTTGTTGGCAACATGATCTGCCATGGTGAACTGCAGGCTGTTTACACGGTTACGGCTTTCCTGATCGTCGCCGGTCAGCAGAGGCTGGCCGTCATCGGCAGCATACTGCAAGTCAAAGTCAACGGTATTGAAGCTGACGCCTTCACCTGCGCCGGGGCAGTTGGCGTGGTAAGTAACCCATCTCTGGATGGTCTTATTTTCGCCCAGGTCAATAACGGCTGCACCGCGGGTGGTCTCAGCGCACCACTTGGAGCCGTTGAGCACGGTACCGTCGTTCAGCTGATGAACGCCGGTGGTGCCGACACCGCCTACCATAGATACAGCAGGCTTCTTGAGGGCCAGGTTGGGGCCTTCGTCGAAGAAGGGCACGAAGCCGTCCTTTACTTCAGTGGGCCATGCAATGTCAATGGTAGCAGTGCCGCCCTTGACACCATTCTTGGAGTAGGAAACAATTTCAAAGGTGCAAGCGGTCTCGCCCTGCTCCTTCTCATAGCTGCCCAGATAGAAGGCATCGGAAGGAGTAACGCCTACCAGCTCACGAGTGCCGTCCTTATGAACCCGGTAGATGCGGTTCATGAAGGCATTTTCGCCATTCTCCCAGTAGATTCTGGCTTCCATGGTCTTGTCGGTGGGGTAAATTGCCTCATCCAGAGTCACATTGGAAGCACCCTGAGGAGCCGTCTTATCCGTGGTAATGGCCATCTGACCAACATTGATTGCGTAATCGCTCACGCCCTCAGGAGCAGTAAAGCGAAGGGAAATCGCAATGGCAGTCTTACCTGCATCACCGGACAGGTCAATGCTGGTGGTGTTCCACTTGCCGTCGGCAGTGGTAGCCAGGTCATAGAACTTAAAGTTGTTTGCATCATAGGTATCGCCGAAGCACAGGCCCAGCTCCACCTTGACACCATCCACAGGAGTCTTGTAGACAAAATCAAACTTGGTCTTGTCGGTGATTTGCAGGTTACAGCTGTACAGCTTCACATGGTTGGGCTTGTTGGCATCCATGTTGCCGGAAATCTTCATAGAAGTACCGGCGTACCACGCATCGGCGTAGTCGATGATAGCGTTCAGCTTCTGGCCCTCGGACTCAATGATCCAACGCCAGGTGGGGAGCACGTCACCGATGGAACGGTTGTACCAGCCGTCTTCCTTGCCGACTACCTTGCCGTCTTCGTAGAACTTGTGGCCGTTGCCGGTGGTGAAGTTGGTCACGAAGTCGGTGCCCAGAACGGGAGTACGGTCCGCAACGAGGTTTGCAAAGCCGCAGAACTCATTGCTGGGACGGTAAGTAGAAGAGGGATCGAAGGTGGGACCAACCCACAGCTTCTGGTCCTGAACGTTCATGAAGTCCTCGGGGCTGGTGGAAGCCATCAGGGATGCAGTGGGTGCCAGAATACCCAGAGAGCTGATCAGCTTACCATCCTCGCCCAGACGAGTCTGGTAGTTGCCGCCCTTTGCGCCGCTGGTCATGGGCCAGTTCTCCCAAGTGGAGTGAATCTTCCAAGGAGATACGCCACATGCAATGGCAGCCTCAACACTGGACTTGGGGCCGCTCCAGCCGCCACCCATATCCAGCCACCAGTCATCGGTGATCTTGGTGTCACCATCCTGCATCCAAGCCTGAATGCTGCCCTCGCCTACGTTACCGGAACCATTGTACCAGGAGATGGTGAAGTTATCGGGCTTGTTTTCCTGCAAGTAGATGAGGAACTCTTTGAATCCGGGAACGCCGGTACCGGATTCGGCGTTGAAGATGTAGCCATCGAAGCCATAGTACTGGGCAATCTCAATGAGCTTGTCCGCTGCAATGAAGTGGCCTTGGGCATCCTTTTCGACCATTTCACGAACGAAACGGTCGCCATACACACCGTCACCCCAGGGGATGAAGATGGTACCGGTGACGGGCACACCATTGCGGTGAGCGGCGTCGATCAGTTCCGGGGAAGGAATGGCGATGGGGCCTTCGGCAGAGGAGCCACCCCAGAAGTTGTAAACATCCACATACTGGAAGTTATTGAATGCGTAGCAGGCTGCGCCGTCGCCGCCCTGAGAGGGGCCCTGGCTGGCACGGGCATTGCCCATGGCCAGAGGCATAACGCCGGCATCCCGGGAGGCCAGAGGGTTCACGCTGGGACCCATCCAACGCTCGGCCAGAGGAATGGAACCACGGTTATACCGAGCATCGGGGTCATTATCGGGGCTCCAATTTTTCAATTCATCGATCAGGAAACAGGAACCATAGGGCTGTAAGGTTGTGTTTTCCTGATAGTATTCATTGGGAATTTCCAGGGGATCGGGCCAATATCCCAGTGCGGCAAATGCTTCCTGTGCCAAACCAGCGCACAGGCCCACAACCATAGCTGCGGCACAAAGCAGGGATACAGACTTTTTGAACAACTGCTTTTTCAATTTTCTTTCCTCCATTTTATTCTCGTCTTCCCGTGAAGTTCCGGCAAAATTCACAAGAAGGCTTGGCATATGGCTATATTATAAGACACCATTATGCAAAAAGTCAATAATCTCAAAAGGATACAAAGTAGTATCTGTACAGTTTAACTAGCCACTTTTGTCAAAGTGTCAATGTTCCACTTTTTACATTATTCGCCACAATTTTTCAATCGGTACACAAATCAACTGTGTTTCCGAATTCGGAATTTCGGGGCCTCGGCTGCATATTTTACGGCATTTTTGTAAATCCTACAAAAAGCCGTTAATTTCCTTTGACTCCTGGGGATTTTTCTGTTATAATAAGTTGCTTTATTATAGCTTACAGGAGGAATATATCATGCGCATGAGAAAAAAGCCCAATCTGGTACCTCGGATGGAGCGGTGCAGCGACTGGTGGATTCGGGAGCCGGAATCCATGAAGGGCCGTTGGCGTTCTTTGGCTCCCCAGTGTACCCGTCTTTGGGTTGAGGTGGGCTGTGGCAAAGGCCGCTTTACCGTAGAGACCGCCCAGGCCAATCCGGATATGCTTCTCATTGCCATGGAACGCTGTGCCGATGCCATGGTGGTTGCCATGGAGAAGGCCAAGGAGCTGGGTCTTAAAAATGTGTTCTTTGTAGACATCGACGTAGCCCGGATTGAGGAGTGCTTTACTCCCGGCGAGCTGGATGGAATGTTCATTAACTTCTGTGACCCCTGGCCCCGGAAGAAGAACGCCAAACGCCGTCTGACCCATCGTGGATTCCTGGAAAAATACAGCCGGGTTCTGGCAGATGGAGGCCAGATTCATTTTAAGACCGACAACCGTCCTTTGTTTGACTTCTCTCTGGAGGAATTTGCGGCCCTGTCCTTCCCCATGGACAAGACCACCTTTGATCTCCATGCCAATGGCCCTGTGGGGATTATGACGGATTACGAGGAAAAGTTCTACCAGATGGGCACCCCCATCAACCGGGTGGAAGTCACTCTGCATCCCATCGCCCCCAGCGCAGAAGGTTCCAATCCGGACGAAAACGCCACAGAATTTACAGAATCCGACACAAATTGAGATTTTTTCCCTCTTAGAAACCGGAATTTTCCATTTCTGGGGAGAAAGATTCGATTTTTCATAAAATTCCTGGTAATTTCCCCTTGTCAACCAGGAAAAAACGGGATATAGTCAAAGTGCATTGGACGTTTCTGCACTGTGTTTTAGGAAGATGGAGGAAGTGTTATTATGAGTAGCGCAAAGAAGCCCGCAAAGACAAACGAAGATTCATATGCTGTATTGCAGTCCCTAATCGCCAAAGGCCGGAAAGATGGGGTGTTGCGTGCTTCCGAGTTGAACGCCGAGTTGGAGAAGCTGGACATCTCCCCGGAAAAGATTGAGGAAATCTACGAGAAGTTCGACACATTGGGAATTCAGATTACAGGTGCAGACCTGGAGCTGGATCTGGACGATGCCCTGCCCCCTATTGAGGATGGTCTGGTTGGGGATGCCGACCTCAGCGACGTGGAAGAAGAAGAACTGGTAGACCCGGTGGATCTTGCCGCCGAGTACAATCTGGATGATCCCGTCCGTATGTATTTGAAGGAAATCGGTCAGGTAAAGCTGTTGTCTGCCGATGAAGAAATTGAGCTTGCCAAGCGTGTTGCCGCCGGTGACAAGCGGGCCAAGGACAAGCTGACGGAGGCCAACCTTCGTCTGGTGGTGTCCATCGCCAAGAAATATTCCGGCCGTGGCCTGCACATTCTGGATTTGATTCAGGAAGGCAATACGGGTCTGATCCGTGCGGTAGACAAGTTCGACTGGACAAAGGGAAACAAATTCTCTACATATGCCACCTGGTGGATTCGGCAGGCCATTACCCGTGCCATTGCCGACCAGGCCCGGACCATTCGTGTCCCTGTGCATATGGTAGAGGTCATTAACAAGGCCACCCGCTGCAACCGAAAGCTGGTGCAGGAGCTGGGCCGTGAGCCCACCGTGGAGGAAATCGCCAAGGAGCTGAATCTCCCGGTTGAGAAAATCATCGAAGCCAACCGTACCGCTGCCGATACCTTGAGTCTGGACACCCCGGTTGGTGATGAAGAAGATACCACCATTGGCTCTTTCGTGGAGGACGACAACACCCCCGGACCTGCTGACGCCACTTCCAACGCTCTGTTGGCAGAGGCTCTGTCTGAGATTCTAGGTACTCTCACAGAGCGTGAGGCCGATGTGCTGCGGATGCGGTTTGGTATGTACGACGGCCGTACCCATACTTTGGAAGAGGTGGGCCAGATCTTCGGCGTTACCAGAGAAAGAATCCGCCAGATCGAAAACAAGGCCATTCGGAAACTCCGCCACCCCAGCCGAGCAAAGAAAATCAAGGATTTCTACTGCTAATCGTTCAAACCACCGGTATTCCTCAGGAATATCGGTGGTCTTTTATTCTCCGTTTCATCATAAAGGGAGCTGTCTCAAGTTCGAGACAGCTCCCTTTTTTTATCCTATTGTTTCAAAACCATCCGATTTTCCCATCAATCGTCCTGTTCCTCGTTAAAAAAGACCAGTTCAAAGCCTCCGTCTTTCACATTGTAGACCGCTTCCAGATCTTCGTCCACCCAGCCTTCCTCAAAGGGGTGGCTGAACCGGACGCAAGTGCCGCAGGAAGCGGACAGCTTCCGGGGGACGGGCATCATTACGGCAGAATCTCCCAGATCTTTCAGAATCTTGTGAAAGCGAACGGCTCCCAAATGGGTGTGAAATGTTGCAATCTGTTCCTTCATCGAATGGTAACCTCGAAATCTTCTTCCAGCTCTTTCCACTCCACCGAATGGCCCATGTTGGTGGCAAACCGCCGAATGTTTTCCACGGAAGTTTCATTGTCTACCAGTACCACCAGAGGAGTTCCCTTTTCCAAGGCTCGTTTGGTCATCAATACCGGTTCGGGGCAGGAATATCCACGTGCATCAATCTGATTCATTTTGTTATCCTCACACTTTCTTTGTATTTACAAGGCCAATGACAGTGACCACCACAAGGCCCACGCCTACTGCAATCTTACCGGCCATGGTGGGACCGGCAGCAGAAGAAGCCAGACCAAAGTTGTGACAAATGGCAGCACCTGCTACCATACCCAGTACGGTAACGGTGGAATCGCTGTTGCCGCTGCCGGACAGAACCAGCTGCCGCATGGGGCAGCCGCCCAGCAAAACGGCGGTAAATCCAACCAGAACCATGCCCAGCGCATTCCACAGACCATCGGTGTGGGCAATGGGCTGACCTTCAAAGCCCACCTTGAGGCCTTGACCCAGATCAAAACCGCCTACAATCAGGTTTCCAATGAAAATGGTCACCAGAAGGGCCACAAAACCTGTGAGCAGGTGGAAGTCCTTCAACATAATGGCATCCCGGATGCCGCCAGCCATGCAGAACCGAGTCTTTTGGGCCAATGCGCCAACCACCAGACCTGCAATGAGGGCAACCACAATGGGAGCGTGCATAGAGCCGGGGCCTTCCTTGGAGAAGAACAGGAAGGCAGGGGCCGCAATTACCAGAACCAACAGGCCCACATTGACCACGCCAACGGCGAGACCTTCGGCCTTGGTCTGGCTATAGGATTTTTTCAGGGTAAAGCCCTTTTTCAGGAACAAGGTACCCACAAAGATGCCCAGAGCAAAACCCACCAAGCCAAAAATGGCGTTCAGGTCACCGCCGCCCAGACGGATGACCATTCTAAGGGGGCAGCCCAGGAACATCAGGGCACCTACCATCATAAAGCCGCCCAGAATGAACCGGGTCACGGGAGAAGAACCGCCCCGCACCTTAAATTCTTTGTTGACCATGGCCATGACCATGGAGCCAAGAACCAAGCCAATGATTTCGGGACGGATGTACTGGACGGCCTCTGCCCGGTGCAGGCCCAGCGCACCTGCAATATCACGCAGGAAGCAGGCGATGCAGAAGCCCATGTTTGCGGGATTTCCCCACTGCACCAGCAGGATGGACATGACGCCGACCACAAGGCCGGTCAAAATAATGGGAAGATGCGAACGTAGTTTTTTCATTTTTCTTTCTCCTATCCAATTTTATAGTCCGGTTTCAGCAAGATTCTGTGGTCACCAACCATTTTGGAAATCTTCAAACGGTCGAAGTAATCCAAATACATCTGGGCGTACTTTCTGGAAACGCCCAGTTGGGTGCGAAATTCTGCCAGTGTCACCTGATCGCTGTTCTGGAACATTCCAAGGAATTCATCCAGAGCCTTCTGACACATGACTTTGTGGGCGCAGGTCTGAGGAGTCAGAGGAATGAGGGTTCCCTCCTTCTGCATTTTCACCATAACCTGCTGGAAGGGCTTCTGCCGATTGGCAAACTGTGCCGCCACATCTGTGGTGAGGGGTGCTTCAAAGCCCACTTCCTGATACAGGTTGTTGAGCTTTTCCTGCATGGATTTCTGTTCGGGAGAAAAGGCACATTTGAAGGTGGAAAGTGCTGCACAGCTTCCCACAAGGCGAAGTTTTTTCGTCTTTACAAAGTAGTTCAGAATGGAATCCAGGGTTTTGGAGGAAGAAGCAAAGAGCTTTCCTCTCAGCTCGCCCAGAGGCAGACCGTCTTGCAGGGAATTTTCCTTGTGGAACTTGCCCAGAAGCTCCTCTGCCCTGCCCCAAATGGCATCCATGGTTTCCTTTGCAATGAGGCCGTTTTCAATCTGAATGATGGTTCCCTCTTCCAGATGCCGCTGCAAGACCTCTTTCACCACGGTGGCAGACAGACCGCTGCGCTTGAGCAGGGCGTTTTCGTTGGTGAGGGTGTAACCTGCATCTATCACCATCTGCTGAATCCGGAAGTCCGGGGAGTCATTGAGCCGCTTGAGCCGCTCCAATACGGCTTCCTCCTTCCGTTTCAGCCGGGGAGAGTGCATATCCAGCACAATGCCGCCGCCCACCGTGGTCATGGGAGAGAAGAACCGAACGATGAACCGGTCCAGATTCCGGGCCACCAGCTCCTCCGGGAAGGATAGGACCGCATATCCGCTCTGTCCCGGTTCCAGCTGGTCGGCATCCAGCAGACGAACCTTACACACCATTTCCTGTGTACCCAGATGGAAATGGAGCTTTGAGGAATTTTTGATATTAAAAGGAGCATCCGGGGTCATTTGAAGATGCACTGCAATCTGTTCGGACAGCTCCATGGAATCCGGCTCTGCAATGGTACAGCCACGCACCAGTTCCTGACGCTCCACACCGGTCAGGTTCACCGCCACACGCATACCGGCCTCCACTTCATTCTGGCTTTCATCGTGGTTCTGCAATTCACGCACACGAGCCAGCTTCTGCTGGGGATAGACCATGACGGAATCTCCGGTCTGAATGGTGCCATCCACCAAAGTGCCGGTAATGACCGTACCAAAGCCCTTGATGGAGAAGGCCCGGTCTACAGGCAGACGGAAGGGACGGTCGGATTTCCGGGACTCGGTTCGTTCCACCAGAGCCACAATCTCGTTTTTCAGTTCCTCAATGCCCTGCCCCGTGTAGGCAGAAACCGTCAGCATAGGAGCGTTTTCCAGGAACGTGCCTTTGACCCGTTCTCTGGTGTCGTCCTTCACCACTTCCAGCCAATCTTCGTCCACCATGTCCGCTTTTGTCAGGACAATAATGCCGTTTTTCACATCCAGAAGGGATAAAATATCCAAATGTTCCTGGGTCTGGGGCATGAAGCCCTCGTCCGCAGCAACCACCAGAAGCACCACATCAATACCTGTTGCGCCCACCAGCATATTCCGCACGAACTTTTCATGACCGGGAACGTCCACAATACTAGCCTGCTGTCCGTTGGGCAGAGTCAGCTGTGCAAAGCCGATTTCAATGGTAATGCCTCTTTTTTGTTCTTCCTTCAAACGGTCTGTGTCCGTACCCGTGAGGGCCTTGGTCAGACAGGTTTTGCCATGGTCCACGTGTCCGGCAGTACCGATTACAAGGTGTTTCATTGTGCTTCTCTCTCCTCTTTTGTCAGCTGTTCCAGCTCTGTGAATGCCTGAATCAGCTCTTGTTCATCTCCGTCGCAAAGAGTACGGGGAGAAATCAGTACTCTTTCCTTCCAAACCCGTGTAATAATAGCGGTTTTTCGCAGTCTCAAATGCTGCTCGATCCGCTGTGCACTGAGGGATTCCGAAGAAACCGCCACAGCGCATCCGGGCAGCATAACACCGGGCAGGGAGCCGCCGCCCACCTCGTCCTCCGTCAGAACCGTGTCAATGTGTAGTGACGGTGCCGCCGCAGATAATTTCTTTTGCAGAGCCTCTGCCTTTTGGGTGCAGATTTCCTGGCTCATGGACAGCATTTTTAGGGTCGGAATCTTTTCACAGGCCTCCTTGGGGTCCAGGCAGTGCCGCAGTGCCGGTTCCAGAGCCGCCAGAGAAAGCTTGTCCACACGGAGCATTCTGGTCAGGTGGTTTTTCCGCATTTTCTCAATCAGCTCTTTTTTGCCCACCAGAATACCGCCCTGGGTAGAGCCCATAAGCTTGTCACCGGAGAAGCAAACCACATCCGCACCATCTTGCAGCGCCTTGGTCACGGTCTCGCCGTCATACAGGCCCACATACTCCCGTGGAAACAGGAAGCAGGAACCCACATCATACAGAACCAGAGAGCCGCTTTCCTTGGCAATCTCCGCCATCTGCTTCACGCCTACAGACTCCGTAAAGCCCACAATGGAGAAATTGCTGGTATGCACCTTCAAAAGTACGGATGCGCCCTGTTCTACGGCGTTTTCGTAATCTTCCGGGTGGGTTTTGTTGGTGGTACCCACCTCCACCAGATCTGCACCGCTCTGCTCCATGATTTCCGGCACCCGGAAGGAACCGCCGATTTCCACCAGTTCGCCACGGGAAATGGCAACCTTCTTTCCCTTTGCCAGGGTGTTCAGCATGAGAAATACGGCACCTGCATTGTTGTTGACCACCATGGCGGCCTCTGCGCCGGTCAGCTCACAGATGAGGTCCTCCACATGGCTGTAGCGGCTGCCCCGCTTTCCGGCCTCAATATCGTATTCCAGATTGCAGTAGCCCTGTGCAATCTCTGCAATCCGGGCGGCAGCCTCTGCACCCAGAGGCGCACGGCCCAGATTGGTGTGCAGCACCACGCCGGTGGCATTGACTACACGCTTTAAGTGAAAGGGCGTGGTTTCCTCCAATCGGTGCAAAATCTCCTGCTCCATCTGCTCCAAGGTGGGAACTTCCGTGGTCTTCCCTGCCAGAATGGCGGAACGAAGCTCCTGCAAATAGTCCTGAACAGCCTTTTTCAGTCCATTTCTGGAAACCGACTCCACCTGTGCCAGAGCCGGACGGGCCAGAAGCAGGTCCATTTTGGGAATCCTTCGTAATAACTCTTGATTCATATGTGCTACCCCTTTATGATTGCAAAAATAAAACCTGTGCCAGAACCGAAGTTCTGGCACAGGTCTCAACTTGGCGGAAGCAGGTGGGAATCGAACCCACCCGAGCAGTCAATGCTCATACTGGTTTTGAAGACCAGAGGGCACACCAGTTACCCGACTGCTTCCACATAACGGCGTACACCTACAGGATACCCCAACACTCTCATTATAATCCCGATTATAAAAAAGTCAAGAAGTATTTTCCTGTTCAGCGTCACCGATTGGGCCAGAACATCATTATATGGGGGCAGGTGACACCGAGAGTTTTCTATCGGTGCCTCCTGCCATCTGCTATACAACGTGTACAGAAGTTCCATCAAATGTGCTGGCATAGCCAATGATTGCGGCGGGGACATTGGCATCCTGAAGCCGGGCCAAAAGGTCCTTTGCTTCCGGTTCGGGTAACGAGAACAGCAAACCACCGGAGGTCTGGGGGTCAAATACGGCATCGGAAAGTTCCGTGGGAACGGTATCTGCCACCTTCACTCTGGGGCCGAAATACTTTCGGTTCCGATAAGCTCCGGCCGGGATCATTCCCATTCTGGCCCATTGCAATACACCGGGCAAAACAGGAACCTTTCCAGCCTCCAGGAAAATACTGGTTTTACTGCCCTCTGCCATTTCGCAAAGATGTCCGGCCAGACCAAAGCCTGTAATATCCGTACAGGCGTGGACGTTCCGCCCCTCTGCACACATACTGGCCACCCGGTTCAGGGTTCGCATGGTGTCGATCATGCCCCTTGTCTCCTCCGGGGTCAGAAATTCGCCTTTGGCAGCAGTGGTGAGAATTCCCGTTCCAATGGGTTTTGTAATGACCAAGTAATCTCCGGGCTTTACTGCACTGTTGGTAAGCATCTTTCTTGGGTCTACAAAACCGCTTACACACAGGCCGTATTTGGGTTCCTTGTCGTTAATGGAATGACCTCCTGCAATGGTACATCCCGCCTCCCGAACCTTATCCGCACCGCCGGCCAAAATCTCAGCGGCGATTTCAAGGTCTAAACATTCCGGGAAGCACAGAAGATTCATTGCATGGGTGGGCCGACCGCCCATGGCGTAAATATCAGACAAGGCATTTGCTGCGGCAATCTGTCCAAACTGGAAGGGATCATCCACCATAGCCGGGAAGAAGTCCACCGTCTGAACCAGCGCCAACTCGTCACTAATTCGGTATACACAGGCATCATCTGATGTGTCGTAACCAACTAGCAGATTTTCATTTGGTAAATTTGGAATCTTACGCAAAACCTGCGCAAGGGCCCCTGGGGCCAATTTCGCTGCTCATCCGGCAGAGGAAGTAAGCTCCGTCAGTCTGACTTTCTTGGTATCCATAAACTTCACCTTCCTTTCAGTATGGTTTCAATTCCTTTCAAAGCATAGGCCACTTCCTCCTGACTGGTCTCGTGACCAAAGGAGAAGCGGACCGTGCCTTGTGGAAAAGTCTGTAAAGTTTTATGAGCATTTGGCGCACAGTGCAGGCCGCAGCGTGTCTGAATCCCGAATTTCTGTTCCAGTGCAAAGGAAACCTCTGCATTGTCCAGTCCTTCAAAGTCCAGTGACACCACGCCTACCTGTAATTCCGGGTTTCCGGGGCCTGCCACTCGCACGGGCAAGTCCTGAACCCCCTGTAAAAACTGCCGGGTACACGCTTTGGTGTGCTCTCGCACCGACTCCACCCCCTGCTCCAGCACATAGTCCAGAGCCGCATGGAGGCCGAAAATACCGGGCAGATTCATGGTACCGGATTCAAACCGATCCGGCATATAGCCGGGCTGAACTTCGCTGTCGGAAGCACTTCCGGTGCCGCCTGTGGTCACAGGCTCCATGGCCCTGGCAAATTCCGGAGCCAACAGCATGGCTCCAATGCCTTGAGGTCCTAAAAGTCCCTTATGACCCGGCACGGACAGGGCCGAAAGTCCCAGCTTTTCAAAATCAATGGGCAAATATCCTGCTGTCTGCGCCCCATCCACCGCCAGAGGGATTCCCCTCTCCCGGCAAATCCGGGCCACTTCCTCCAAGGGGAAAATGGTGCCGGACACGTTGGACGCATGATTCACCAGAACCAGCTTTGTATTTTCCCGGAGCAGAGGCAGAAGGTCTTCTGCCTTGGTACGTCCTTCCCGATCCGCAGGAATCCGGGAAAAGGTTACGCCCAAAGGCTGCAAATCCATCAAAGGCCGCATCACTGCGTTGTGCTCCAAACTGCTGACCACCACATGATCTCCCGGCTTCAAATAGCCCCGGAGAATCTGGTTCAGGCTGTAAGTGGCACCGGGGGTAAAAATCACATTTTTTACCTTTCCGGGAAAATGAAACAGGGTTTTGAGCTGCTGTCTGGTTTCTAATACAACAAGTCCGGCCTCCGATGCCTGTTCATAGGTGCCTCTTCCTACATTCACTCCCATTTTCTCGATGTAATGGGCCATCGCCTGCCCGACGCCGGGAGCCTTGGGAAATGAGGTTGCGGCATTATCCATATAATGGTGTTCCATCTTGGGATTCCATTCCTTTCTGTTGAGAACATCGGAGGCCGGGGGGTTTTTAGCCTACATAGCCAGCCTTCTTCAAAAGCTCCAAAGCCTTCTCATAGTTGGCCTGGCTCATCATGACCAGAGGGCCGGTGCAGCCCATGCCGGTCTCAGCATAGATGCCATTTTTCCACAGGACCTTTGCAGCGTCCTCCAGATCCATGACCTCAATGCCGGGGATGCTGGCGGTGCAAGGCTCTGCGGGAGGTGCCTTGACCTCTTCTTCCTCCTGTGCAGGCTTGGCAGCAGCCTTCCGGGCAGCCAGGATCTTTTCCAGACCTGCCTTTTCAGCAGCAGCAAACTCCTTGTCGGCAACCTCAAAGACCTTGCCCTTTACCATCTGAGCTGCATAAAGCAGAGCGTTGGCAATGAGAGGAGCACCGGAAGCACGGGAGACAATGTGAATCAGCTTGTGGTAGCCCTTGCCAATGCCGGGGCCATAGCCATAGCCGGTGGCCTCGAAGCTGCCGCCGGTGGTGTAGGCACTCATCATCTTAATGAGCACGTTGCCGGTCAGAGAGTCGCAGACCAGAACATCGGGAGTACCCTGCAAGACATCGTTGCCACGCATAACGGCACCGCCGTCCGCACGGGCGGAGTTGGCCCAGGTAAAGGAGTAGCCGCCTTCTTTCAGCTGATTCAGAGCCATTTCGGTCTGACGGGCACCATCTACATTCAGGATGCCCACAGTAGGCTCCTTGATTCCGGCAGCCTTAGCGGTAATAATACCATAAATGGCATTTTTAATCATGCCCTCGATGCGGTCCGCACTGGAGGTGCCGGTGGTGGTAGCCACAAACATCTCCCGGCCTCTGGCAGGAGTGACCACACGGCCTACGGTAGACACACCAATGGGGAAGGGGAAGTGCATGGTAACTGCACCGTCCACCTCACCGGATTCTACCATCTGCTCCATCTTCTTGTGGCCCTCGTCCTCGTTGGCCACCTCGATGGTGGTGACGCCATCTGCCTTCAGAGTGCCGATGTAGTACACATCCACACCCTTGGCGGCTGCCATCTGGGCAGCTTCCATGGCGTTCTTCTCGCCGTGCTCACTGCCCATTCCGGTCAGTGCAATCTTGGGCTTGGGGCCGAAAGAACCACTTTCCAGGCCCTCTGCCATCTGCATAAATGCGTTGGCAATGGTTTGTTCCAGATTCTTCATGGCTGTCACCGCCTTATTCCGCCTGCGCCAGCAGAGTGGCAGCAAACTCCTTCATGGCCTTGGCGATCATGCCCTTGACCTCGTCCTCAGAAACGCCGGCTTCTGCCTGCTCGGCACCGGTGTTGGCCTGAATCACGAAGGAAACGCCGTCAAACAGGTTAGTCATACGGCCCAGGAACAGAGAGCCCTTGCCGATAATCATAACACGCTGCATCTTGCCAGCCATGATGTCATTGCGGGCAAAACCGATGTAAGGCACACCGGAGGGAATATGGCCCTGAGTGGGAGCCCAGCCGGTGAGGCCGTGCTTCACGGGGAAGGTAGCCAGATCGGCACGCTGCAGCTCGCCACGCTTAACGGCCAGAGCAGCAATCATCTTGTAGTTTGCCAGAGGCACGTCACCGGCACCGGCGGGCTTGGTGATGTCGGGGTTCTGCATCTCGGGAGAGTACTTGTCAATGTCGGTGATCTTCAGACCGGCACGATCCAGAGGATCGGTGACCAGAGAAGAAATAACAGCCTGAGGAGCAGAACCGGTGCCGACGGTGTGGCGGCCCAGAATGGACAGGTTAAACTCGGGGCTGACACCGTCATCCTGAGTGATGACCAGAGCGAAACCGCCGATCATATCTTCCAGAGCAGGCAGACCCTTCTTCACATGGTCCTTACCGTTCATGCCCAGCTTAGCGGTGCAGCCGCCAGCGGTAATCATAACGGTCTTGTATGCGCCGGCAGCCACCAGAGAAGCACCTTCCACAATGGCGTGAGCAGGACCGGCACAGAAGCCACGGGCATCGGAGCCGGTAGCACCGGAAAGACCGGCAATCTCAGCAGCAGCCTTTGCGAAGTTGCCGCCGCCTCTCTGGTTCATATCGCCGCAAGCTTCCTCGCAGCAGTCAATTACATATTCTACATCGCTCTTTTCAATGCCGGCGTTCTTCACGGCATGGAGCATAGCCAGAACGGAAGAGGCCTTGGACACCAGATTCTCGTGCATCACATGAGCGGACAGGTTCACGTCGATGTCATGGGCACGCTTCACGCAGCCTACCAGAACGTTGTTGTGGTACAGACCTTCGGCGTGCTCGTCGTTCACCAGATGGGCAATCTCTTCCGCCTCCACGCCCTCGGTGATACGAGCCATAATGGCCTCGTCCATGATCTCATTGGCAGCCAGAGCTTCCTTATGAGCAGCCACGAAGTTCTTGTCCAGCTTTACCAGGTCGAATACATCGCAGGCCTGCATCAGCAGCAGGAACTCTTCCTGAGGCATAATCTGACCGAACTGACCGTACCGGGCGTTTACGTCACAGTCCTTGTCGCACCAGGGCTGTGCCACCTCAGCCAGCTCATCGGGAGTCTTGTTGCCGATGTAAACCTGGTTGGGCCAATAAGCCAGTACCTGCTCATAGGTACGCAGGTGGTTGGGCAGCTCCTTGAGGTATTCGCTGTCGGGGTTTACGATCCGTTCGGTCGTCTGAGTTGTACCATTATGCAGCACCATGTCGGGGGTATGGGCCAGGATGTAACCCGTACCCTTAATTACGCTTTTCATATGTAATTCCACCTTTATTGTAATTCAAAAATATAGTTAAAACCTTCTGAAACCGGTTCCAGGAGAACATTGAAGTTAGCGGAAAAAAGAAGAGGCGGCAGCCGAAGCCACCGCCCCTCGTGTGCAACAATTCACAGGCTTGAATCACCCGACCGGGGATCAATACTTGCAGAACTGCTCGCGGATGGCAGTCATTTCCTGGACGATATCGTCAACGTCAAGAACCATTTCCATCATGCTGACCTGCTCCTCATAAACAGCAGCGTCAAACTCCTGCTTAATCTCAGGCTCGCACACATGATAAACCTTGAGTCCCAACTGGACTCCTGTCAACGGACCGGCGAAAGTGGGGTCACCATTGGTAACCGTCTCAGCAGCAAGACCGGAAGCCTCACCTTCAGCAGCACCCAGAAGAACAACAACGTTCTCGGGGCCATACTGCTCAGCGAACTCCTTTACTCGCTTCTGGTTTTCCAGATCCATTGCACCAGCGGCGGTTCACACGAAGCACTCAGTCGAGGAAAACACAACTTCAGCACCAGCGCTCTCAGCACAGGCGGCAATCGCCTGACCGGGAATACCATCGCGGTCGCCGATAATAACAACCTTCTTATTAGCCAAAATGCTCATAACTATGTCTCCTTTCATCAGTTTTTATAGAAAGCCGAACAGCGGCAATCTAGCAAGGGTGAAGTTACACCATTAGATGTACTTTTTGATCATAGCCTCTACGTTTTCGGGGGTAGCGTCGTCCTTGACACACTCGTCAATCTTGACACCGTTCTCGTAGACGGCCACAACAGGCAGGCCCAGGATCTTCTGACCGATGGCCAGACGACGAGCCTTGGTGGTGTTCAGAGCGCAGAACTTCAGCTTATCGCCATACTGCTCTGCAAAGCCATGAACATGGGGCATGAGAGCTGCACAGGGAACGCAGCCATCGCCATAGAAGTCCACAACGACCTTACCTTCGGCCTGCAGAACCTCTGCCTCAAACGTATTCTTATCGAGTTCCAGCATTTCATTTACCTCCAACAATTAGTGTAAGTTCGCAATGTAGTGCTCCGCCTGCATAGCAGCGATTGCACCGTCAGCAGCAGCCGTAACAACCTGACGCAGGGACTTCACACGCATATCGCCAGCGGCATAAACGCCGGGGATGTTGGTGTGCATGTTCTCGTCGGTCTTAATGTAACCGTTCTCCATATCGAGAACGCCTTCAAACAGCTTGGTATTGGGCAGCAGACCGATGAAGCCGAACAGGCCAAACAGGCCGTCTTCCTCATCTGCCTCGATGAGGGTCTTCTCGCCGGTCTTGGTGTTGCGAACCACCATGCTGGTGAGGATTTCGTCGCCGTCCACCTTTTCCACAACGGTGTCCCACATAAAGAACAGCTTGGGGTTGGCGAAAGCCTTCTCCTGAATGGACTTTGCGGCTCTGAGCTCATCTCTGCGGTGGATGATGGTGACC
>CAUWEI010000047.1:0-19430 GCA_963557675.1 uncultured Oscillospiraceae bacterium | reverse complement strand
CATCTGTGCAGTATAATTCAATTTTCAATGTGTCCAGGATTCTGGGTACATATCAAACACACACCACTCGTCTTTTTTCCGTCCATTCCGACGAATTCGATATTTCATTAAATGAGCTGTCTGCCTTCCAGCGCACGCAAAAGCGTGACTTCGTCGGCATACTCCAACTGACTGCCCACAGGGACACCATAGGCCAGCCGGGTGACCTTAATCTCCATCGGCCGCAGGAGCCGGGACAGATACATTGCCGTAGCTTCTCCCTCTGTGTCGGGGTTGGTGGCCATAATGACCTCCTTCACATCTCCCTGTGCCACTCGGTTCAGAAGCTCCCGAACCCGAATGTCGTCCGGTCCCACATGGTTCAGAGGAGAGATGACACCGTGAAGCACATGGTACACCCCACGATACTCTCTGGCCCGTTCTAAGGCCATAAGGTCTCGAGGTTCTGCCACTACACAGATGGTACTCCGATCCCGTTCTGGGTCCGCGCAAATGGGGCACAGCTCCTGATCTGTGAGGTTCTGACACACCGGGCAGGTTCTCACCTTCTGTCTGGCATCCAAAATAGCCTGTGCAAAGTCCTGCGCCTCCTGCTCCGGAAGTCGGAGCACATGAAAGGCCAGTCTTTGGGCGGTCTTGGTGCCAATGCCGGGAAGTTTGCCGAACTGCTCACTGAGGCGCTCCAACGCCGTGGGAAAACTCTGCATGATTTAGAACAGGCCTCCCAGATTGAGACCACCGGTGAGCTTGGTCATGGAGTTGGAAGCCTCATTCTCTGCACTCCGCATTGCCTCATTGATGGCAGCCATCACCATATCCTGGAGCATTTCCACATCCTCGGGGTCCACCGCCTCGGGCTTAATGGACAGGGATACTACCTCATGAGAGCCGTTGACTTCTGCACGAACCATGCCGCCGCCAGAGGTAGCTGCATAGGTCTTGGTCTGCAACTCCTGCTGCATCCGAATCATTTCCTGCTGCATCTTCTGGGCCTGCTTCAGCATAGCCGTCTGATTGATTCCCCCCATGGGGTTTCCACGAAAACCGCCTTTAGCCATTGTATGTTCCTCCAATTACTTGATTTTAATGACATCGCTGTGTTGTTTTCCAAAATTCAGAAGTTCCTGAAAATGTTCACTGCTTCTGGGCTTTGCCTGCTGGTCACTGGCCCAGGCTCGAATGGGTCTGCCCAGGAACTCAGAGGCCACCTGCCCCACCAGTTCCAGGTTTTCCCGTTTGCTTATCAATTCATAGACATACGTGCTGCTGCACCGAAGCTCCAACCGATCTGCCTGCAAGCTTCCCTGCACAAGGGCATCAGGAGTGGCTCCAAAGTAGCCTCGCAAAACCGGGTTTTTAATTGCCTCATGGATTTTACTTACCAAGTCCGGCCAAAATCCCACGGGAGATTCTTCCTGTCTGGGCGCAGAGCGCGCCGACATCTCTTCTTCTGTGGGAGGTGGTGCATCCTCATCTCCGGGCATAGGAGGACGATCCTCCTCGCTCTGGGGCTCTTTGGGAGATTCCTGCACCACACGGATTCCATTTGCCACTGCACGTTCCAGCTTGGAAAGCCGGGCGTTCATGGCCTCTGCATCCAGATTCAGCTCCGGCTGACAGAGCCGAAGCAGACACAGCTCTCCATCCAACCGGGTTTTGCCGTCTCTTGTAAACCCTGCGGCAGTAGCTTGCAGCTCCTTCATAATCCGCACCAGTTCCCCAGGAGAAAAGCGATCCCGAAGGGTCATCGCCTCCTGGTCGGTTGCCACGCCAGAGAGCATGGAAAGACCGGATTGTGGAGCTGTCTTGAGCACCAAAAGGTCTCTTGCCAAGGCGCACAGCTCATCCAACAATGCCGCCACATCTTTGCCATCGGCATAGAGCTTATCATAAAGTTCCAGGGCACCTTTGGTATTGTGGTCTGCCAAATAGCTCATCATAAGAGCCGCCTTCTGCTCTCCTGCCAGACCCAAGCACCGATACACCGCCTCTGCGGTGACAGGGCCTTGGGTTGCAGAGGCACATTGGTCTAAGAGGCTGACACCGTCTCTTAGTGCGCCATCTGCCATGCGAGCCAATACCATAGCTGCCTGAGGCTCCAGGGTAATGCTCTCCTTGGAAGAAATATACTGAAGCCGATCCGCCACATCCTCAGGCGAGATTCTCCGGAAGGAAAACCGCTGACACCGGGACAAAATAGTAGCAGGAACTTTATGCAGCTCCGTAGTTGCCAGAATAAAAATCAGATGTTCCGGGGGCTCTTCAATGATTTTCAGCAACGCATTGAAGGCGGACAGGGACAGCATATGAACCTCGTCCACGATATACACCCGGTAGCGCACCTCAGCAGGGGAATACACGGCATCGTCCCGCAAATCCCGGATGTTATCTACGCCGTTATTGGAAGCGGCATCGATTTCCAGCACGTCCATGCAGGACCCCTCATCAATGGTCCGACAGGCTGCACACTGGTTGCAGGGGTTGCCGTTGTGGGGATTGAGGCAGTTGACCGCCTTGGACAGAATCTTCGCACAACTGGTCTTACCTGTGCCACGAGATCCGGTAAACAAATAAGCATGGCTCAAATGGCCGGTAACCAGCTGGGTTTTGAGGGTTCGGGTAACCCCTTCCTGTCCCACGACCTCGTCGAAGGTCTGGGGACGATATTTCCGATATAATGCCTGATACATCCACATAACCTCCACTCTCGAAAAGATATAAAAAGGCCGACTCATAACAAGATCGCACACCCACATTTGAAACAGCGCAACACCCGATACCGGCGCAGCCAGCTCGGAAACGGCAACCTCACGGCACACGAACAGATCCGCTTAATGCTGCTTGGTTCCCCACCTGACATGGTTCACGGGAGTCCGTTGCGTAAGACCGGTTCTTCAACGCCGCTTACGCCGGCCAGACGGTATTGCTGCTGATCCGGGTATGGGAATTCATCCCTGCTGTAGCGGATTGCAGGTTACAGGGCACCGCTATCTCCCCGACTAGTGCGACCTTGTTATAAGCCGGCCGCTTGTAACAAGGGGTATTCGATTAAGGCTCAAGGATTAGTTCAGCTTCTCCTCGATGTAGTCAGCCAACTCGCCGAAGGTGGTAATCTGCTGGCCTTCCAGGTCCAGCTCCACGCCCAGCTCCGCCTCGAAATCAATGGTCATCTCCACAATATCCAGGGAGTCAACACCCAGACTTTCAAAGGTGGTATCCCGAGTGATCTCCTCAGCAGAAATCTCCAGCTGCCGGGAAGCATAAGAAACAATTTTCTCAAACATAGTACTTATCCTCCAGAAAGAACGATCTTCCAGAAAGAAGCATTGCCTGCGTTCCAGAATTCACGAGAACTATTTTATTACATCTTTGTGTGTTTGTCAACGCCTAGTTTTTCTTCCGGCTAAGTTACAGCGGTTTCTGTTTGATTTTGGTAAACCGTCTGGGGTACTGCACCGGGGTAGGCTTTACCTTTCGGATGACCAGAATGCTGTGTTCTGTGCCCTCGACACCAAACACAACATGTTTTTCCACCTTACCGCCCAAAACGGCAATAGCCTTTCTGGCCTCTTCCAGCTCCTCTTTTGCCGCAGCACCCTTCATGGCCAGGAATGCACCGCCCACCTTCACGTAAGGAAGGCAAAGCTCACACAGGATATTGAGCCGAGCCACTGCACGGGATACCGCAAAATCGTACTGTTCCCGACGAGTTGCCACTGCCTCCTCGGCTCTGGCCGTAAGACACTCCACGTCCAGTCCCAACGTGGGCAAGGTCTGCGCCAGCCAGTCCATCCGCTTGCCCAGAGAGTCCAGAAGGGTCAGCTTCATTTGGGGGCAGGCAATCTTCAGCGGAACTCCGGGAAAACCGCCGCCGCAGCCTACGTCAATCACTTTCTTGCCGGACAGGTCTCCTAAAGTCAACAGGGTCAGACTGTCCAAAAAGTGGAGCTTTGCCACCTGCGCCGGGTCTGTGATGGCGGTAAGATTCATAACCTGATTCTTTTCCAGCAACGCCTGTCCAAACTGGCACATGGTCTGTACCTGGGCTTCCTCCAAATGCAGGCCAAGCTCCGGCAGTCCTGCCTGAATGGCTTCCATCATTTCCTTCATTTTAGCCCTCCTCAGTGGGTTCGGTGGGTTCGGTTGCCTCCGTACTAAACACATCGTTGTAGTTGAGAGGGTCGAATTCCGTAGGAGGCGGGGTCGTATCTACCATATACTGATCCTGATACCAGGCCACCAGAAGCGTGGTTACATTGCTGTAGGTCTTGGTTCCCTCTTCCTGTCCGTTGCTCTGAAGGTAGGTATCCGTGACGGTTTCTGCCATCTGCTGGACTTTTCCCTGCCGCTGTTCCTGCACCTGATTCAGCTGCTCCACATCGTGGCGGATCCCATCAGAGGCATCACGCCACACCTCAGACCAGGCTGCACGGTCGATCTCATAGAGTTTGTCTGCACAAAACAGGAAGGCTTCCAAATTGCCGGAGTACCGGAACGTGGGATTATCGCTGAATGTGCAGGCCAAATAAGCCGCAAAGTTAGCTTCATCCTCTCTTGCAATCGCCAGAAGATGGGCTATTTCATGGCACACATTGAAGGGAATCTGAGTAGCATACTGATCCAGATTCACAGCAGCCTCACCAGTGAGAGCCATAGCCACACCGTCAACGCCCATTTTGTAGAACTGGTCCTTCCAGTTCAGTTCCTTAACCGTAATCTTGGGGCCTGCAAAAACAGAGTACTTCCACACCAAATTGGTATAAGCCTCATTGGCAATGTCGTTCATTTCCTCCAGAGTCGGCAAACTCAGTTCTCCGTTTTCGTCCCGTGTCACCTCAGCCGAAATAGTCTCTGCCTGCTGACGATAAAATAACGCTGCTTCTTTCAACTCTTCGGTAGAATAGGTCTCCTTCACAGGGAGCTTCATACTCTCTTCCAGGGGCTTATTGTAGTAGTTCACACCCCAAACGGCAGTAAACAGGAAGATTGCCACAGAAGCAGGAGCCAGAACCCACCCCAGCCAGCGCAACAGGTTTTTCCGGAACAGCACAGCAAGTGCAAGTCCCACCACACAGGCCAGCACATACAGAGCCAAAATGACCTGCCACAGACAGAAGTCAAACACCTCTGTTCGAGCCGCCATCAGTTCAATAAACGTTTTCGAGGCGAAGGGATACGCCATACCAATCAGAAGTCCAAAATGCTCCGCTGCGATTTTCAAAGCAACTGTCAGTGCCAAAAATACGGCCGCCACAATAATGCCGCGCAGATTTTTCATAAAAGCGACCTCCTTACTTTCTTAGATTCCAGGGGCTCCACAGTTCAGACAAAGGGACCCATTAAACCATAGTATACCACACCAAAAAGAAAAAGTCTCCCCCTAAATTTTGAATTTTCCGAAAACACCCAGTTCTTCCACGTTTCAACTCCATTCCCATGCAAACTGATCACTGTCTCCTATTACGAATCCTCCCCAATGATCCGTTCATTTTCCGCTTCAAAAAGGAAAACCGCCTTACCCGCAGGTAAGGCAGTTTTGCTATCCGTTCTGTTTTTCGATGAGGTCCAGAATGACTGCGCCCGCCAGTTCCAGGCCAGCCACGCTGGGAACCCAGGACACAGAGGCCGGAATACTTCTTCGTCCGGGAGGTGGTGCCTCCAGACTTTCCGGCGTTAAGGCCGGTTCGGTGCTGAAGAGCACCTTGTGCTTTACAATGCCACGTTCTTTCAGTTCCTTGCGTACCACCCGTGCCAGAGGGCAAAAGCTGGTTTTGGAAATGTCCGTAATCTGGAACTTTGTAGGGTCCAGTTTATTCCCTGTCCCCAGAGCACTAATGATGGGGATTTCCAGCCGATGGGCATTTTCAATGAGGCTCAACTTGCAGGATACTATGTCAATGGCATCCACAATATAATCATACTTCACATCAAAAAACCGTTCCTTGCTTTCCTCCGTATAGCGTTCCGGCAAGGCCCGCACCTGACACTGAGGGTTGATGTCCAGAACCCGCTCCGCCATAACCTGGGCCTTGTATTTGCCCACCGTAGAATGGAGGGCGCAGAGCTGTCTATTGAGATTGGTAAGGCCCACGGTGTCATCGTCTACCAGAGTAAGCGCACCGACTCCGGCCCGGGCCAATGCCTCTACAGTATAGCTTCCTACACCGCCGATGCCAAAAATGGCCACATGACTTTGCTTCAATTTCTCCAACGCTGCGGCTCCCAGAGCCATTTCTTCTCGCAAAAAGGGATGCTCCATAGTATTCTCCTTTCGGTTAGAAAAAGAGGGCTGCTGCAAAGCAACAGCCCTCTTTGGGATGTTTGAACAGAATATCTTAGCGAGTGGGCTGCTTAGGCTGCATGACATGGTCAGTCTTGATGAAGCTATAGCCAATGCCATTGTCCGTAGTAACCGCCTCAGTCAGGCCATTGTACCAAGTCTCGTAATCTGCATTCTTGAGAGCGTTCACGATCAGGGTGTCCCGGTAGGAATACTCGCCTTCGCCAACGAAGTACATGAGGTGATAGCCATAGTCGGTCTCCACCACGTCTACATCGCCAGCCTTACGGCTGCCATCAAAAATCCACTTATCGAATTCTGCAACCATCATGCCGGGAGCAACCGACTCATACAGGCCACCATTGGTCTTGGAGCCGGGATCGGTGGAGTACTTGTTGGCTAGTTCTGCAAAGTTCTCCTCAGTGGGGTTCTTCTCATACTCTGCCTTGATTTCCTCGATCTTAGCCTTTGCAGCTTCCTTGGCTTCGTCGTTGTCGGCACTGATGAGAATGTGGCGCACATTTACGGTCTTCTCATCTGCATTGTCCTTGCTGGACACATACATCACAACACTGTAACCATTGGAAGCTTCCACAACAGTGGTCTCACCAGCAGTACGAGCGGTGTCTACAATCCACTCGGACATGGTGCTGGCAATGTTGGCCTTGGGATAGTTCTCATACAGGGAGGTATCCTTTACCTCGGGCTTTTCTGCTTCCTTGTCCTCAGACTCTGCTGCCTTCTTGTCCGCAGCAGCCTGGTTCAGCTTGAGAACCTCAGCCTCAAAGGCCTTCTCGTCGCCCTTACAGTCTGCAGCCATCTTGTCGGCAGCGGCCTTGGCGGCAGCCTTTGCTGCCTCGGTCTCTTCCTCGGTGTGCTCCTCTGCCTCAGTGGTATAGTAATCATTGGTTGCAAAGGTGTACACACGATAGGTGTAGGAAGAGTAGTCGGTGGGGTTCTTTTCGGACTCTGCCTTGATCTCTTCCGGAGTATACTCCAGATCTTCTGCATATTTGTTTGCGTAGTTGCTTGCTACCGTCTGAACTTCCAGGAAGTCCCGGTAGTTGCTGGTGTTACAGCCCACACCGTAGTTTGCACGGAGCAGAGCGGATGCACTGTTGTAGCCATAAGCTGCAGCAGTGGAGTCCAAAGCTGCCATAGCAGCGTCCACAGCAGCCTTATCTTCCTCGGTCAAGGTGTAGCCATTGGCAACTGCCTCATCGTATACAGCGTACATATTGCGAGCGGTAGTAATTGCATTTTCCAGCAAGTAATCAGAGAAGGTCTTGCCCTCTTCCATCTCCTGCTTGTCCAGGGGAACGCCGGGCTTTACCATGTAGCTCAGATAGGGGTCACTATTCATGGCATTGCCATAGAAATAGTTCATCTCCGCAGCGGACAGCTTATGCTCGCCCACGGTGACGGCGGTCAAAGAACGCTGCAACAGGCCGCTGTTGATAAAGGCGGATGCTACAATGAAAACAACCACCAAGCCGATAATTACGTAAAACAGGATTGTCCAGACTTTAAGCTGCTTTGCAGCCTTGTCCTCTTCCTTCTTGTCAAGGCGCTTCTGTTCGACGGCCTCGGCGGGTTGCCCCTGACGGAGCTTTTTCTGACGGGATGCACTCATGGTTTATCAAGTCCTCTCATAATCCTTTGGTATTAGGGGGTGTATAGACTTGTCTATTATAACCGAAAATTCCCCCAGTTGCAAGTGGTGTTTCTGGAAATATGAAATAATTTTACATTACCCCAGCGGAACCCGGTCCAGTCCCTGCCGAAATCTTGTTATCATCTCACCGGTCAGGCTGTCCCCGGAGAAATCATCGGGAATTTCATCCCGGCGGAACCAGGTTCCTTCTGAGAGTTCATCCTCCTGAAGCTTGATCTGGTCGCTGCCCTCCAAGTCGGCATAGAACCCCATAAGAAGGCTGTCGGTCACCACCCAAGGCTGCGATTTATAAAAATGCAGTTTTCCCAACCGCAGCCCGGTCTCTTCCATAACCTCCCGGCGCACAGTTTCTTCCACCGTCTCGCCAATTTCTGAGTAGCCTGCCACCAGTGCATACCGGGTGAAGGCCCGTCCGGCATACTTGGTCAAAAGGAGTCGTTCCCCATCCCGCACTGCCACAATGACCGCTGGATTGATTCTGGGATAAACGGTATGATGGCACTTAGGACACACCAAAGCCCGTTCGGTTTTGCTGTGTTCCATAGCTGCTCCACAGCAGCCACAGAATCGATTTCCCTGATACCATCGAGCCAAGCTCTGTCCCACAGCGCAGGCAAAAACCAGCTCTTTGGGCGTTCCGCCCCGATAGTCCCTTACAAAAGAGAAATCGGGCACTTCCCCGGAAAATGTGAGAAAATAGGCCGTTTCATCAATCGAAAATCCATATGTAAACCCTTCTGCTCCCTGCACCTGTCCAACCTTCGGCAGCACCCATTGTTCCTGCTCCCGGCGCAAAAGGATTCCTTCCTTGGTACATACCAGAGCGACATCCTCCTGCCTGGGCTGCCGAAACTCCATGGGGTTATGGTATACATGAGGCGCAATATCCTGTAACATACTCTCTCCTTCTTTCTATCGCTTGTAACCGATTCACACGGAAACCGAAGCCGGCTTCCCCGTTTTTCAAAATGTCATACAGGGGAGGGGCATTTCCCCCTCCCCTGCAAAGCTGTATTCTCTAAAATGACTTCTTGGTTAAATTACGCCTTTATCCTTCTGCATACTCTCATCAAAATCTCGAATAAAGATATCCTCTTTGATTACCCGTTTCCAAGAAAACGTTTTGACCAACTCCTGAGGGGTAATCGGTTCTGCGGTTGGATGGAGTCCTGCCCACTGGGCAAGCCGTCCCACGATAGCCTGTGCGGACATTACACCGGACAACTCTTCTAAATCCATATCCCGGTCTCTTTTGGAAAGCCGCCGTCCGTCGCTGCTCATGAGCATTGGTACATGGTAATACTTGGGGGTATCATACCCAAACAACCGCTGCAAATACATCTGCCTGGGAGTACTGTTGAGCAAATCCCGCCCCCGGACTACTTCTGTAACACCGGAATCCCCATCATCCACCACCACGGCAAGCTGATACACAAACGCTCCATCTGCCCTTCGCACCACAAAGTCACCGCACTGGGTCTTGAGATTCTCCTCATAAGGGCCTTGAAGGCCGTCCACAAAGGAAACCTCCTCGTCGGGCACCTGAACCCGCCAGGAAGGTGGCCGTCCCATGGCCTTTTTCTCTTCCTCCGTCAAGTTCAGGCAGTGACCGTCATAGACAAAGACCCCTTCTGAAGCATGAGGAGCCGTGAGGCTGTGCAGTCGGCTTCTGGTGCAGAAGCAAGGATATAAAAGCCCCTTCTTTTCCAAAATGGAAAGCTGTTCTAAGTACCGCTCGGTTCGTAAACTTTGAGGCTCTGTTTCAACATCCCAGTCCAGACCCAGCCACTCCAAATCCCGGCGAATTCGGTCCGAATTCAAGCTGCTGGTTCTCTGGGTATCCAAATCCTCCATACGCAGAACCATCGTTCCGCCTTGACTGCGAACAGATAGCCAGGCAAGCAACGCCGCAAAAAGGTTGCCCATATGCATTCTGCCGCTGGGAGTAGGTGCAAATCGTCCGACTACCTTCACGCCTCTTCCTCCACCGGAAGCTCCACAAAGGCAGGCTCATGTCCCAATGCCGGAATCACCTGTTCCAACGCCGTTTTCATATCAATACGCAGAGTAGAGGTATTTTTGCAGGGATGCAGTCCCAGCCATTTCTGGCTCAACAAAGGCTTATCAATTACCAGCTTCACCCGGTTTTCCGGATCTTGGAGCAGACCCAACAGGCTGGCCGAACCGGGCTGCACACCCAAACGCTCCTGTAAATCCTCTTCTGGTGCGAAGCTCAGACGGCTGCACCCCAATTGAGAGGACAAATACTTGGTCTTAAACACCTTGTCTCCCTCCAACAGCAGGAGGTAAAACTGGGTTCTCTGACGATTGCACAAGAACAAGTTCTTGGCAATGGGAGCCTCCAGCACTTCTTCCACAGCGTGACAAGTCTCGATGTGAAAGGCCGCATCGTGATCCACCCGGTCATAGGCTACACCCAGACTATCCAAAAAGTCATAGCACCTCTGCTCAATCGGCTCCCGTTCTTCTTGGGGCCGACCCGTATATCGAACAGGGTCCAACCGAAATGAAGTTTCCATGGTTTCTCTCCTTAACGTTTACTCTGCAATGTCCAGCTCGTCGCTGTAAATCTCCTGCTTATAGGGGTTGCAGTAGGTGTTGACGGTGTCCGCCACCTCATCGGGGTACAAAATGTAGTAGGACAAGCCATCCACATAATCCGCATAACCCGGAAGTGTCTGGGTCTGTATGTTGCCGAAGCCAGCTTTCCAGGCATTTACGCCCAGCCAAATCAGATTTCCGGTCGAGAGGTCTGTGACGGTGTAGCGATTCAGGCAGGAAATAATGCGAGGCAGTTTGGCAGCGCTGCCCACAGAAAGCCATTGATCCATGCAGGCAGAAATAAATGCTCTTTGCACTTCCACACGGCCCAGATCCTGATTGAAGTAGCCTTCCCGGTACCGAACCAGGCCCATAGCCTGCTGTCCATTGAGTTTCTGATGTCCAGCCTTCAAGTCGATGTACAAATTCTGAGAGGGATCTTCGTAGAACATATCCTGAGGCACATCAAATTCCACGCCTCCCATAACGTCTACCAATTCCACAAAGCCATTCAGGTCGATGAGCATATATCCGTCGGGACGATACCCAATGATGTCTTTCACATATCCCATCAGCTCCTCCATTCCTTCTTCCGGATCGTCGGCACCGCCATTTCGTCCAAAAGCAGAATTCAACTTTTCATAGTTGCCGGAGGGGGTAAGGGTCATGGTGTCACGAGGCAGGCTCACCAGGTTGACTGCCTTTTCCTTTGCGTTCACATACAGCAGCATCATGGTATCAGTTCGGTATCCGTCTTCATCGGTGCCGCACAGCAAAATGGTGGATGCTCCCTTTTTTCTCTCCCCAATGGGTCGATTGGTCACAGGCTGTTTCATAAGCAGGAACATCGGCACAATGATAATCGCCAAAAGAAGAATAATGATGCACAGGAAGGTACGCAGAAAGTGTTTTTTCTTTTTTGGACGCTTTTTCTTCTTTTCCCGCTTTTCTGCTGTATGAGGTTGAGGCGGTACTGCCACCTTGCCGCTGGCCCGGCGTGGCTCTCTGGCAGGCCGCATCACTGGATCCGCCTCCTGAAAATCCGGGTTATAGGCAGGAATCCCTCCTGCCTGAGGTGTTTCAGCGGATTTACGGTAATCCCGCCCATAGTTGTTATTAAAGTTTGCATAATAGGTTTGCGCCGGAGGTTCCGGCATTTGGAAATCCTCCTGAGCCGGTTCCTGATCTTCTTCTCCAAGCAGGGCATCTGCCTTACGGAGCAGCTCATCCAGATCGTCTCTTTCCAGTTTATCGGTCATGGCACATTCCTCCTTATTTTCTTATTTGGATTCTGGTTATTATATCGCAAATTTCTCCGAATGTAAACGATTTTCCATCCGAATTTCAATTTACAGTCCTACAAACAGGCTTCGAAATCATCTGGAAATATACGCTTTCATGGATTGTATCCACAATCTGTTTGGGATTAAAAATTTTGTAAAATTTCCACAGCCCCCTCCCAGGAATGGAAATTATGTGTTACAATAGAGGGAGCACATCCCCATCGGGGAGGGAGGAAGAATTCTATGAAACGTTTCAAGCCTACCAATCGATTCCATCAAGCAGTGGTCTTAATCGTGGTAGCCGTTTTGAGCTACACCCTTATCAACCACTTATCGGTTATCAGTACTGTGTTTTGGTTCCTCACAGATCTGCTGGAGCCGCTTATTATCGGTGGTATTCTGGCCTTTTTTCTCAGCGTTCCCATGCGGGCACTGGAGCGGCGTCTGGCCCATTTTCAAGAGAAACACGGCAAAAAAGTCCGAACCCGGTTTAACAGCACCATCAGTCTTTTGATTACTTATATCGGCAGCTTTTTCATTATTTTTATGGTGTTCTACATTCTGGTCCCTCAGTTGATTGAAACCATTCCCCCTATCGTCACTTCTGTAGAAAATGCCCTTCCTCGATTCTACACGTTTTTGGAAAACCACAACATAGATAGCTCCCAAATCAAATCTCTGCTGTCTGGCATTGATTTGGGCGTACTGATCCAAACCGTGGTGGACAATTACGAGCAAATTATCAACACCTCTTTGTCCGCAGTTTCTTCCGTGGTAGAAATTGTAATGCTGGCAATCTCCGGCTTTGTCATTTCCATTTATATTCTGGCCAACAAGACAAAGCTGCAACGTCAGATTCGGAAGGTACTCTATGCCTATGTGAATAAGCGTTACGCCGACCGCATCGCCGCCGTAGCCAGCCTGACCAACAAGACTTTTTCCAGTTTTCTCTCCGGTCAGTGTGTGGAATCCCTGATTCTGGGCTGCATGTTCTTTGTCACCATGAGCATCATGAAGCTGCCCTTCGCCTCCGTTATCAGCGTGTTTATCGCCTTTACCGCTATGATCCCCTATGTGGGTGCTTTTCTGGGCGGTGCCGTCGGTGCACTGCTGATTGTCACCGCAAGTCCCATGCAGGCCGTGGTCTTCCTCATCACCTTCATGGTTCTGCAGCAGCTGGAGGAACAGCTTGTTTACCCCAGAGTTGTGGGCAGCTCTGTCGGTCTTTCCCCCATTTGGATTCTGGTGTCCATCTTCGTGGGCGGCAAACTCTTTGGCATTATGGGAATGTTGTTCTTCATTCCTCTGACCTCTGTGGTGTACAGCCTTCTTCGTACCAATGTGGCCAATCGGCTTCAAAACCGTGGTCTGGAAGTAACGGCTGAAGAAGTCATTTCCACGGTTACAGAAGAACCCCCTGTTCAGCCCGAGCCTGAACCTCAAGTGAAAGAATAAGCCAAACCCCCGGAGTTTTGAAAGCTCCGGGGGTTTATTGTGTCCGTCAGAGCCGGTTCGCTCACTTCCTTTTGATATAACATACCCCCTACCGATAAATCGGCAGGGGGTATTGCCTTTTACTTTTCTCTCTTCTTCATGACCTCACGCATACGAGCGGCATGATCCAGAGTACGCTTACGGATACGCAAGCTCTTGGGAGTGCATTCCAGCAGCTCATCGTCGGCCAGGAATTCCAGGCACTGCTCCAAAGAGAAGATACGAGGAGTGGTCAGACGCAGAGCTTCGTCCGAGCCAGCTGCACGCATATTGGTCAACTGCTTCTTCTTACAGATGTTGACGGTCATATCCTCGTTCCGGCTGCAAATACCAACTACCATGCCGGCGTAAACATCGGTACCAGCACCAACAAACAACTGACCACGCTCCTGTGCGTTAAACAGGCCGTAGGAGCTGGCCTCGCCGGTTTCAAAAGCAACCAGAGAGCCGGTCAGACGGCGGGCAATCTCGCCCTTCATGGGTGCATAGCTGTCCAGGACAGAAGACATAATGCCTTCACCACGGGTATCGGTCAGGAACTCATTGCGGTAGCCAAACAGGCCACGGGCAGGCACCAGGAATTCCAGACGGTAGCGGTTGCCCACAGGGTTCATGGAAACCAAATCGCCCTTTCTCTGGCCAATCTTTTCAATAACAGCACCCATGGTGCCATCGGGCACGTCACAGACCAGCCGCTCAATGGGCTCACACAGCTTGCCATCGATTTCCTTGGTCAGGACTCTGGGGGTGGACACGGAGAATTCATAGCCTTCCCGGCGCATGGTCTCCATGAGGATACTCAGGTGCATCTCACCACGGCCTGCCACGTTGAACGAATCGGTTCCTTCCTCGGTAACACGGAGGGAAACGTCCTTCAGAAGTTCCTTTGTGAGGCGATCCCGCAGGTTTCTGGAAGTAACGAACTTACCTTCTCTACCTGCAAAGGGGCTGTCGTTGACGGAGAAGGTCATTTCGATGGTGGGATCGGAAATCTTCACAAAAGGCAGAGGCTCCACACAGTCGGGAGCACACAGGGTGTGACCAATGGTGATGTCTGCCATACCGGAAAATGCAACGATCTCGCCAGCAGAAGCCTCCTGAATGGGAGCCTTGCCCAGACCGTCGAACTCATACAGAGCCACGATCTTGCCCTTCTGCTTCATATCGGGGTTGTGGTAATCGCAGATCACCACTTCCTGGTTCACTCTCACGGTACCACGCTCTACACGGCCAATGCCGATTCGACCCACATATTCGTTGTAGTCGATAGAGGACACCAGAATCTGGGCAGGGCCGTTCTGGTCGCCGGTGGGGGCGGGGATATAGTTCACAATGGTCTCGAACAGAGGCACCATATCGGTACCCAGCTCATCGGGGCCATAGGAAGCAATGCCCTGACGGGCAGAGCAGAATACGGTAGGAGAGTCAAACTGCTCTTCGGTAGCATCCAGATCCAGAAGCAGCTCCAGAACCTCGTCCATCACCTCATGGACTCTGGCATCGGGACGGTCCACCTTGTTCACAACCACGATGACCTTGTGACCCAGCTCCAGAGCCTTCTGCAAAACGAAACGGGTCTGAGGCATGGGGCCCTCAGCAGCGTCTACCAGAAGCAGAACGCCATTGACCATCTTCAGGATACGCTCCACCTCGCCGCCAAAGTCGGCGTGGCCCGGGGTATCTACAATGTTAATCTTAGTTCCTTTATAGTGGACGGCGGTATTCTTAGCCAGGATGGTGATACCACGCTCCCGCTCCAGATCTCCGGAGTCCATCACACGCTCCACGGTGGCCTGATTTTCACGATAAATGCCACCCTGCTTCAAAAGCTGGTCCACCATGGTGGTCTTACCATGGTCAACGTGGGCGATAATTGCAATATTACGAATATTCTCCTGCTGCGCCATACTTTGGTCGCTCCTTCCTAAAATAAAAGCCGTTGTCTCGACTACAAAATATATCACATTCTCCCAGAAAATGCAACGGATTTCAGAAAAAACAAGAAAAAAATCACAGATTTCCACATTTCAGTATATCCAATCGTCAATGTGCCATTCAAAGGGCTTATAAAAAAGCCATTTCTTATCGAACCTCTATAACACAAAGCCCTTTTCACAGACGCAAAAAGTTCCGGTTCCCAGCCAAGCCGGGAACCGGAACTGCGTATACCTGAGAGAATGTGCTTACTTCTTCACCAGATACTTTCTCATATCCAGAGCGCAAGCCACCAGAATAATCAAACCCTTGATGATGTACTGTGTATTGGCATCGATGCCCAGCATGTTCAGAGCAACGAAGATAATACGCAGAATGAACACGCCCAGAACGATACCGCTGATCTTACCAGTGCCACCAACGAAGGAAACACCGCCGATGACACAGGCTGCGATAGCATCACACTCGGCGTTTGCGCCGGTAGCTGCCGTGATGGAGCTGATTCGAGCACCTTCAATGAAGCCGGTCAGGCCATACATAACGCCAGCCAGAGTGTGAACCAGAACCGTGGTCTTAAACACGTTGACACCGGAAACGTTAGCCGCTTCTGCGTTGGAGCCAACTGCAAACATATTCTTACCGAAGGTGGTCTTGTTCCACAGGAACCACATACCAATTACCATAAGCACGGCATACAACACATACCAGGGAATGGATGCGTCACCAATCTTAAACATCGTGCCGTTGACGAACTGGGTGTAGCCCTTATCCAGCTGGGAAAGGGGCTGACCATTGTTGTTGTTCAGCATGAAGAACAGAAGAACCAGGCCGTAAGTAATCAGCTGTGTCGCCAGAGTAACAATAAAGGGATGAAGCTTGTACTTTGCCACGAAGAAGCCGTTGATTGCACCAATAATGGCACCCACAGCCATAACCGAAACAATGGCGATGATGATGTAGGCCCAGATGGGCAGCTCGGGCAGGAAGTTAAAGAGTCGCTTCTCATAAGCGAAGTTCTGTAGGAAGGCGGCAGAGATAGCAGCACTGAGGCCAACCACACGGCCACCGGACAAGTCGGTACCGGTCAGAACAATACAGCCTGCAACACCCAAAGCAAAGGGCAGCGAGGCGGCAGCCAGGGAAATAATGTTGGCAATGGAGCCAGCTTTCAGGAAATTCTTGTTTGCAATTGCAGTATAGATAATGAAGATAATCATGAGGATATACAGCGCATTGTTCAAAAATCCATCGACCCAGAAGCGGCGCTTATCCTTTTGATCCATCTGTTTGTAACTATCGCTGGTATTTCTCAATTTTTGAATGGGGCTGACCATACGAAAGACCCTCCTTATACATATTTGGCAGCCAGGCTCATGATCTCTTCCTGACTGGTATTTTGTGCATCGACTTCACCGGCCACACGGCCGCCGGACATTACCAGAATCCGGTCACATACGCCCAGAAGCTCCGGCATTTCGGAAGAAACCATCAAAATGGTTTTTCCATTGTTTGCCAGATCCAGAATGAGCTGGTAAATCTCATACTTTGCGCCTACGTCAATGCCTCGGGTGGGCTCGTCCAGAAGCAGAACCTCAGGATCGGTGAGCAGCCAACGTCCCAAAATGACCTTCTGCTGGTTGCCGCCGGAGAGGCTGCGGATCTTTGTTTCCTGGGTGGGGGTCTTGGTGTGCATGGCGTCGATGGACCATTGGGTATCCTTCTTCATGGATCTGTCGCTCAGGCAGATACCGCCACGACGATGCTTTTTCAGGCTGGAAATGACGGTGTTTTCCCGGATGCTCAGGATAGAGAAAATACCTGTAGCACGACGTTCCTCTGTCAGAAGGGCAAAGCCATTTTTGATGGACTCCCGGGAATTTCGGTTCTTACAAACCTTTCCATCCAGCTTCACCGTACCCTCTTTTCGGGTCATAATGCCGAAGATGCTTTCTAATGTCTCCGTTCTGCCGCTGCCATCCAGGCCAGCCAGACCAAGGATCTCACCTCTGCGGGCCTGGAAGGAAACATCCCGCAGGTTGTTATACTGACCGGTGAGGTGCTCTACCTCCAGGTACACATCCCCGGGCTTATTGGTCTTGGGAGGGAACTGGTTCGTGAGCTCACGGCCTACCATCAAGCGGATAATATCTGCCATGGAGAGCTTCTCTGTGGCCTCGGTCGCAATCCACTGACCGTCACGCATAATGGTGATTTCGTCCGAGATTCGCTTGATCTCTGCCATTTTGTGAGAGATGTATATAATGCCTACGCCCCGATCCCGGAGCATATTGATAATCTTAAACAAGTGCTCTACTTCCTCTTCCGTCAAAGACGAAGTCGGCTCATCGAACACAATAACTTTCGAGTTATAAGAAACTGCTTTTGCAATTTCTACCATCTGTCTCTGAGAGACAGGCATAGTGCCCATAATGCGGTGGGGATCAATATCGATTCCCAGCTCTTCAAAAATTGCCTTGGTATCCCGATACATCTTTTTTTCATCAACCATGAGGCCGGACTTGGGATAGCGGCCCAGCCAGATGTTATCCATCACGGAACGCTTCAGCGCCTGATTCAGCTCCTGATGCACCATGGCCACGCCATGATCCAGAGCCTCTTTACTATTTTTAAAGTGGATTTCTTGGTTTTCCAGGACAATGGTGCCACTGTCCATATTGTACATACCGAACAGACATTTCATCAAGGTAGACTTACCTGCTCCGTTTTCACCCATCAGTGCATGGACGGTACCACGCTTCAAGGTGAAGGAAACTTGATCCAGAGCTTTTACACCGGGGAATGTCTTGGTAATGCCGGTCATTTGCAGCAGAACTTCCTGTGACATATCGTTGCATCCTCCTTCCTTAAACTTCCGAAAAATGGGAAGCTGCCGCCAAACGACAGCTTCCCATTCCTTAGGCTTTCGTGCTGGGTATCAATTACTTGTTTTCTGCGGTGTAGGGAGCGTAAGCAACGAACAGCTTGTTGCTCAGACCCTCAGCCACGGAGTAGATGTCGCCCTTCTGAGCAGCAGCGGCAATTGCCTCAGGCATTGCCTTGCCCTCGCCCACAGCGATGGCGGTGGAAGCGATAGCAGCGGCCATGCCCTCTGCGTCCTGCTTAACGGTACCAGTCATCTTGCCCTCTGCAATCAGGGTCTGTGCAGAATCCGTTGCGTCAACGCCGAACACGGGGATGGTCTTGGAGCCTTCGCCGTTGTTGTAGCCAGCAGCATTCAGAGCGGAGATGCAGCCCTCTGCCATGTTATCGTTGTTGCAGATGATGAGCTCGATCATGTTCTTGTTGGTCTCGTTGAACTGAGCCAGGTTGGTGTTCATGTACTCCATAGCTGCGCTGGCAGACCAAGCACCGCCCATATCAACCTGATAGCCGGTGGTGTTCTTGGAATCGAAGTACTGCATAGCAGGCTTGCCTTCCTTGGTCAGGATTGCATTGGCATCCTCAACGCCGTACTGGGTACGGTAGATAGCCTCGGGGTTGGCCTCGTCGCCCTTGAACATAGCGTAGGAGATCACGCCGTCGCCGTTCAGGTCGATAGCATCGTAGTTGGCCAGAACATACTCGCCAACCATCTTGCCCTGCAGGTGACCTGCCTCGGGAGCATCGGTGCCGATGAAGCAGATGTTGTCGTAAGCACCCAGAACCGTGCCGGTTGCGCTCTCGTCTTCGATTGCACGGTTGAAGAAGATGACAGGCACATCGCCAGCAATCTCCATGATAGCCTTAGCGGTATCGGAAGAGTTGGAAGTAACCATGTTGACAATCAGCAGGTTGCAGCCGTCGGTAACAGCGGTCTGGATCTGCTCGTTCTGAGTAGCCTGCACGTTGTTGCCGTCAAAGTTACGGTAAGTAACGCCAGCCTTATCCAGCTCTGCATCCAGAGCGGAACGAACGCTGGAGATGTAAACGTCGGCGTAGTTGTAGTAGAAAACGCCAACATTCAGATTGCTTGCCTGAGTATTGCCGTTTTCCTCGGTATTCTCGGTGCCCTTGGTCTCACCACTAGCCTGTGTGGTGCCCTTGTCGCCTTCGTCTTTGTTGGTCTTTCCTTCGGCGCAGCCCACAAACAGGCAAGCAATCAAGGTAAAGGAAAGAAGCAGTGCAATGATTTTCTTCATTTTGAGTTCCTCCGTTTTTTAATCTTGTAGGGGCACCCTTGGTGCCCTCGGTGCCCCTCAGC
>CAUWEI010000046.1:0-19590 GCA_963557675.1 uncultured Oscillospiraceae bacterium | reverse complement strand
GTGATACACTGAGGAAAACAAAAAAGGAGGTTCTCCCCATGAATTTTTCAGAAATTGCCAAAGCCCGGCAATCCTGCCGGAACTATGACAGCAACAGGTCTGTGGAACGAGAAAAGCTAGATGCCATTTTAGCCGCAGCACAACTGGCTCCTTCCGCTTGCAATGGCCAGCCTTATCACTTCACCGTCTGCCACGGGCAAGCCGCCAAAGAAGTTGCCAAAGCCACACAAGGCATGGGGATGAATAAGTTTGCCAGTGAAGCCCCTGTGATGATTGTCATTTCCGAAAAGCCCTATGTAACAACTGCCGCTCTGGGTTCCAAGATAAAGAAAAACGATTATCGTTCCATTGACATCGGCATTGCTGTGGCATATCTTACCGCCGAAGCCACCGTTCAAGGGGTCGGAAGCTGCATTTTAGGATGGCTGGACGATGAAAAAATCCGGAAAATCTGCAATCTGAATCAACCAGTTCGTCTTGTGATTGCTCTGGGATACCCTGCCGAATCGGACTCCTTGCGAAAGAAAAAGAGAAAAGACCTCAGCCAACTGGTAAATGAAATTGGATTGGATGAATCAGGGCTGTAACCATCCCAAAAGTACCTATAAGAAATGGAAGCGTATTGATCGGCAATACGCTTCCATTTTTCTATATGTTACTCAATTCTATTCTGTTACATTCGCTTTTTCCGTTTGCTGCATACCGTAGCCGAAAAAGCACATGTCCAAAACTTTTGCCTGTGTATACTCCACTGTGTCTGTGGGACACATGGAGCGCAAAGCCTCCAATTCATCCTGATACTGCCGATAGAAACCGCCTAATTGCATCAGGGAGCGTTTTCCAAACGTTCCGCTTGCAGCTCCGGTTTTTCTGAGGGCTGCCTTGAAATATCGGTCATAGGCCGGAACACAGCCCAAGGTCCCCAACAATAGTTTGGTTGTTAATGTATCCGTTGGCTTTCCACCAGCGTTTTTCTCATAGCACAGGCTGATTTCATGGGCCAAATCCAGAATGTGCTGGGCTATTTTTTCATCCGCAAGTTTCTCGGAAGGAAGCCCACGCAGCTCGTCCCATTTTTCATCCATCAGGAGCTTCACAATGGGGATTTGGATTTTATAATCCTTATTTTGCAAGAAGCTATTTCGGATCATTCCCCAGCTTCCAAGATACCAGGATAGTTGAAGTGCCAGATAGTCTGCTCTTTCTTCACTTCCGTCAAACGGAGTCCGAAAAGCACCATAGCAATGTTCCCAAGAGCGATACTGGTGATGACCGTCCTCCAGAATTTCATCCAGACAGGTCAATCCACTATCTAACAACTCATTTGCAGCATCCGCAGAAATGCCGTTTGCTTGAATCTCATCGCTTCGCACAAATTCGACCCACTGCTCCTCCACATTGACCGTAGAAGCCTTATATCCAGCATTCATCCAAGAGCTGGAAAAAGATTGTCCGGAATTTCTCCATTGAGTACGCTTGGTATACGCACCATTGGGAATGGTGCATATTTCATTCACTTCATCAAATGTAAATTTTAATTGATCCTTACCGCAATTCTGTAAGAAGTTTGTGATATTGATGTACTTTTGTCCAATTGCCACTAAAACACCGACCTTAAATTGATATATAACATACTACAAAAGTATATGTTTTACGATTTCTTTGCTCTCTTATGGAGCAAGGTCAAAATTCCCGTACCGACCAGGACGCCGGAAAAGTCAATCCATACATCCCGAAGCATTCCTGCCCGGCCTGGGACGAAAAGCTGAATGGTTTCATCCGCCATAGCAGCCAGAAGGCTCCATAAAACAGCCTGTGCAAGCGGCCACCGCCGCAAAACACCGCTCCAACGAACGAAAAAGCCCAACAGTGCAAACTCTGTAAAATGGGCCAGCTTCCGAATCACAAAGGTTGCCTGCAGCACCGAATCTCCAAAGATTCGGGCCAGAACCTCTGCCACAAAGCTGCTGACTTCCGAAGACTCTTCTCCAGGCATGCAGGAATTCCCCCAGATGAACACCAGCATCACCAGAGTAAACGCCAAAGAAAGCCGTTTATTTCTCTTATTCTCTTGAAACATCAAACCTCTCCTCGTTTGACATCAGGAAAAATACTCCTTTACAAAGTCCACCTGTTCCACCTGAAAACTCTTTCCGTTGAGATATTCCAGAATTCCGCTTTCCGTGGTAAAGGTAAAGGTGAGCTTGTAGGAATAGAGGGCTTGATAACGCCGATCATAGCGTTTGTCCAGTTTTCCATACTTTCCATCTCCCAGAAGAGGATGTCCGGCATGGGCAAACTGAGCACGAATCTGGTGGGTTCTGCCTGTAATCAGCTCACATTCCACCAGAGACAGTCCATTTCTCTTTTCCAATGTCACATAATTTGTTACCGCCGTTTTGGAACCGGGCTGTGGCTTATCCGACACAAAAACCCGATTCTTTGCAGCATCTTTGAAGATTTGCCCCTTCAAAGAACCTTTTTCCGGCTTCATAGTCCCCTCAATAATGGCCAGATACCGTTTGTCCAGCTCCCGATCCTTTACCTTTTGGTTCAGAATCCGCAGAGCCTCGGCGTTCTTTGCCGCAATGACAATGCCACCGGTATTCCGGTCGATGCGGTTGCACAGAGCAGGCACAAACGTGGAGCTTCTGGGTTTCCACTCTCCCTTGGCGTAGAGATAGGCCTGAATATGGTCAATGAGGGTCTTGCCATACTCCGCACCATCGTGGGGATGCACCGCCAAACCCGGACGCTTGTCCACCAGAAGGATATTTTCATCTTCATAGACAATGGTAAGCTTTGGAGCCGCAACGGTGAGATAGGCATTATCCGCCCGTGGGGTGTCAAAAAACTCATCGTTGATGTACATTTGGAGACGGTCTCCCTCATTGAGACGGTCGTCCCGCTGGACTCTTGCCCCATTTCGCTTGATGCGCTTGATGCGGATGTACTTCTGAGCCAGAGAGGCCGGAAGCAGCGGCACCGCCTTTGCCAAATACCGGTCCAACCGCAAGCCTGCATCGTTCTTATCAATATAAAATTCCTTCATGAAAGCACCTGCCAATTCCGACATTCTATAAAAATGATAAACGAAGCCACATCATTTGTCAATACCGGGGATTTTCCACTTCCTGCAAGGTTCCCGTCTGGAAAAAGTAAAGAAGCAGTTTTTTCACCGGTTTCTCAAAAATTTTGCCCAAAGCACGGCTATATGCTTGTAACTGTGGAGCATACCGCTGGGCCATAATCGGTTCCCCACCAGGCCGAACATGATCGGTTTTAAAGTCCAAAATGGTCATTCCATCCGCTTCCATGAGGCAGCAGTCCACCACACCTTGCAGCAGAAGCTGTTCTCCTGCCAGATCCGAAGAAAGCAAGGTTCCATCCTCCAACACCGAGAACTTAAATTCTCGCAGAACCTCCTGTCCGGAAGAAAGCCGTTTTCCCAGAGGCGTGGAAAAGAAGTCCAGAATCCACTTCCGATTCACCGCATTTCCCTGTTCCGGAGTCAAAAACGCCCGCTCCACCAGACGTGTTAGCTCCTCTTCTATGCCCTGTGCCGTACTACAGCACTCATAGCGGATAAACTGCATGGCAAGGTGGGTAGCAACACCTACCCCACGACTGTCCAGTCCCTTTTGGGGGGAGAAATTAGGCATCTGCCAGCGGCGTTTTCGGCCGCCATTGGGCGAATAGGCCCCTTCGGCTGCCTCCTGATCCAGTTCCCGATCCTTTAACTCGGTGGCTGTCACCTTAGAAGGTGCCAAGCTGGCAGCTTGATGGGGATATTCCTTGGGGAGTGCCTTGGAAAGAACATCTGCCGTCCATGCCGGGACACTTGCTTCCTCCTGCACTGCAGCAGGCAGTGTTTCCTCTTTTCCCAGCTCTCGCCAATAGATGCCCCACGGAATGTCGCTGACCTTCGGTTCTATAGGATAGCCACATTCCTGAAACAGTTCTCCCGCCTCTGTGCGGCCCAGAGCGGTCATTAAAACCCAGTGGCCCAAGGAACCAGCCTCCTGAGACAACAGGAAATTATGTTCCGGCTGAAGCCGTAGGGCCAGCTTTGAAAGCTTAGAGCTTACATATTTATCCGCATAGGTCATCAGCAGCATATCTTTGGCTCTGGTCATAGCCACATATAAAACCCGAAGTTCCTCAGACACATTTTCCTCGTCGATACGGCAAGCAATGGCCATTTTGGCAAGGGAAGGATAGCGGCACCGATTTTCCCGGTCCAAAACACTGCATCCGATTCCAAGGTTCGGATCTACCAGAAGATTGGGGTGTTTATCCTCCTGATTGAATCGTTTCGACAGATCGGACAGTACCACTACCGGATACTCCAAGCCCTTGGATTTGTGGATACTCAAAACCGTAACACACTGGGCTTTGGTTCCCTCCTGACCCTTGAGGCCCTTTTCCCGGAGGCTTTCCAGATACTCCAAAAACTGGCTTAAATCTCTGTGGCCGCCCTGCTCATAGGCCGCAGCGGTCTCATAAAACAGCTCTAAGTTTCTTCTTCTGCAAGCCCCGTTTTCCATGGCACCAAATACCGATTCCATACGGGTCCTTCGATAAATCTCTTCCAGAAGTCGAGCCAACGTCTCCAACCGAGCTGTCTGCCGCAGCTCCTGCAAGGTGTCCAGAAAATCGCTGGCCTCCTGGTCTCCTGCCTCCGCTCCATGGCACAGGCAGTCATACAGGCATCCTTCCCGATGGCCTGCCCGAAGTGCCCCCAGATGGTCTGCTGAGAAGCCAAAAACCGGGCTTGCCAGTACCGAATGGAGTGCAATGTCCTGCAAGGGGTTGTCCACCACCCGAAGCAAATCCCAAAGGACGTTGATTTCTCCGGAATCCAGAATACTTTCCCCACCGTCTGCACTGGCTGGGATGCCCTGTGCCTGCAAAGCCTGCACATAATACTGGGCAATATTACCGGGAGAACGCAGAAGAATCACGATGTCTCCCGGCGTCACAGGTCGGAAGGACTCCCCTTCTCGAATCATGGTTTTCTCTGCAAGGAGTTTTGCAATCCGTCTGGCCACATACCGGGCCTCCGTCTCGTATTTGCCTACACCGTCTCGAAGCTCCAGACAGTGCAATTCCACCGCCGTCTGGGGCAAACCCGCCCGACAAATACCGGCCCGCAGGGACTCCGCCTCTCCATAGTACAGTCCGCCCACCTGAGGGCACATGGTCTGCCGGAACACATCATTGGCAGCCGACAGCACCTCGTGGCCGGAACGGAAGTTCTGAGAAAGCAGTATCTTTCTTCCCTCTCCCGGTTTCGCTTTGTCATAGTCGGCATAGTGGTTGTATTTGTCCAGAAAAATTCCCGGATCTGCCAGACGGAACCGATAAATGGACTGTTTCACATCGCCCACCATAAAGCAGTTGCCCCGTTTTTGGGTAAGCACGGAGAAGATACAGTCCTGCACCTCGTTGGTGTCCTGATACTCGTCTACCATAACTTCACGGAATCGGTCTGCTACCTCCGATGCAATTCGGGTGGGTCCGGACAGATTCTTTCCCAGAAGCAACTCTAAGGTTTTGTGTTCCAGGTCTCCAAAGTCCAGAACCCGGTGGCGTTCCTTTTCCCAGGCGTACCGCTTGCCAAAGGCAGAAACCAGTTCCATAAGACCTTCCACAGAAAGGGCCGTCTGCTCCAAATCCTCCAAAATCTTCTGAGAAGGAGTGGAAAATGGCTCTTGATATTTCTTGACTCCCTCCCATGCCGCCTCTCGAAGGGCCTTGACCCGCTGGGCACAGTCCGTATCCAGAGGATTTTTGACAGGCGGGATTCTCCCAAAGGAGGTAATTCGATTTTCGTAAATCTCCTGCCAAGTTCTACAATTCCGAAGGGTTTGCAGCTGTTCCCGGTTTGCTTCCAACATCGGGCCATACTTGGGGCCCAAATCCTCCTGGGTTCTGGCTAAATGCAGAGCCACCGTAAGGCTTTCCATCTGGCTATCCAGATAGTTGTGAAGCCGTTCAATCAGATAGGCTCCCCACACGGTTTCGGAAGCATCCTGCACCTGCTGTACCTTGGCCTGCTCCACGCACTGGGTGATCCACTGTTCCGGCCTTACATGACATCTGGCACTGTCATAGACCTGCTCCACAAGCTGAGGAACCACCTTGTCGTTCCGTCCAAAGCCCTGGGTGTCCACAAAGGACTGCAATGCTGGGCTGTCCTGAATCCGGAGATAGGCCTCTTCCAGAACCGTCTGCATAGCCTCCTCCCGGTAGGCTTGACATTCGGTTTCCTCCGCCACCCGGACGTCTCCGGGAAGTTCCAGATAGAATGCGTATTCCCGAAGCAAATCGCTGCAAAAAGAGTGGACGGTGGAAATCTTACTCAGATATAACCGCTGCATTTGCCGCTGCAAATGACGGTTTTCCGGCTCTTGGGCCATGCGCTCCGTCAGCTTGGAGGCAATCTTGGCCCGAAGCTCTGAGGCAGCGGCTTTGGTATAGGTGATAATCAAAAAGTCATCGATGTTTGCCGGGTCTTTCTTATCTGTGAGATACCCCAAAAGCCGATCTACCAGTACCTTGGTTTTACCGGAACCGGCGGCAGCGGACACCAAAAGTGGGCCGCCCCGATTTTCAACCGCCGCTTTCTGGGATATGGTCAGTGTTTCACCTGCCATGTTTTTCCACCTCCTGCCAAAATTCCTCACTCTTTATTTCCTTAAATTCCCGTGGAGCCCCCCACAAATCCAGATGACAGGCCCCCTTGTAGTCGCAATAGTTACAGGGACTGTTTTGCCCTCGAATATAAGGATTGGGCTCAATAGAACCCTCTGCAATCTGATTGACCAGCTTGGAAAGGCAGTCTTTCACATACTCTTTTAACTCCCGCAGCTGATGGGCATTTGCCAAATCTCCTTCCAGCTTACCACCCTTCTTCTGCTTCACCGGCAAAAAACGGAATTCTTCCGTTTCGTCCATAGCCATCAGGATGCTTTCCTCTTCCAGAACCAAGCCCTTTCGTTTCTGCTCCTTGCGCCGTTCCTTCTGCATCTCATCCGGACTCATAGGGCCGCTGACCGAAAGGATGCTGGCTCTGGCCGGGAAATAGAGTACACCGGCTGCCTCCGGCTGATCTCCCAGAAGCTCCTCGCCTACGTCCTCCAAGGCAAACAGATAAATGAGCATTTGCAGTCCAATGCCGTTGAGTACATCACAATAGTCAAAGTTTTTCTTTCCGGTTTTGTAATCCACCACTCGGACATAAGTCTTGTCGCCTCGGCTGTACACGTCCAGTCGGTCAACAAAGCCCTGAATCCGGGCTGGCAGAATTCCTCCCGGAATCTCCACCGGGGCCATGGCTCCATCTCTGCCGAATTTGACTTCAAAGCCACCGGGCACAAATCTGGACTGCCGCAGCTCCTGCCACAGCTCTTCCACCACAGCATCCAATTCCTGCAAATTCCTACGGAACAGATATTCCTGTCGGGCAGGCTGGTCTCCCAACTGGGAAAAATGCTCCTTCTGATATTCCATTGCATAGTTCTGCGCCAATTGTCTGGTCTGTTCCAGGCTCACTGCCCGGAATCCACCCTGGGCGCAGACCTCCCGTGCGGCATTTTCCAACACATAGTGGACAAACGTGCCGAATTCTGCCGGGTCCACTTCGATTTCCTTTCGCAGCTGGGCTTTCAGTCCATAGCGCATAAAATAAGCAAATTTGCAGGTGGCTGCCTTATCCACCTGAGAGGCCGAAAGAGTCATTTCTTTTCCATATAGCCCCCGAACCGTCTTGGGGCTGAGTTTTCCCGGAGTATAGGCAGCATTCTTTCGTAACTCCTGCCATTGCTCTTGGAATGGCCCCGGCTCAGTCTGAGACTGCCGCACCAGGACAGCACCTGCCGCCCAAGCATCCGGGATGGTCTCCTCCTCCGGCAAAACGGTCACTGACTCCGGATCTTTTCCCAAGGCCCTGCACAATCTTCGATACACATAAGCGGGTTGTCCCTGACTGCAAGTAAGGGTCAGATGCTCCTTTGCCGCCGTTGCAACCGCATAAATTCCCGCCAGCTCCTGCTGAATCTGACGGTACAAATCCTGTTTCAGCGGCACGCCCAAATCCATCAAACGGTGACGCTCCGGCTCTGTCAGCACCATACCACCGGAACCACCTTGGGGCAAGAAGCCTTCCTGCGCTCCCAACAAAATCAGGTGTTTCCCCTCGTGACGGCGCATGGACGAAACATCACCCACCGTAACGCTGTCCAAAGTCTGCGGAATGGTGCCCACATCGTACTGACTCAAAAGCAGCCGCAGGAGTCGGACAAACACCTCCGGTTCCATCTGCATGGAACCCAAAAGTCCTGCCATCTGCTCCATGGCTCCTACCAGAATTCCCCAGAGCTGTTCCTGCTCCTGGGCACTTCGGCGGTCCTCACGGGCCTCAAAATGCTCTGCCAATGCTTCCAAATGCTGTGGAAGCTCCACGGTTTCCAAGAAGGTATATAGCCCCTGAAGCTGCTCCAACACAGTCTTTCCCTGCTTTAACGCCTTTTCCAGCTCCCACAGAGGGCCAACGCCACGCTGTCTGCTTTCTTCCAGCATAGCCAGTGCTTCTTTGTCCCGCTCCTGCCAAGGTTTTCCCAAACCTTCCGGGTGTTTTTCAAAGGGTTTTGTCCAGGCTGCTCCTCGGATTCCCCAGATAATGGCGTAATTTTCCAGTCGGTCACACTGCTCCGGTTCCAGCGGAGACAGCATGGACTTGAGATAGCGCAGCACCAATCCCGTTTCCAGTCCTTCCGTGGCAGCCTCCAAGGCCGTCATAACGGTATAGACCGCAGACTTATGCAAAATATCCTCATTGCCCGCAAAATAGGCCGGGATTCCGTATTCTCCCAGTACTTGCCGTAAAACCGGGCCGTACCCTTGCAGGTTACTGCATACCACCGCCATATCCCGATAGCGGATGCCCTGAGAGGCCAGCTTCCGAAGCTCCAAAGCGGCATAGACACATTCTTCCCGATTGAAACCAAGCCGTACCGCCTGGGCATTTTGTTCCAGCTCCGCAATCTGAGACGGTTCCCCTGCCAAAAGCTGAGCCCGAAGTTTTCCAAGAGGTTCCGATTCTTCCGGGTCCGGCAGCAAAAGAACCTGATTCTCCCCTTTGGAAAGGTGAATCAACTGGGAAGCGGTCTCTCCTGCCAATTCAAATCCCGGCGTGTCACTTGTCACTTGGTCACAGACCAGATTTACCGTCACACGTTCGCTTTCTGCCATAAGGTGCTCCACGATTGCCAATTCCTGAGCCGTAAAATCCGAAAAACCGTCGATATAAAACACATGGGTCTGGGCAAAATCACTGTCTTCCAGTTCCTCTAACAGTCTGGTCATTCGGTCTCTGGGGTCCTGTCCAAATTGGGCGCAGATTCCCTCGTAGCCCTCCAAAAGCAAGGCCAGCTCTTCCAGCTTCTGAGCCAAGGCCCCTTCTGTGTTTTGGGATGCGGTTTTTAAGACCTCCGGTGTAATGAGACAGGTCTTAAATTCATCCACTGCTGTCACCAATGCCGTAAGAAACTCCGGCTTGTTGACGGCGGCCGCATAAGATTTCAGTTGCGGCCGAAGCTGCCACACAGCGGCGGCCATAGCAAGAAGCCGTCCGCCCTTATCCAAAGTCGCCTCTGCACCGCCTCCGGTCTGAGAAAAGACACGGCTTGCCAGTCTGGTAAAACTCAGCACCTCGGCGTATCGGCTGGCACTGTCTCCAGCAGCCTGACAGAGCCGCCGTTCATAGTCGTGGGAGGCCTGCTCCGGCACCAGAAGGATTCGTCCCGGCAGGCCCTGCTTCACATCCTCCGCCAAATGGGCAAGAATGGTTTCCCGTCCCACACGCCAATTCCGACCTATATATAACTGTAACATATGTATCACCTCATTGTGCAGCCAACGCTGCCTTCGGCTCCACTCCATCCTCTTGGTAGAGGACTTCACGGTTTCTAGCTTCAACGATTCGCCTATACTTGAATTGTATACCTCATAATTATACCACATTGGGAGAAAAAATGACAGAGCAGGTACTCTGTCATTTTTTGCTTTTCTTATTTAATTTCTTCGTTATTAAATCTTCCTTTTAACTCTCCTACCCAATCCATAAGACGGAATCTCACTTCATAATACCCCGTTTCATGGGTGAGGGTTCTGGACAGTTCATCCGACATACCGGAAGCCTCTGCCGTTGCCTCAAAGCCATCTGTAGTGGCCGGGATGCACAATGTGGGAAACAGGACACACCACCAGTTATGTCCCTCCCCTTCTCCAATAGTAATCCGCAGCGACTCGTAAATTCCCGCCGGCAGGCGGAAGGTATCGTAAACTCTGGTGGGAAAGGTCTCCAACGCAAAGGTAGCCACCGCCTTCATCTGGGAACCGGCCTCCTGTAAAATACGGTTGGCCTCCTGCTCAATCTGGGGCAGATGCTCCGTCACATATTCTTTGGCTTCCTCCAAGGTCGAAAGTCCCTCCATGGCAGACTCCAAAAGATTCAAAACGCCATCTCTTACTTCGAGCTTTATCGCCTGGTCCTCCTCCGAATCGGAATTTGCCACCACATGAAGCCGCAGAAGATTCTCTTGTAATTGCTTCTGATCTCGGAAAATCCCCAAGATTCCCAACAACAATGTACCAAATACCGTGAAAACCACCAGACGTTTGATCCATTTCCACATAAAAAATCACCGTCCATCTGTAATTACTCACAGTATGGACGGTGACTTCAAATTTTATACACTTTTGGCGATAAATACCTGAGGATAATTCTCTTTCAGCATGGAGCAAGCCACGGCAGCATACTCAAAAGAGGATGCAATTCCAAACACAGCAGAGCCCGAACCGGTCATGGCATAGCCCACCACACCATAGGAGTTCATAATGGACTTGATATAATTCAGTTCCAGATGCTCTGCCGTCACCACCGGCTCAAAGACATTGCAGATATTCTGTGCAATCTCTTCCATGTCGCCTTTGGCAATGGCCGCCTCCATAGCGGTGTTGTCGGGACGTTTGGCGATAGCGGTCTCGTCCAGCTTCTTATATAGTTCCGGAGTAGAGACGGAGAAATCGGGCTTGCAAACCACGAACAAAGTCTCCGGCAAATCCGGCAGCTTCCGTAGACGCTCGCCACGGCCCTCTACCAAGCAGGTGCCGCCTACTACGCAGAAAGGAACATCACTGCCCACCTGGGCACCCAGTTCTGCCAGCGCATACAGAGAAAGCGGATAGTCAAAGTGGCGGTTTAAGGCACGGAGCACCGCAGCGGCATCTGCGCTGCCTCCACCCATGCCGGCCTCCACGGGAATCCGTTTGGTGATGCGGATGGAAAGGCCTTGCGGGTCCTTGCCGGTGATCTCACAATAGAGCTTGGCAGCCTTCCAGGCCAGATTGGTTTCGTCCTGGGGAATTCCTTCTTTGTCACAGGTAAGGCTCCAGGGCTTCCCGGTGCCTACCTCCAGTTCGATGTCATCCCGGATGGAGATGGTCTGCATGACAGATTTCAGGTCATGATACCCGTCCTCTCGACGACCCAGCACATCCAGGGTCAAATTGATTTTTGCGTAAGCAGCTTCCTGCAGGGTTACACTCACTTGATTTTTCTTCCTTCCAAATAATATCGTTTCTCACGGGCATGGCCCATGGAGAATGTCTTTCTGGGCAGAACACCGTCTGCTACAACACCACGGAAGAGCTGGCTCTTTGCCATAGCAGGCAGGAGGAAGCCAATCGCCTTGTCCTGACGAGCCAGGTTCTTGAGGTCCTCATCACCGTGGATATAGTCGATCTTACCGGGCTTCTGGGCTAAGTACTCATCCAGGAACTGCTGCAAAGCACCGACTTCCAGTTCGCTGCGATTGCGGTCCAGGTACACAGTACCGGACTTGTCACCGGCAAACCACTCAATGGGATAACCGCCGGGGGCGCACCAGGCTTCCAGAGCCTTCATGAGGTCTTCCACATCGGTGTCCACAACGACACGATGGATCGGCTCAAACTGCTGGGCCTCATCGTGGATGTTTTCCAGCTCCACCAGAGCATAGCGGGCGGGATGGTTGGACAAATCCTCACCGGGATGCTTTGCCTTCATCTCTTCATAGCAGCTCTTGGCAGTTGCCAGAGAGTGGTTGCCATCGCCAACGGCAAAGACCAAAGGAGCACCGTTGAGGTCGGCGTACTTCTGGGGGCAGGTCTCGGTGTAGGCAGTGAGGCGGTCATTGAACGCCTTTGCCTCGTCTCCGGCTACCAGATAACCGGTAATATGTCCGCCCTCTTCCATGAGGTCAAAGTCATAGAGCTTGGGCAGGCTATCCCGCTTGGCCTCGATAGGCTCCAGCAGAACCTTCTTGTCATCATCACATAACAGGAGGATATGGGGCAGCTCAATGCTGGCGTCCCGACGAACTCTCTGGCGAGGCGGAATCCGCTCCGTGACGGTTTTTTCTGTGGCACGGATGGCAGAGACAGCACCTGCATTGTAATCATAGGCATCCAGGTCCACCATGCCCACAAGTCCCTTACGGATGGTGCCATTGGACAGCACCCGCTCCACATAAACAAAGGAGTCGGCATAGGTCTGGAACAGGCCATCGTTCAGATAGTCTTCCATGGTACGGTTAATCTGCTGGATATGGGCTGCTTCGCCCTCAGAGCCAAGCTCGGCTTCGGGCAGGATCAGTCGCAGAGTAGAAGGTGCGTCACCAACGTTATTTTCTACACGGTTCCAGTAGGCAGGGTCAGAGGTAAACTGGTCGCAGGCGATAACCGCCCATTTTTCCATGGACTCCACTTTGGGCATCAAAATATCGGCGGGCATAAATGCGTTCATCGGGGCTCCAACCTTTCATTTGTAAATATTTACCGATTCTTGTGAATTGGCAGGCACCATTATTATACACCATGACTACAAAAAAGGAAAGTCCCTTCTGTAAAAACAATATACAAAGATACAAATTTCTTTTCCAAGCCCCGAAATCCTGCTTCCTCTATGGCGGGTCATATAAATACAGCCCTTCATTTTTGCAGAAGACCTGATTCATTATACTGTATTTCTTCCAGAATGTATAGGAAGATTTTTCAAAACTCATAAATAAGCACAGTTTCAATTCTTATTCTGACATATCGAATACAAGATGATATTTTTCTTTTTTCTTCTTGCATATCTCAGCGTTGCCGCAGCACCGCCCCAATTATGCTGCACATAAGCAACTACCATATCGGCCCGATCCACCATCCATTGATTTCTTTTTGAAATTGCATAGCGTGGCGGTACGGATTCCAAGGACGGATATATCGTGCTGTCATATCCGGAACTGTCCTTGAAGGCGTTAAGATACGGAAGTACAAGAATCATTTGGATGTTCGGAAATTGTTTTTTCTGCTCTCGCAATACAGACGCTGCCATAGAATCAAAAGCACCATATCCCCCCAAATAAAAAGTATTTGCCCCCTGTTCAATTAAGGCCTGCGTAGTAAAAAAGAGCCACCGCTTCACATTGTCTATTTGCAATACTTCTGAATGTCCGCAAAAAGTTACCATCATACGATCACCTTCTTTTGCTCATAATAGCACTTATAATTATAGGTGTAAATATAGAGTGTATAAAATAATTATTATTCACACTATACTGAATGCTCAAGGTGGTGTGCGTATGTTTGAAATAAGGAAGCCCGAGTATGTAAATAAAACATTCCGGATGGAAAAATCACTGGTAGAGCGTTTAGCAAAATGCGCCGGGGAAAATGACATTTCCGTAAATGCGCTGGTTGCACAGTGTTGCGAGTACGCCCTTAGTCATATGAAAATTGAAGAAAAAGACAACAATCCAAATCTTTAGCCACTATCAAACAAAAGGGTGTTTTTATGCCTATATCTACCAACCAATGCGTCAATATATGGAAAAGAATCACATTTCCTTTTATCGTCTGGCCAACGAAGGCATAGATGCACAAACATTGCAAAGAATTCGACATAACAAGCCCATCACAACAGAAACCCTCGGAAAGTTATGTTGTATTATGAATTGTCAGCCAGGAGATTTGATCGTGTATATCAATGATGATACCGACGCAACAAAGTGAATCCACTTTCTTAGTCATACGAAAACCGAAGGAAAAAGCAAACATATAGACTTCTAAATTTTATATAACCTCCGGTGTCGTACAAGGCATCGGAGGTTTTCACATTCATTTGCTCAGAACAGAGAAAAAGTCTTTCTCTTGGGTATAAGCTCTTATTCATGGATTCTTTTGGTGCCAATCGAGAACAGCTGATCTTCTCACAGGGCAGCTTCCTATGTCCAAAGATAAAGAAATTATCATCAAATTTCGGTTTTCAAGTCCCGATGACATGAAAACGCATTTTAGTGAATAAGTTTTTTACTTTTGCTCATACTAGAGCCATCCCAATAAAAGAAAGGTAGAGACGCACATGGATACGCTGGCACTGATACTTTCTATCATCGGCTCCCTCAACTGGGGCCTTGTGGGTTTTTTCCAGTTTGACCTGGTAGCCTGGCTTTTTGGCGGTCAGACTGCCATCATCAGCCGCATTATCTATGCGCTGGTTGGCATTGCAGGCATCTGGAACATTACCCTTCTGTTCCGCCGAAACAACCAATCCAGCATGACGGACTAGAAGCAACCCTCTTATTGCAAAGATACAGGGAAACGGTGTGACTGCATTCATACCGTTTCCCTGTATTCTTTTATTCTTTTGCGCCTTTGCAAATGGTTTCTCGCTTTTACACGGAAAGGGAGCCGGATGTTCTTGCATCCGACTCCCTTTTCGTTATTGCGATTGTATCTATCTTTTAATTGACACGGACAATGCAGGTATAAGTTACGCCGGCATAGGTGCCTGTTACCTCTGTATAACCAGATCCGACGCCTGTAATCTTATCGCCATTCACTTCGCAGACACTGGAATTTCCCTGAGACCAGGAAACGCTGACGGCATTGCCATCGCTGTCTTCCAGGCGCAGATAGAGAGATTCGCCCTCCTGCAACGTAACATCCGTGTAGTTCAGGGTCAGCTCACCGCTGCCGCCATTGTTGGTATCCTCCTCGGTCTCCTCCTCTGCAATCTGGCAGCGGACAATACAGGAAGCTTCCATGCCGTTGTACTCCACACGGATTCTGGTCGTACCGCCGCTCACTGCGGTGACCCAACCATCTTCCACTTCTGCGATAGAAGGATCGTCACTGCTCCAGGTAACCTGAGAAGCTTTCAGGCCCTGCACCTTCAACTGAGCAGACTCGCCCTTCTCAAACATGGTAATATCATTATGAGACAGCTTCAGTTCCTTTACAGCAGACTGTGTCGGCTCTGTTGTTTCCTTCGGCTCAGTGGTCTCACTGGGCTTTGTGGTTTCCGAATTTGTCGGCTTTGTTGTCTCTGCGTCAGAAGGTGCCGTGGCATCCGATGTAAAGTCGCAGTGGATCTCGCTGACCACTTCAACACCCTGGCAGGCGATGGTAACCGTGGTCTTACCAGCCGACACAGCCGTGACCCATCCGTCCGAAGTAACCGTAGCAATGCTGGGATCTGCGGACACATAAGTTACCTTGTAATCCTTGTTTTCCGGCTCCAGACGTACTGTGAGGAAGCGGCCCTCGCCCTGAACCGGCAGAGTCAGCACTTTGTCCGCAGTAATGGTAGGAGTCGGCAATGTGGCAGAAGTGGTCTCTTTCTTTGCATCATTTTCGTCCAGAATATGAGGACGCAGGAAGCGATAGGCAATGTACATACCAACCAGTGCAACCAGAATACCCAGAACAACACAGATTGCTTTGTCCTTTGCGCTAACCGGTGCGTTGTTCTCTTCCCTATCTGCCTTCTTGGCCTTCTTCTCTTTCTGAGGCTTTTCCGGCTTCTGTTTCTTGGGCATGACCGGAGGAACCGGCACAGTCTCTTCCTCCAGTTTGACTTCCTCCAAGTTTTCTTCTTGGATGTCCTCTTCCTGGTTTTCTTCTTCCGGTTCGTCTTCTTCCTCCAGACCAAGCTCTTTCAGATCAAACTCATCTTCCAGACTGACTTCCTCTTCAGGACTTTCTTCTTCCTCCGGATAGTCCGGCAGATCCGGGTCAACCGGCACAACCGGCTCTGCGGGAGGTGTCGCCATGGGGGCCGGCTCCTTGTCCATCTTCAAAGCGGAAGGCAAGTCAAAATCCAGATCATCCTCGTTGAGGACTTTATCCAGATCGTCCAAATTAGGCAGGACTTGCGTATCTTTTGAAAGTTCTTCCTTTGGTTCTGAGGTCTGATATAGTTTGCTGCCGCAAATGGGACAGATCTTTTTACCCGGAACAATAATGCTTCCGCAGCATTCACAAACGTTTTTATTCAACTTAGATTCCCTCCGTATTGTGCAGAAGGGGCTTCTGCAATGTTTCGACAATATCATAACATTTTCCAGCCCATAAAACAACTACAATCCTGTTGCTTTTTTCGTTTTTTTCGCTTATTATATAGGGTAGTGACCCATACGAAGGAGGCGATGAAGTTGTCGGATGCCCATACCGTATCACCGCTGCTGGATGATTTTTCTTTAGGAAAGCCTTTCAGTAGTCACAATGGTATCACTTGCTGCCCCGCAATTCACAACGTCACAAAAGAGAAATACATCTTAAAGCGGATTTCCGTACCGGAATCCCAGGATCAGGTGGAGGCCATGCTCTTCACCGGAGCCTGTCAGGACCGGGCCGCTGCCCAGGCCTATTATGAAGAATCGGTCCATGCCCTGGAAAAAGAAGTTGCCCTTTTACAGGTCTTGTCGAAGTCCAGAGGCTTTTTTCCTTTTACAGGCTCCCAGACTGTAGCCAAGGAAAACGGAGAGATTGGCTTTGACCTCTATCTCCTATCCCCATATCGCATCACCTTAGAGGCCTATTGCCGAAAAAACACCATGACTCATTTGGCTGCGGTCAATCTGGGAATTGACCTTGCCGCCGCATTGAGTCAAAGCCGAAGGGTCGGGTTTCTGTATCTCAATCTAAGCCCAAAGAACATTTTCATTACAGAAGGCCGACGGTATCAATTGGGAGACCTGGGCTTCATGACCATGGACGATTTGGCCTATGCCACCTTCCCGGAGAAATACCGAAGTATTTTCACGGCCCCGGAACTGTTTGATGATTTTAGTGAGATCAGCACCACCGGAGATGTGTATGCCCTGGGTATGGTACTGTACCACATCTATAATGGCGGTCCTCCCTTCCGGGAAGCCAACGACCCAAAGCAAGCCGAACAAAACCGTCGCAGCGGTCAGGAACTGCCGCCTCCCGCTTATGCAGACTATGAGCTGGCTGCTATCATTCTAAAGGCCACTGCATTCCATTCCAGTCAACGCTGGCAGACTCCCGAAGAGATGGGACAGGCTTTGATTGCATACATGCAGAAAAACCCAGTCAATGATTCCATGATTGGTCCCCCTGCTCTAAAGCCTGAAACTCCCGCAGAGGAAACGGAACCGGAATCGGCGAAAGAACCGGAGAACGAGCCGGAAAAGGAAGCCGAAGAAAAGCCGGCAGAGGATGCAGAACATCCCCCGGAAGAAGAAACTGCAACAGAAGACGGTTCCGAAGGAACACCGGAGGCAGAAGCAGCCGAGCAGGAAGAAACTCCTATACAAGAGGAAGTTCCCCAACAATCGGAAACTCCGCCGGAGGAAGAAGAACCTCCAACAGAGGAACCTGAGGAAGAAACTCAGGAAACGGAAGCTCCCGCCGAAGAAGAACCGGCTCAGGAGGAAAATACTTCTGAGGAAGAGCCTGCTTCCGAAGTAGAAGAGCTGCTTCCCAAAGAACTGGCCCAGGAAATCAAGGCTGCTCCGGTGGTGGATTCCGCCTCGGATGAGCTCTTTGTTTCTCTGGAAAACGATCCGGAACTATCGGACATTTTAAGCCGGGCCGATTCCATTCTAAAAGCGAAAGATCCCGACCCGGTTTATGAGGATGTCGAAGAAGAGACGCAGGTTGAGACTTCCAACCGGAAAGCCTCTTGGAAAGGCCCCATCACTTGGATTGCCGGTGTGGGCGTATTACTGGCGTTGATTGTAAGCTGTGTGTTCTTCTATCGGAATGTCTATTGTATCCCGGTAGAAAAGATGGAAGTCATTGCAGGAAATCAAAACGCTCTCAGCGTGTCTATTTCCACCCCCGCCGACGAAAGCTCCTTGCAGCTCAAGTGTCAGGATACCTACGGCAACGTCATTCCCGGCACTCTGAAAGATGGTATTGCCACCTTCTTGGACCTCAAGCCCAATACTCAATATACCATCACCGCTTCTGTGGATGGCTTCCATAAGCTGACCGGAACCACCAAGGTTACTTACACCACAGAGAATGTCACTGAGATTACCAGCTTCACCGCTGTAACCGGTCCCGAGGATGGCTCCGTTCAGGTAAACTTCACTGTCAACGGTTCCAATGAGCCGAAAAACTGGACGCTTATGTACGCCATTGGTGAGGAAGCCTTCCAGTCTCAGGCTGTGAATGGCCACAGCATTCTTTTGACCGGCCTTACCGTAGGCGAGACTTACAATCTCCGTCTGGATGGCGGCAAGGATGTCCATTTGAGTGGCACCACCTCCATCAGTCACACGGTCAGTGCAGTCGTCACCGCCCAAAACCTGCGAATCACTGAGCGTACCGCCGATGGCTTCACTCTGAGCTGGGACGGTCCGGAAACACCTGTCGAACAGTGGTCCGTCCATTGCAGCAACGGTGCAGGCTTCGACCAAACGGTTACCGTCACAGAATGTGCCGTAACCTTTACCGGTCTGGACCTCACTTCGGACTACAGCATTGATGTCACCGCCAAGGGCATGTCGGTCAGCAGTCACTTCACTACGACCGGCAGTTCCGCCGCCGTAAAGGATGTAAAGCTGGATGCAGAAGCCCCCGGTAAAATCAAGCTTACTTGGAGCGCAGACGGTTCCTACAATGGCCCCTGGGTCGTGCAGTGTACTCACGATGGTGTGACAGACTCCTATGAGACCGCAGAGCCTTCCCTGACTCTGAACCCCGCCTTCCCCAAAACTGCCTATACCTTCCAGATTCAGGCTGCCGATGGTACCACCGCATTGGGTGGAGATGGCCACAGCGTCACCACACCGGAAGCTCCCTCTTTTGAAGGCTTTGGCCTCACAGCAGCAGATATTACGATTGCCACCTTCTCTGCTCCGGAAGGAGAATGGGGTATCGACGAGCTGAACTCCCTGCCCACCAAGACCGACTTTAGCACCGGTGAGACCATTGGTTTCCTGCTGAACGGTCAGGGACGGGATCTCAGCGAGGATGCCGTAGATGTTCTGGTGCTGCTGCGGGATGAAAGCGGTGCAGTAGTGCTGCACAGCTCCGCCAACAGCCCTTGGAACTCCGTCTGGACGAAGAACCTGTATTTAGGCCAGCTGTCCGAAACACCGCAGACTCCCGGAACTTACACTCTGGAGATTTATTTCAACGGTGCTCTGGCTGGCTCCCAGGCAATTACCATTGCATAACAGAAAAGCAGGGGGCTGTACAAAAAGCCCATGCAGGAAGCCCGGCTGTACGCAAATGTACAGC
>CAUWEI010000045.1:0-20590 GCA_963557675.1 uncultured Oscillospiraceae bacterium | reverse complement strand
GTTTAAACCTTTGGAAAGCTGCCCGGAAGGATTTCCGGTTCCGGAGCCTCAGTGGGTCAGTTTTGTGGCCATGCTGGGACAGGTGCCTGTTGGAATTTTGAGCTTGGACAAGGATGCAGGAGCCATTGCTATGGCGTATCTGCTTCCGGATTACCAGGGTAAAACCCTGGAAGACCAATTTTTGGGCCAGGCTGTGAGTTATATCCGGCGATGGGGCTTTTCCACCATGAAAGCAGTCCGGCAGCGGATGGAGCCTCAGGAGGTTCTGGATCGATACGGATTTACCCAGGAAGGGGAATACTGGCAGAGAAATGTGGACCCCAAAGTATATTCTTGGGATTAAAGAAAACAGATGAAAAGGCCGTTCCGTATGCGTATGGGACGGCCTTTTTTCTGCTTATCGGGTGGTTGTTTCTTCTGTAGACTGGGTATTTTCGGTGGTATGAGGCTCAGTAGTATGAGGCTCGGTGGTGTGAGACTCAGTAGTGTGCGGGGTTGTGGTATGGGGGGTAGTGGTATGAGGCTTGGTAGGCTCTGTAGTGGGGCGGGGCATAGTGGGATTGATGGACGGCATGGGAATGGTAGCCTGTTCTGTGCTATTGGTGCCGTTTACATTCCCGTTGTTGGTAGTGGATACATTTTTTCCGTTACATGCAGATAAGGTTGCAGCCAGAAGCAAGGTTGCCAGAATCAGTGTTGCTTTTTTCATGAAAGTGTCCTCCTGATTGTTTGATTTTTGCGTCTGTAGTTTTCCCAATTTTCTGAAAAAATACGCATGTAGCACAGAAATTTGAAAAATACACAAAATCTGGTTGCTATTTTGCCTTTGAGACAGTATAATGTAAATGGATGAATAAAAAATAAGGAGACTGGTTATGAAAAAACTGACTGTTAAAAAAGGTGCTTCCTGTATGGCATGCTTGCAGTGCGTTCAGGCTTGTTCCGAAGCCTTCTACAAGGAATTTCATCAGGATAAGTCCTGCATTCATATTGTAGAGAAGAACGGCGTTGTAAAGCCCAATGTCTGTATTCAGTGCGGTAAGTGTGCTAAAGCCTGCGAAGCCGGTGCAATCACCCAGAATCCCAAGACCGGTGTGTACATGATTAACAAGAAGCTCTGCACCGGCTGCGGCAAGTGTGCTGAGGTCTGCCCCTTCCAGGTCATCGTTCCTCCCACTATTTCCAATGGCCCTGCCTCTAAGTGCATTGCCTGCGGTATCTGTGTGAAGGCTTGCCCCATGGAGATCCTGGAAATCGTCGAAAAGTAATTTGATTATGACGATGGAGGTGCGGGTGTCCCCGTGCCTCTTTTTAGACCACTTGTTAGCCTTGACTAACAAAAGAATTGCAAACCTTAGTTTTGTTATCATAGGGTGATTGAAAGCCGTCTCGGAATTTTCCGTGGCGGATTTTTTTGATTCGGTTGTACAATTTGGAAAAATAGGGTACAATACGGGAAAGGAAGTGATACCGTGACAAAGATTATCTGCCACAGAGGCTATAGCGGCCGCTATCCGGAAAATACTATGCTGGCATTCCAAAAAGCAGTGGAGACCGGGGCGGATGGAATTGAAATGGATGTGCATTTAAGCAAAGATGGGGAAGTGGTTGTGATCCATGATGAGCGTGTGGATCGTACGACCAATGGAACTGGATTTGTAAAGGATATGACCTTGCTTGAACTTCGGAAGCTGAATGCAGCCCCTACTTATGCAGGAGAAGCAAGTGTCCAGAAAATCCCTACTTTGGAAGAATTCTTTTCTTTCTTAGAGCCGACAGGAATGTCTGTGAATGTGGAGCTGAAAACAGGAATGTTTGAATATCCCGGATTAGAGGAAAAGGTCTGGGCCTTGACAGAGCAGTATCATCTTCAGAAGCGAATTATTTTTTCCAGTTTTCACGGGCAAAGCCTTCTCAGAATGAAAGAGGTATCTTCTACAGCCCCCTGTGGATTACTTACCAATGGAAAGCTTGTAAAGCCTGAACAGACGATAGAAGAATTGGGCCTTCAGGCACTTCATCCCTTGTTCTTGCGACTCAACGCAAAAGTTATGAAAGAAATGCAAGCGAAGGGCATTCAAATCAATCCTTATACACCCAATACGGTGGGAGCCCTTAGTTGGTTGATTTCTAAAAATGTGACTTCTGTTATCACAAATTTTCCGGAGCGGGCTATGGCACTTCGCCGTGTAATTCAGAACAAAAAAGATTGACAAATGCTGAAATTGTGATAGAATATTGAAGAATATCGCAAATGCAATGCAGAAGATAAGCAGTGGAAAGGTCCTGTAGCGAGGGGGGAGGGTGAAAGCCCCTGGCTGGAACACTGTAGGCCACTTCTAAGCGGCCCGGGTTGACCGGGACGGGTGCTCCCGTTATAGAGCGTCTAAGATGCCGGATTATTCGGTAAATTAGGGTGGTACCGTGAGTTAATCCTCGCCCCTAAATTGGGGGCGAGGTTTGTTTTTTAACCAAGTATATAAAACCATGGAGGTAACAATATGAACCCAAAGCCTTATGGAGTAAATGAACTCCGTGAAATGTTCTTGTCCTATTTTGAAAGCAAGAACCATCTGCGTCTTCCCAGTTTCTCTCTGATTCCCCAGAATGACCAGTCTCTGCTGCTCATTAACTCCGGCATGGCCCCCATGAAGCCCTACTTTAAGGGTGAAGTGGAGCCTCCCCGCCATCGTGTCTGCACCTGCCAGAAGTGCATCCGTACCGGTGACATCGAGAACATCGGTAAAACGGCACGCCACGGCACCTATTTTGAGATGCTGGGTAACTTCTCCTTCGGTGACTACTTCAAGCGGGAAGCCATCCATTGGAGCTGGGAATTCCTGACCAAGGTGGTAGGCTTGGATGAAAACCGTCTGTATCCTTCCATCTATGAGAAAGACGAAGAGGCATTTGAGATCTGGAACAAGGAAGTGGGTGTCCCTGCTGAGAAGATTTTTCGCTTCGGCAAGGAAGACAACTTCTGGGAGCATGGTTCCGGCCCCTGCGGTCCCTGTTCTGAGATCTACTACGACCGTGGCGAGAAGTATGGCTGTGGTAAGCCTGGCTGCACCGTTGGCTGTGAGTGCGACCGCTATATGGAAGTCTGGAACAACGTCTTCTCCCAGTTTGACAACGACGGTCACGGAAACTACACCGATCTGGTCCAAAAGAACATCGATACCGGCATGGGCCTGGAGCGTCTGGCTGTGGTATGTCAGGATGTAGACAGCCTCTTTGATGTGGATACGGTCATGAATATCACCAATAAGGTGACAGAACTTACCGGTGCTTCCTATGGTCAGAGCACTAAGACAGATGTCTCTCTGCGTGTAATCACCGACCACATCCGTGCTTCTGTATTTATGATTGCTGATGGCATTTTGCCCTCCAATGAGGGTCGTGGCTATGTGCTGCGCCGTCTGCTGCGCCGTGCAGCTCGTCACGGTAAGCTCTTGGGTGTCAACAATCCCTTCCTCTTTGAGGTGGTGGAAACTGTCATCCATGAGAATGAGGGACATTATACCTATCTCCGGGAGCGTGCTGACTACATTACCCGTGTGGTTCGTACCGAAGAAGAGAATTTTGCTCGCACTATTGACGGCGGCATGAAGATTTTCTCTGAGCTCCTGGCAGAACACAAGGCAAAGAATGAGACGGTATTCTCCGGTGCGGATGCCTTTAAGCTCTATGATACCTACGGTTTCCCCATTGACCTGACCGTGGAAATGGTGGAAGATGAGGGCATGACCGTGGATCAGGAGGGCTTTGCACAGCTCATGCAGGAGCAGAAAGTCCGTGCCCGTGAAGCTCGTAAGGCTTTGGGTGACCTGGGCTGGGCCGGTGTGGAATTTGGTAAGGAAGTTCCTGAGACCAAGTTCGTGGGCTATGATGCACTGGAAACCGAAGGCAAGGTTGTTGCCATCGTGGCAGAGGATGAGCTGCGGGATCAGATCGGTGCCGGTGCCGAGGCCATTGTGGTGCTGGATCAGACGACCATGTATGCTGAAATGGGTGGTCAGGTAGGCGACCATGGTACCATTCAGGCAGGAAACGGCGTGTTCCAGGTAACCGACGTACAGAAGAACAAGGGCGGCAAGTTCATGCACTATGGCAAGGTGATTTCCGGTGAAATCAAGGTGGGCGAACAGGCCACAGTAACCGTAGATGCACAGCGTCGGGATGCTGTTGCTCGTGCTCACTCTGCCACCCATCTGCTCCAGAGTGCTTTGGTGAAGGTTCTGGGTGACCACTGCCATCAGGCTGGTTCTCTGGTAGAGCCGGACCGTCTGCGTTTTGACTTTACCCACTATGAGGGCATTTCCAAGGAAGACCTGAAGAAGATTGAGCAGGAGACCGTCCGTGAGATTCTTTCCGGTGAGCAGGTGGAGACTTTGGTTCTGCCTGTGGAAGAGGCTAAGAAGCTGGGTGCAACCGCTCTGTTCGGTGAAAAGTACGGTGACACTGTCCGTGTGGTCAAGATGGGCGACCTGTCCATGGAGTTCTGTGGCGGCACTCACCTGAGCAACACCGCTAAGGCTGGTCTGTTCCACATTGTTTCCGAAGCTTCTGTCGCTTCCGGCGTTCGCCGTATCGAGGCCATTACCGGACCTGCGGTTCTGGAGCTTCTGGAAAAGGAGTCTGAGACCATCGCCAAGACCGCTGAGGTGGTAAAGGCCAATAACCCCGCAGAGCTGGTTCGCAAGGCAGAAGCTACCGTGAATGAGCTGAAGGAAGCAAAGCGTGTCATTGAACAGTACAAGGACAAAGAATCTGCCGGTGGCTGCGATGTAATCCTGAAGGCTTGCAAGGATTTGGGAGATCTCCATGTGGGCAGCTGCAAGCTCACCGATGGTGATGCCAATTCCCTGCGGAAGATGGGCGACATGATCCGGGAGAAGGACTCCAAGGCAGTTGTAGTTCTGGCTCTTGTGGGTGAAAAGGTAACCTTCCAGGCTGTCTGCGGCAAGGATGCCGTGAAGAGTGGTATTAGGGCCGGCGACATCATCAAGACCATTGCTCCCATCTGCGGCGGCAAGGGTGGCGGCAAGCCTGATTCTGCTATGGGCGGCGGTTCCGACCTGTCCAAGGTGGACGAGGCTCTGGCTGCTGTAGAGACTTTTGTGGCTTCAAAGCTGTAATTAAAATAGGAAGGCCCAGGGAGATTCCCTGGGCCTTTTGCTCGTTTTTGGTCTGTTGACAAGACTTTTACGGGGCCGTATAATAAAGGTATCTTAAATAACGGAGGCGTTTGCTATGATGGAAGAAATCAAGGCTCAGGCAGAGCAGGTGATTCGAGAGCTTTTGGAGGCTGCAAAGCTGAAACGAGGCGATTTGTTGGTCATTGGCTGCTCTTCCAGTGAAATGATTGGCAGCCGTATCGGAAAAAATTCCAGTTTAGAGGCAGCACAGGCAGCATTTTCCGGGATTTATCCGGTCTTGCAGGAGCAGGGAATCCGCCTTGCGGTGCAGTGCTGTGAGCACCTGAATCGGGCACTCATTGTGGAAGAAGAGACCGCAGAGCATTTTGGCTATGAGATGGTTAATGTCCGTCCCCAGCCTAAGGCAGGCGGCTCCTTTGCCACCACGGCATGGGAGGCTTTTGCTCACCCTGTGGCAGTAGAGCATATCAAGGCAAAAGCCGGACTAGACATTGGTGGGACCCTCATTGGAATGCACTTGAAGGAAGTAGCTGTTCCCGTTCGTCTGTCCAGAAGCACCATTGGTCAGGCCAATATTCTCTGTGCCCGGACTCGTCCCAAATTTATCGGCGGAGAACGGGCTGTGTATGTGGGGGAATATAAGTAAACCTTCTTAGTGGAAAATGGGAAAAGGGCTGTCTCACAGATAATGGAGACAGCCCTGACCTTATCTTAGCCAAACCAATTTCAATGGTTCCATCATTTTTAATGAGTTGAAATACGTAGATAATGTAGTTCCTCGTTTCTCCGTTCCTTGCGGAATATGTCAAAATATGGTATTCTTAAAGAAATGCTTGGAAAAGGGGGAGAAAAGATGCGCCGGTTGGTCTGGGCTGCAATGGGAGCCTGTATAGCCGCTGTGATTGGTGTGAAATGGCCATATGCTATGACCTTGCTTTTTGGAGCAGGCGTGGTAGCCTCCGTGGTACTCTTTTCCCTGCGAAATCGGAAACGAGTGTTTTGCGCTGCGCTTTGGATGGCATTGGGACTTTGGTTGGGTCTTGGGTGGTTTCTGCTTTATGAAGGGGTGTTTCTTGCACCGGCTAGAATGTATACCGGAGAACAGAAACAAATCACTTTAGAAGTTACTCGGTACCCAGAAAAGAGAGATGACCGATTTTATGTGGAAGGAAATCTCAGATTGCAGGGACATAAAGTTTCCACCGGACTATACTGCACGCTGGAAGATGAAATGCCAAAGCCGGGAGACCGGGTGCAGATTGTGGCTACGTTATATGATACCGCCCGTGGTGGAGAAAAAGGCCCCAATTACCTAAGAGGAAGCGGAATAAAATTAGTGGCCTATGGCGCAAGGAACAGCGAAACCATTATAAAAGGAAAACCTAGCCTTTGGACTCTGCCAGCAGAGCTTCAACACCAGGTTTGCAGGAGCTTAGAGAAGTATCTTCCGAAAGAACGTGCGGATTTTTGCAAAGCTCTGCTGGTGGGAGATAAATCCGGCATAAGCTATGGCCAGAGAATGACCCTGTCTGTGGTGGGAATCTCTCATATAATGGCAGTATCAGGAATGCATTTAGGGATTTTATTTGCTTTGGTCTATTGCCTGACGCTTCGCCGCAGAGTTCTTTCTTGTATTGTTGGAATTCCTGTTTTGTTCTTATTTGCCGCCGTGGTGGGTGGACCGCCTTCGGTGCTGAGAGCCTCTATTATGCTGGGCTTGGCACTGCTGGCTCGGCTTCTGGGCCGGGACTATGATTCTCCTACGGCGCTGGCTGTGGCGGTTTTGGGGTTGTTGTTTGCCAATCCCTTCGTGATAGAATCCTTGAGTTTTCAGCTTTCTGTGGCAGCAGTGGCAGGAATTTTATGCTTCACGCAGAGATTAAATCACTGGTTTCAAGGAAAACTTCCAAAAGGAAAACGGATTCGGGCGTTCAGCCTGTCCATATCGGTTACTTTGGGCGCAACGATTTTTACAATGCCCATCTGCGCCTACACTTTTGATCTGGTGAGCCTGGTGGCTCCGCTGACGAATGTTCTGGTCCTGTGGGCAGTAAGCCTTGTGTTTTATGGTGCAATGGCGGTCTGCGTGTTGGGGCTTGTATGGGAGCCTGCTGCCTTTTTGATGGGAAAGCTGGTTTCCATGCTCATTGCTTACATTGTAAACACCGCAAAGTTTCTTGCCCGGTTCCCGTTCTCTGCCATATATCCGGAGGAAAATCCCTATGCCGCAGCATGGATTGTGTTCTTTCTGGTGCTTTTAGGTGTATTTCTTCTTGGAGGATGCAGATACAAAAAGCGGCTGGTTGCTGCTTTGGGCATTTCCTTGGCACTGTCTCTGGCACTTGGCTGCATTGAACCTCGATTGGACCGATTCCGTGTAGCGGTGCTGGATGTGGGACAGGGAGAATGTGTGGTGCTCCAGTCGCAGGGAAAAACGTATGTTGTGGACTGTGGAGGTTCTGAGAAAGAAGGCGCAGGAGAGACGGCAACCCGTTATCTTATGAGCCAAGGCATCACCCATATCAACGGACTTGTTGTTACGCATTATGATTTGGACCACATTTCCGGTGTGCCGCATTTGCTGGACCGCATGGACGTTGGAAGGGTCTATGTGCCGAAGAATCAGGAGGAATCACAGTTTTCTGAACGTATTACCCGTTCTACTCTGATGAGTGTAGACAATAAAATTCTTCTGGATTGGAATGGTGGAAATTTGACGATTTTTCCACCACTATCTCAGAAAGAAAGCAATGATTCCGGACTTTCGGTGTTGTTTACAGTGGGAGAATATGATACACTGGTAACCGGAGATATGTCCCAGTCCATAGAAAGAAAACTCATAAGTATGTATCCACTTCCAGATGTGGAGCTTCTCGTGGCGGGACACCATGGATCGAAGTACTCCACTGGATCTGCGCTTCTACATTCAATTATGCCGGATATAGTAGCCATATCAGTTGGCCCAAACTCCTACGGGCATCCCAGCAAGGAGGTACTGGACCGATTGGCTCAGCAGAACATTCCCGCAGTGCGTACAGATCAGTGTGGAACCATTATAATCAGAGGTTAAAAACATGGCAAAAAAACCACAAGCCCCGGATGCTGTTGCAGAGCTTAGAAAATCTCTTCAGGTTGGGAACATTCAGCCCTGTTATGTATTTTGGGGAGAGGAAACCTACCTTTTGCATCATTATATGGAAATGCTGCAAAAGAAAGTGGTAGATCCTCTTACAGAAGAATTTAATTACCACCGCTTTTCCAGTGAGAATTTTTCTCTGGATGAGCTGTCTGTGAGCTTAGAAAATCTGCCCATGATGGCGGAAAGAACCATGGTTCGGGTGGATGATGTAGATATTTTTAAGCTGAGAGAAGACGAGCGTGAACGGCTCATTGGGCTTCTTTCAGATTTGCCGGAATATTGCACACTGGTCTTTGTCTATGCTGCTTCGGACTTCAAGCCAGATAAGCGGCAGAAGAAACTTTACGATGTGCTGAGTAAAAATGCCAGCCTGGTGGAATTTCCAAAACAGGGTGGCAGAGAGCTGATCAGCTGGATTATCCGCCACTTTAAACCATTCCATAAAACCATTTCACCGGAGCTTTGCAACTATCTCATTGAGATTACAGGCGGCACTATGACGGCATTGGAAGGAGAGATCTCCAAGATTGCGGCCTTTGCTCCCGGTGAAGAGATTCGCCGGTCGGACATTGACGCAGTGGTGGAGCCGGTACTGGATGCAGTGGTGTTTCAGATGACCGACCTCCTGGGCGCAGGAGACTATGAAGGAGCCCTTCGGAAACTTCAAACCCTGTATAAGATGCAGCAGGAGCCCATTGTGATTCTGGGCGCAGTTGGTTCCCATTTGCGGAAAATCTCTGCTGCTCGAATTCTGATGGATGCAGGCCGGGGAGGGGATGACCTCATGAAGCTTTGCTCTATGGGAGATTATCCTGCCCGAAAGACCATGGCGGGGGCCAAACGGTTTTCCAGCCGGTTTTGTAAGAGAGCAGCAGAGCTGGTGCTGGAAACCGATAGAAAGCTGAAAACCTCCTTTGATGAACCGGAACGACTGTTAGAGCTGTGTCTCATGGAATTGGCACAGGAGGCAAGAAATGGTTAAAATCCGGGAAGTTATTGTGGTAGAGGGACGGTATGATAAAAACACCCTGTCTCAGGTAGTGGATGCCACTATTTTGGAGACCCATGGCTTTGGAATTTTCAAGGATAAGGCTCAGCAGAATCTTTTGCGCCAGGCTGCAAAAAAACGGGGATTGATTCTATTAACCGACTCTGATGGAGCGGGATTTGTAATCCGGAATTTCCTAAAGGGACTCATTCCTGCCGGACAGCTGAAGCAGGCCTATATCCCGGACATCTACGGCAAGGAACGCCGAAAGGATGCCCCGGGCAAGGAAGGAAAGCTGGGCGTAGAAGGAATGAAACCGGAAATCCTTTTGGAGGCATTGCGAAAGGCCGGAGCGACCATGGAAGATGGTGTACCCAATGCGCCGTGTGGACAAATCACAAAGGCGGATTTTATGGAGCTTGGTCTTTCCGGTGGTGCCGATGCCAGCCGAAAACGAGGGGCACTTTTGAAGCATTTAGGTCTTCCTGAACGTATGAGTGCCAATGCGATGGTAAGTGCTTTGAATCTTCTGTACACAAGACAGGAGCTGGAAGCATTCTTAAAGGAACTGGAGTAAAAACGGAATTTGGAGAAGCATTATGATAGATATTTCAGTTAAAAACTTAGTGAAGTCCTTTGAAATTGGGGACAACCTTCTGGACGGCCTGAGCTTCGAGGTCCAGGAAGGAGAATGTGTGGCCATTTTGGGCCGCAATGGCTGTGGAAAAACTACACTGTTTCGGATTTTAACGGGGGAAATCGGCTATGATGAGGGAGAAGTCTATGTAAATCCCAACAAAAATCTGGGCCTAATTTCTCAGATTCCCAAGTATCCTGTGGGCTATACCGTGGAGGATGTGCTCCGGTCTGCCTTCCGGGAACTTCGGAAGACTCGGGAGAAAATGCAGGAGCTGGAGGCCCAGATGACGGCAAACACCCCTAAGCACATTCTCAATGAGTACGACCGCCTGACCAACCGCTTTACTGCGGGGGGCGGATACGACATGGATGTGGACACGGATAAGGTCTGCAATGGTCTGGGAATATCTGCGGCAATGCGGCAGCAGGAATTTGCGATGCTGTCCGGCGGCGAAAAAACCCGGGTAAATCTGGCAAGACTTCTTCTGGAAAAGACGGAAATCCTGCTTTTGGACGAGCCGACCAACCATCTGGATTTGAAGAGTGTGGAATGGTTGGAAGAGTACATCAACAAGTTCAAAGGAACCGTTCTGACCATCTCACATGACCGCTATTTCCTGGACCAGGTGGCCCAGCGAATTGTGGAAATCAGTGATGGTCACGGAGAATTCTATTCCGGCAACTATTCATTCTACATTGAAGAAAAGCAGGCCCGGTTTAATTTGCAGCTCAAGCAGTACGAGCAGGAGCAGGCAAAACTGAAGCAGTTGGGTTATACGCTGGAACGAATGAAAGGCTGGGGCATTAACAATCGGACATTGTACCGCCGTGCAATGTCTATTCAGCACCGTATGGACCGCATTGAAAAGACGAAGCGGCCTACTATGGACAAGACCATGAAAGCTTCCTTTGCACAACGGGATTTTCAGGGTGATTTGGCCTTTGAGGTTCGAGGATTGCAAAAGTCCTTTGACACCAAGGAACTGTTTTCCGGTGTGGATTTGCAAGTCAAGGGTGGAGAACGGATTGCACTTCTGGGCGACAATGGTGCAGGTAAGACCACCTTTATTCGGTGCCTTCTGGGGGAGGAACCCTGTGAAGGTAAAATCAAGTACGGTCCTACCATCCGGGCTGGATATTTGCCTCAGATTATGCAGTTTTCCCACCCGGAACGTACTCTGTATGATACCATGCTCTATGAAAAAAATCTCACGCCGCAGGGAGCAAGAGATCGGTTGGGTGCATTCCTTTTCCAGGGGGAGGATGTATTTAAAACCGTCGGGAGCTTGTCCGGCGGCGAGCAATCCCGGCTGCGGCTGTGTATGCTTATGGATGAAAAAATCAATTTCCTCATTTTGGACGAGCCTACCAACCATTTGGATATTGCATCCAGAGAATGGGTAGAATGTGCCATTGAGGAATTTGAAGGCGTTTTGCTCTTTGTGTCCCATGACCGCTACTTTGTAGAGAAATTTGCGGACCGAATCTGGGCTTTGGAAGATGGACAGATTCGGGATTTCAAGTGCGGCTATACCAAATACCGCTCAATTCTGGCCCATGAGGCCGCAGGTGCAGTCATGCCTGCGGCAGTCCCTGCTAAAAAAGAAACGGTCAAAAAGGAAAAGCCAAAGAATAAAGACAAGGAACTGGAGAAGCAGGTTCGGAAACTGGAGCGGGAGATCGATAAGCAGGAAACGCTTATTGCAGAGCTGGATGAAAAAATCGCTGCGGCGTCTGCGGATTATCAGGAATTGACTCGTCTGCTGGAAGAGAAAGAAACTGCCGATACGGTGCTTCTGGAGCTTATGGAGCAGTGGGAGCAGGCAGCAGAACAGATCTAAAACCAGCAAAGCCGTCAGATACCTTTCTGGCGGCTTTTTCCATGTAGACAACACTGTTATATGGGAATCTCTTCTATTTTTATACCTATTGCGTAATTATATGACGAAATTGCGGTTGACACATTGATGGGCGTATCTTATAATAACAGAGAATGATTGCCCGTTTGGGCGTAAGGAGTAATGTAGAATGAGCGAATCCTGCAACGGTAATTGTGCATCCTGTGGCTCGGATTGCGGCGAGCGTAAGGCCGAAAGCCTTCTTGCAAACCTGAATCCTTTGTCCAAGGTTAAGAATGTTATCGCCGTGGTTTCCGGTAAGGGCGGCGTGGGTAAAAGTACGGTCACTTCTCAGCTGGCAGTAGCTATGGCTCGGAAGGGCTTCAAGGTTGGTATTTTGGACGCAGATATTACTGGACCTTCTATCCCTAAGGCATTCGGTGTCAATGAGTGTGCCGGTGCTGACAAAGATGGATTGTATCCTGCTGTGACCCGGGAGGGTATCAAGGTTATGTCCATCAATCTGCTGCTGGACAATGATACGGACCCTGTTCTGTGGCGTGGTCCTGTCATTGCTGGTGCTGTAAAGCAGTTCTGGACCGATGTAGTTTGGGAAGAGATCGATTATCTCTTTGTGGATATGCCTCCCGGAACTGGTGATGTGCCTCTGACGGTATTCCAGTCCCTGCCCGTTAACGGCGTTGTGGTGGTGACCAGCCCGCAGGCTTTGGTTTCTATGATTGTTACCAAAGCTGTAAAAATGGCTAATATGATGAAGATTCCCGTTCTGGGTCTGGTAGAGAACTATAGCTACCTCCAGTGCCCGGATTGCGGAAAGAAGCTTTCCGTTTTCGGGGAAAGCAAAATTGATGAGATTGCTGTTCAGTACGGTATTCCTGTTCTGGCAAAGCTCCCCATTGACCCCAAGGTTGCCACTGCCTTCGACAATGGCGATGTGGAGTCCCTGGATACCTCCGCATTACAGGGTGCTGTGGATGCGGTTTCTGCCCGGTAACTGATTTTTGGAGGAACAAATTATGGTAAAAGCAATTGTAGGCGCCAACTGGGGCGACGAAGGCAAGGGTAAGATTACAGACGTTCTGGCAGCTAACTCCGAAGTGGTCATCCGCTTCCAGGGCGGCAGCAACGCTGGCCACACCATTATCAATGATAAGGGCCGCTTTGCTCTGCATCAGCTCCCTTCCGGTGTGTTTTATCCCCATGTGACCAACATCATCGGAAACGGTGTTGCTTTGGATTTGGCAAAGTTCCTGAAGGAAGTGGAATCTCTGAAGGAAGCCGGCGTTGAGCCTAAGCTTCTGGTCTCTGACCGGGTTCAGGTGGTTATGCCTTATCATGTCCTGTTTGACCAGTATGAGGAAGAGCGGCTGGGCGGCCATTCCTTCGGTTCTACCAAGTCCGGTATTGCCCCGTTCTATTCTGACAAGTATGCGAAGATCGGCTTCCAGCTGTCTGAGCTTTTTGATGAAGAGTATGCTATGGAAAAGCTGGAGCGTGTGCTGACCGTGAAGAATGTGCTTCTAGAGCACCTGTATCACAAGCCTCTGCTGAATGCGAAGGAGGTCTTTGAGCAGATCCGTCCTCTGCGTGACGCTGTAGCTCCCTATGTGGCAGATACCTTCCAGTTCCTGCGCCAGGCTCGTGCAGAAGGTAAGAATATTCTGCTGGAAGGCCAGCTGGGTGCAATGAAGGACCCTGACTTTGGTATCTACCCCATGGTTACTTCCTCTTCTACTCTGGCTGGTTACGGCTCTATCGGTGCCGGTCTGCCTCCTTATGAAATCAAAGACATTGTCTGTGTGGTCAAGGCTTACTCCAGCGCCGTTGGTGCAGGTGCCTTTGTCAGCGAGATCTTTGGTGACGAGGCCCAGGAACTGCGGGTTCGTGGCGGTGATAAGGGTGAGTTCGGTGCTACTACCGGCCGTCCCCGTCGTATGGGTTGGTTCGACTGCGTAGCAACTCGCTATGGCGTTCAGGCTCAGGGTGCTACTCAGGTGGCCCTCACGGTTGTAGATGCACTGGGTTATCTGAAGGAGATCCCTGTCTGTGTCGGCTATGAGGTGGATGGAAAAGTCATTCAGGATTTCCCCACGACCACTACTTTGGAGCGCTGCAAGCCCGTTTTGAAAGTTCTGCCCGGTTGGAACTGCGACATCCGTGGTATCACCCGGTATGAGGACCTGCCTGAGGCTTGCCGGAACTATGTGGAGTTCATCGAGAAGGAAATCGGTGTTCCCATCACTATGGTCTCCAACGGCCCCGGAAGAGAAGAAGTCATCCATCGTTAAGTATTTTAAGAGTGCTGTCCCGCTGCAATGGTGTGGACAGCACTTTTTTATCTCCAGGCTGAATTCAGAATGAAGTTATAAAAACGCTTAAATACAGAAATCCCCCTAAAGCAAATTGCAAAGAAATCTGCTTTAGGGGGATTATTATGACCTGAAAATAAGCGAGTCAAATCAGTCATCGTTGTCACGTCTGCCAAAGATGATGAGCAGGCGAAGCAGCTGGGTTACAGCAACAGCCAAGGCAGCAACGTAGGTAAGGGCTGCGGCTTTGAGTGTCTTTCGGGCACCTACCATCTCATCGTCATACAGAAGCATACCGGAGTCGATAGCTTTCAAAGCTCTGCGGCTGGCGTTAAACTCGGTAGGAAGAGTGACCAGCTGGAACAGGGCAGACAGACCAAAGCAGGCAATTCCGGTGTATACCAACCAGTAGAGGGAAGGGCTGCGAACAGAGAAGAGAAGTCCCAGAAGAATCAGAGGCATAGATAGACGGGAACCAATGTTGGTAATGGGAACGATGGCAGCCCGAATTTTGATGGGGGCGTAGCCAACAGCGTACTGCACCGCATGTCCAGCCTCATGGCAAGCCACGCCGATGGCGGCGGTGGAGGTACTGTCGCATACATCCTCGGACAAGCGAATCACGTTGTCTCTGGGGTCAAAATGGTCGGTCAGCTTGCCGGGAATCCGTTCAATGCCGACATGATACAGACCGTTGGCATCCAGCACCCGGCGGGCAGCATCAGCGGCTGTTATGCCTCGGCGGGAATACTGGGTAGAATACTTTTTGAAAGTGTGGTTTACATTAGAGCTTGCCCACATTGCTAGAAGAATGGCGGGCATGACCAAAACAACATAGGTCCAGTCGAAATAGAACACAGATTTTCCTCCTTAGATATACTCCAGAGGCTCCATGGCTTCAAACATCTGCTGCGTGATAGCACCTAAGAAAATGCTGTCTGCATGCTGGTGCAGGGTCTGCATGGCACCTGCGGAAAGATTGATGGGGATGTTGCCCCCCATAAACAGGTCGTTGTCCAGAATGAAGCGAACCTCCTGATCTTCAGAGCCGGGACGCTTTACCATACCGGGGCCGGCGTGGATTTTGGCACGGCATCCTCCACGAAGAGCCAACTCCATTTCCAGGGAACAGCGGTTGGTAGCAGTTTCTTGTACATCCTCTTCTCCCAAGATGCCAAGATAGCAAGCCTGGAACAGATCCCGGAAGGGAACACCGTTGAGATTCAGAGCGTTGCGGGAGAATGTATTGATGTACCGGAGACCCACTCGCTCAAAGTAAGCGGGTTTATAAATTTTAATAAAGGCAGCAAGAGGCAAGTCCAGTTTTTGGGCGAAGGTTTCCCAATCTGTATATTTGGCACAGGAAAGAGAAATAAACTTGCTGGTGAGGTTGACACGCCAGACACCATCGGCAGAGATAAACTGATAGTTGATGGTTTCAGACTGATTTTGAAGAGAAAAATTACCAGGGGTACCGGACAGCTTGGGAGCCGGGGCTTCCTTCCGGGCAGAATATTGAGGGAACTCACTGCGGATTGCTTCCTGGAACTCTACGGGCAGGTTGGTGCCGATAGAGAGAATTTCCGGAAAACGGAGCTGGCAGATCACTTCCATCAGAGGGTTTTTCCGAAACAGACGACGAGGTTCCTGAGAAAACATAGCGGGACTCCTTTCAAGTAAGCTTACTTATTTTTTTCTTTATTATACCTTCTTTTGCACAGTTTAGCAAGTCTGTGGAGCACCTGCGGACCAATCGATTCTTTACAATTCTGTAAACTTTGAGTATAATGAGGCCATAAGCAGCAACCTGTGCAAATAGGGCAAAGGTGTATATGTAGTGTTAGAAGCCGGGAGGGATAGAGCATGATTCTTATTGCGATTTTGCTTGTGGTGCTTGTTGTTCTTCTGGCCATTAGCTATGAGGCATTCCGCAGAGCCAGCATAGCCAAAAAGCCCATTTCGATGGACGATGAGGAACAACTGAAAAAACATGACAGATGGGCGCCCCTGACGCTGGAAACAGTGCGGTGGCTTCGTAAGCACCACTCCAGAGAGCTGACTATGATCAGTTTTGATGGGCTCAAGCTGCGGGGTCGATGGGTTGCGGCGGAAAACCCAAGAGGAACCATCCTTCTGGTCCATGGCTGGAATGGGCGTGTGGAGTCGGACTTCACAGGAATCATTCCTGCGTGTTATGAAATGGGAATGAATCTGTTGATGATTGACCAGCGAGCCCAGAATGGCAGTCAGGGAAAATATATGACCTTTGGCGTAAAAGAAAGCCAGGATGTGGCGGATTGGGTGCGATTTCATAACAAAACCTTTGGGGACTTGCCACTGGTGCTTGGTGGGGTCTCCATGGGAGCCGCTACAGTCTTAATGGCTACGGGACGGGAGCTTCCCCCTAATGTTTGCGGTGTGGTGGCAGACTGTGGGTTTACTTCCCCCTGGGAAATCTTCAAAGATGTTGCCAAACGGAAGGCACATATTCCGACGTTCCCTATTTTATACTTTGTGCGTTTCTGGTGTCAAGTGTTGGCTGGCTATGATCCCAAGGCCTATTCCACTGTGACGGCGATGAAAAAGAACAAGCTGCCTGTGCTCTTGATTCACGGCCTTGCGGATGATTTTGTTCCCTGCCACATGAGTCAAACGAATTATGATGCTTGTCAGAGTGTCAAGGATATTGTACTGGTGGAATCTGCCGGACATGCTTGGAGCTATCTCACAGCCCCGGAACGGTGCAGGGAAGCTTTGGAAAAATTCTTTGCTGCAAATTTGCAGCAGAAGGGATAATACATATGAATTATGCAACAATAAAACCCCGTGACATTGCCAATGGTCCCGGCGTTCGAGTCAGTCTCTTTGTGTCTGGCTGTACCCGGCAGTGCAAAGACTGCTTCAACCGGGAAGCCTGGGATTTCCATTATGGGGAGCCCTTTACGCAGGAGACCATTGATTATATTATCGACGAGCTTCGCCCCTCCTACATGACCGGATTGACGGTTTTGGGCGGTGAACCCTTTGAGCCTCAGAATCAGCCCGGTGTTCTGGAACTGGTGCGCCAGGTACGAAAGGCTCTGCCAGATAAGACCATTTGGGCATTTTCGGGCTATACCCTGGATGGATATATGCTTCCCGGTAAGCTTGGTCCTAAGGAAATTACAATGGAGCTTCTGAGCTATTTGGATGTGTTGGTGGACGGCCCCTTTATTGCAGAACGGAAAGATTTGAGTCTTCGATTCCGTGGCTCCTCCAATCAAAGATTGATTGACGTGAAAAAAACATTAGAAACCGGCCAGATCGTTCTGTGGGAGGACTGGCAGACACAGGAGAGAAAATAAATATGCAGATGCGAGTAAAGAAACTAAATCCCAAAGCAAAGCTTCCAACTTATGGCACCAACCAGTCTGCCGGTGCAGACCTCTATGTGTGCATGGAAGAGCCTGTGACCATTGCCCCCGGAGATACGGCGTTTCTTTCTACCGGAATTGCCATTGCAGTGCCGGAAGGATACGCAGGTCTGGTGTTTGCCAGAAGCGGCCTGGGCTGCAAGCGTGGCTTGGCACCTGCCAATAAGGTGGGGGTTATCGATTCGGACTATCGAGGAGAAGTTCGGGTGGCACTCCACAACCATAGCGGTCAGTCCCAGACCGTAGAAGATGGGGAGCGGATTGCACAGCTTGTAGTGGTGCCGGTTCTGGCACCGGAGCTTGTGGAGACAGAGGAGCTGGATGACACCGAGCGTGGAGCTGGTGGATTCGGTTCCACAGGACGAAAATAATACATTGGCCCCCGGCAAAGGAATCGACCATTTGCCGGGGGCCTTTTGTATGGTTCTTACTTTACAATGGTCATTGCTGCCACCATCTGATGTTCATTATCAAAGGGGCGGTCTGTGGAACAGCCCAGATAGTCACTGCCCAAAATGTCCGTCAGACTGCCTCGGATGGAGAACTCAGGCAGACGACCCACAAGTTTCCCGTCCTGATAGAGATAAGTGGTCTGAACCGGGGAAGCAAAGCTGCCGTCAGGGGTGACATCACCGCCGCTGGTCATACAGTACAAAGCAGGTCTGCCATCCAGAATCTCGTCTAATGTTTTTCCGGTGGGCTTTGCGGCTAATTCTTCCAGGGACAACATAGCGACATCATCATAATTGCCGTCACCGCTGGAGGTAGGCTCTACATGGTGTTCCCAGGCACATTTCTTGTCGGCATAGCCACGAACAAAAACACCCTTTTCGATCAGGTCGATGGAATCTCCTGCAAGCGTGGTACCCTCGTGATCGAAGAAAGGAGCAAAAAGCTGTTCTTTTGTCCGGTCGATACAGAGGCTAAAGTCAGGGGAGAATACCTGCTTACCCACGGAATTGGCAAACAGAGAAGCACCACGGGCCAGTTTCTGTCCATTCAGGACCTCACTCCAAGCCTTTCCAAAAAGACTGGGAGAGGTGAGAATGGCTATTTTTTCCATATCAGGCAGGGAAATAGGGTTCAGGTGTGCTTCCAGCATCCGACGAGCCTCGGCCAGGAACCGGGCTTCGTCGAACTCTCGAAAACTGCCTCCAATGGAAGTGTCAAAGATATTCACGGAGTCCTTGGCACGAACCAAAATACTGAGCTGAACGGCTGCATCCTGCCAGACATAATCCAGTCCTTCGCTGTTACGCAGAGAGATTTCCAAATCCAGACGATTTGCTTTGTTGCTGAAGGTAAACTGGGGGAAATCCCGGCGAAGCGTATCCAGAAGATGTTCCGTCTTTGCCAGAAATTCTTCTGTACTCATTTCGTGGCCGTATCGCTCTGCCCGCACTTTCCCGGTCTCAGGACCCCAGGGACATGCAATCTGTCGGGAGAGGTTGGCTTCTGCCTGAGCCCAGGTATCCGGGGTTTCGTGACCAAGAGTACCTGCAACGCCAATAAAGCCGTTGTCATAGACACGACAGCCGGATTTGGTGATGTTTTTTCGCCGAAGAGAGTCTACTCGTCCATCGTTGATGCTGAGGGAGACTTCTCGTTGTGTAACGGTATAAAGTTCTTTTGTCATGGTTCTCCCTCCTTACTGTACCTGAATGTTTCGGACTCTTACATAGGGACCGCCAAAGGCTACCCGCAGGGGCCACTGCTCCATCTTGCCGCAGCCGCCTGTGGACATGGAACAGATGGTCTCCTCTTTGGAAAGTCCGTCGATTTCATGAAGTGTATGCATCACATTGCCGGTGATGACAGAGACTCGGACTGGTTCTGCCAGCTTGCCGTCCCGAATCATATAGGCCAGACTGGGGGCAATGGTGAAGGTGGACATACCGGAACCATGCTTGAAGTCTGCAATGTATACGCCTAGTTTGATGGGGGCTAAAAGTTCTTCAAAGGTATCCTCACCGCCGCCAATATAGGTGGAGGTCATACGCACCAGAGGCTCATAGGAGAAGTCCATGGCACGGGCGTTGCCTGTGCCATGCTCCCCAAGGGCAACGGCAGTAGAGGCACTGTGCAGCCGGCCGGCCAGAACGCCGTTCTTGATAAGGTAATTGGTTTTTGCTTTGGTTCCTTCATCGTCATAGGGAACATATCCGGAACCTTCCGGAATACCGGAATCCAGAATGTTCAGAATATCAGAGCCAACCTTGGTGCCCAAAGCCCATTCCTGCATCATGGTCTCGCTGCCCAGCATTAGGTCGGATTCACTCTTGTGACCGAAGCTTTCATGGGCAAAAACACCAGCTACAGTGGGGGAGAGCACACAGGTGTAGGTGCCGGGTTCTACCGGAACTGCTCTTGCGGCATAGTCCAGATGCTGTTCAATCTGGGTTTTCAGTTTGCCGTGCTGATTTTTCAGAGAATCGAAGTTCTGTTCATAGACATGAACTCTGCCGGGTTGGGGTACAGAACCGGAACCGATGGTAAAATTCAGGACAATGCTGGCCCGCTGATAGTCAAAATGGAGATCCGCACCCAGACTGGACCAGAACTTTTTCTCGGTGTAGGTATCCAGATAGGAACCGGCCCATTCGGTAATTTCCGAAACCTCACTGACCAGCGGCAGATAGGTCTGCAGAAGGTCCAGTTTTTCCTGATTGCTGACCTTGCGGACATCCACATCCTGATATTTGAGGCAGATGTTCCGGTTTACCTCAAACTGCTGCACCACAGGGTCTTTCAAAATTTCAGGGTTGGGAGTGGCCAAAGCGGCCAGATTGTCCAGCTCTTCCTGAATATGTTCCAGGTCGGTAGTGGCACTGTAATACCAGCGGACACCGTCCCATACACGCAGGAAAGCGCCTACTTCCCGAGAGGTGCGATTCTGAACAAGACTGCCGTTTTCATAGGAAATGGCAGTTTGACTGACATCCTCCAGCCGAATGTCAGCGTATAAATTTTGGGGAAATTGATACATAATACATCCTCCTGCTTGACAATTCTGGTTTCATTGTAATAAGGGAAAAAGAGTGTGTCAATCATTTTTTCCTATTCCGGAATTTTAATTTCAAAGCA
>CAUWEI010000044.1:0-21516 GCA_963557675.1 uncultured Oscillospiraceae bacterium | reverse complement strand
GCTGCTTCCTCTGCTGCACCTTCGGTTACTTCCACAGGATGGTTTCTGGCAGCCACGATGTTCACAAAGAGCTTTGCGGGATCGTGGTAGCGGTTGGTCAGGAAGTAAAGTGCCAGTACGCCAACGGCACAGATGAGAATGGAAAGAAGCTGGCTTACCCGCAGGGAGGAATCGCCAATGTACAGGCTGTCGGTCCTCATTCCTTCGATGAAGGCACGACCCAGACCGTACCATGCCATATACTGCAAAGCGGTCTGACCATCGAATTTACGGCGTTTGGACAGGAAGTGCATCCCAATAAAGCCGACCAGGTTCCACACGGATTCATACAGGAAGGTGGGGTGGACGTACTCCACTTGACCGGTGATGGTGTTGAGCAGACCCATCCGCAGGAATCCGTCGGAGGGGCCGCCGAATGCTTCTCGATTGAAGAAGTTACCCCAACGACCAACAATCTGGCCAATGAGGAAGCCCAGACAGACAATATCCAGAACTGCGCCGATTTTCAGCTTTTTGACTTTGCAGTAGACAATGACACCGATGACCGCACCAATGACACCGCCATAGATAGCAAGACCGCCTTCCCAGATATACAGACAGCGAATGGGGTTGGAGGCGTACTGATCCCAGGAGAAAATACAGTAGTAGGCACGGGCGCAGACAATGGCAAAGGGAGTCACCCACAGAACGCCGTCAATGAGATCGTCTTCGGTGAGGCCAAACTGCTCTTTGCGCCGCAGGGCGTAGACCACTGCCAGACACAGACCAAGTGCAATGATTACGCCATACCAGTGGATGCTGAGCGGGCCAATCTCAATCCCTCTGGAGGGATTGAGGGTGATTCCCAGTCCGGGAAACGAAATTTCTGAATACATAATGCTTATTCCTCCTCTTGCCGGGGTTCCACCAGAGCCATTGCACACCGTTCGGGAACCACAACATGTTTGATGAATGTTTCCACTTCTTCCTTGGTGATGTCTCCGTAGACCGTCGGGAATTCCAGATAACGGTCGCCGTCAAAGTAGGCCGAGCACAGACGGAAGCAGGTGCTGTCCATACTGTCCAGCCCACGATAGCGTCTGCCCAGGCTGGAACGCTTCAAGCGGCTGAAAAGGCTTGAAGCCAGACCCTCTTTGCCGATGCGCTGGGCTTCCTGCAAAATGGCCTCATAGACCTGTTCCGGCTGGTCACTGTCACCGCCGCAGCTCAGAAGCGATACACCGGGAAGGTCTTCATAGCCGCAGGCGAAAGAAGAATCAATGAGGCCCTGCTGATACAGGCGCAGATACAGAGGGGAGGACTCTCCCATCAGGGCTTCTGCCGCCAAATCGCCCACCATCTGCTGGCGCACCGTCTGGGGGCCGAAACCGGGCCAGGGCATCTTGAAGCCCATCTGGAAGGTGGTCATAGCTACGTCCATAACCCGCTTGGTTCGGACGGTTTTGCAGGTCATAGGCTCTTCCGGGCCATAGTCCCGCTGGGGCAGGGGAAGGGACTGCTTGGGCAGAATCTTTTCTGCCAGATCCACCACTTCCTGAGGGTCTACATCGCCTACCACACACAGCATCATGTTGGCAGGGTGGTAGAATGCGGCATAGCAGTCATACAGCGTCTGGGCCGTAATTTCCTCAATGCTCTCCACCGTACCTGCAATGGGAACCCGGACGGGGTGATTGTGATACATAGCGGCGAAGAGGTCTTCATAAACCTGACTGTCGGCACTGTCTTCGTACATACGAATTTCCTGTGCGATGATGCCCCGTTCTTTTTCCACCGACTCCGGGGTAAAGTAGGGGGTGGATACAAAGGTCAGAAGAAGTTCCAGACACTTCTGGAAGTGCTCCGTACAGGTGAAATAGTAGGCGGTCATGGAATAACTGGTAAATGCGTTGGGATTTGCGCCCATGGCGGAAAATTCCGCCATGACGTCCCGGCCCTCTAAATCAAACATCTTGTGTTCCAGATAGTGGGCAACGCCTGCGGGGGTGTGATATTGCTTGCCCTGCCAGGTGAAATCCGTATCAATGGAGCCGTAATTGGTGACAAAGTAGGCGCATTTCTTTATAAAGCCCTTTTTGGGAAGGACACAGACCGGAAGACCGTTGGGCAGAACGGTTTCATACAGTGTTTCTTCCAGATTTGGGTATTGGGTAATTTTCATTGAGCAGCCCCCTTCAAGAAGAATATGGTATCCAGAGATACCTGTTTAGCGGCCTCTACAACATCCTGAATGGTGACTTTCTGCACAGCTTCCAGATACTGCTTAGGCTCCAAAGTGAAGCCGCTGAGCAGGCAGAACATATGGTAATCCTCCATACGGCCTGTGGAGTCTGGAATGGCCACCAGACTGGAGCGCATAGCCTCCTTTGCGGACTCCAGTTCTTCATTGGAAATATCGCCCTTCTGACAGGCCTCCAGCTGAAGAAGGATTTCATTTTTTGCCTTCTCATAGTTGGCGGTTTCAATGCCGCAGGATACGGTTATAATGCCCTTGGCACCATACATACCGGAATTGGCATAGTAGCACAGAGACAGCTTTTCTCGTACATTCAAAAACAGTTTGCTGGTCATATCTCCGCCAAAGAGGGCATTAAACACCATCATGGGGACGAACAGGGGGTCTTTTGTGGTAACGCCGGTGGTAAAGCCCATGGAGAGCTTGCCCTGTGTCAGGTCCATGGTCTCTTCCAGATACTGTACCTGCTGTCTGCGTGGCATGGGAGCAAAGGGAAGCTCCTCCAATGTTCCACGGGGCAGGTCTTTGAGAACCCGCCGAAGAGCAGTGCCTACCAGTTCCAGAGGTGTGCTGCCTGCGTAGAAAATCTCAATGGGGGAGGTTTCCAGAATCATCTGATAGTGGGCATAAAGATTTTCCGGCGTAATGGCCTTTACATCCTCAATTTCACCCAGACGGGAGATTCCAAAGCCGTCATCTTTGCACATGGCCTTGAGCATCTGCTTTGCCGCATAAGTCCGTTTGTCATTGACGGAGGAGGCAATGATGCTAATGAGATTTTCCTTTTCCAACTCCACAATGTCAGACCGGAATGCGCCATGCTCTGTGCAGGGCTTCAGGAGAATCTGGCCCAGCAGCTCCAGCATAGGCTCCAGAATCTTGTCTCCGTCCATAGCAAAGCGTTCCTCCAGGAAGCTGAGGTAAAATCCACAGGTCTGGATTTCGCCGTTTTTCCGCACCAGAGGCCCAAGTCCTGCTCCATAAAGCTGGTCCAAAGCCAGAGAAATGCTCTGCATATCCGGGTATTTTTCACAACCCTGCATGAGCACATTGGCGAGCAGTGCATTTTTGGATGCCTCCTGCTGCCGCAGGGGACGCAGCAGATTAAAGCTGAGACAGGCCCCCTTAAACTGCCGGGTCTGAACTCCGCAGAGCCAAACGCCGGGAAGCAGTTCCATTCGTTGTTCCATAAACAATCGTCCTTTCAACCGGGAATCGGTTACGATTCCTATTGGGTGCATTATATAACACTTGGCCCAAAAGGGAAAGATAATTTTCCGTGAATATTACAAATCAACACACATACCTGTGGAAAGGGAAGTAAGACGCTGTCCCAGCATGGAGGAAAGGGCCTCATACTGGGCAGAGCCGGTGCAGTGACAGGTATAAAATTGGGTTCCGCTTTCTTTGAGAACTTGTCCGATTTCCTGAATTTCCGGCCCATTTGGGTCCAGCTTGCTGAGGTGAAAGCCGCCTATGAGCACATCCGGAGAAAACCAGTGAACCAGATTGCAGATTCCTTTGTGGGAACATCCGCTAAATAAAATCCGTTTTCCTGATTCCTCCATCAAAAGATACTGTTCATGGAGAAAGGGGTCTGGGGCATATGCTCCATTTTCCAGAATCTGCAAATCTCCGCTTTGGCTTTTATAATGCCTTTTGCGTTCATTGCAGGTTCTCAGTTCCATAGTTTGCCCCAAAGGAAAGACATCATCCACAAAGTGCAGACGAGATTCGTTCTGCAAAGTCGGGTCAAGACCAATATAACGCTCCGGACCGTGAAAACAAGGGGAAAAAGCGTGACAGTTCAGATACACCGGGGCATTGGAATTTCCTTCTAAAAAGCGGCGAAGTCCGCCACCGTGGTCATAATGTCCATGGGACAGAATTGCAAAATCCACCTGCTGCAAGTCGATTCCCATTGCTTCGGCGTTGTCCCAGAAGGCTCCGCTCTGACCGGTATCAAAAAGAATTCGTCTGGTTTCGGTTTCCAGATACAGGCTCAATCCATGCTCCGCATGAAGCTTGGTTAAATTTGTGGTATTTTCTATTAGAGTCCAGATTCGCATAGCGAGTCCTTTCCGGTCTGTTCCGGTTAGGAACGACCTGATAATCGTAGAACAGGTACAAAGATAGGGCCGCCTCACCGAATGGGGAGACGGCCCTGAATTTTTCTATACACTGTGGGTTTCCACATGGGCCTTTAACGCCTCGAAGGATTTGGTGCTTATGACGTGCTCCATGCGGCAGGCATCTTCCACTGCGGTGTCCGGGTCAACGCCCAGATCAATCAGCCATTGTGACAAAAAGGTGTGCCGTTCATACATCCGCTCTGCAATCTCTCTGCCTTTGTCACACAGGAGAATGTGACCGGATTCATCTACGTCTACATAGCCGCCCTGACGCAGATTTTTGATTGCTACGCTGATACTGGGCTTGGAGAAGTCCAACTCATTGGCAATGTCAATGGAACGCACCTGACCATTTCTCTTTTGAAGCATATAGATGGTTTCCAAATAGTTTTCCGCTGATTCCTGGATTTTCATACTACCTACCTCCTTTCGTTTCTCAAGTAAAAGTATACCAAAATTTCAGAATAATGCAATCCTTTTTATGCAATCCAGTCGGGTTCCAACTCCTTACACATGGGAAGGGTATCCAGAATCCGATGGGTGATTTGCAGATACTGGTCGAAGCTGGTGGTTTTTCGCAGTTCCTTTCCAAGCCGTTCTGCCCCCTCAAAAAGACACAGCAGATACTGCCAGTTTTCTTTCAGACGGAACATGGCGTTGCGGTCGCTGCCAAATGCAGACCGATAGCTCTCCAAAAGCTCCTGATGGAATTGGAACAGGGTTTCTCTGACGGGGACGGTGCCTGTGAAAAGGGCAGGGTTTCCAATCAGTCCACGGCCTGCCATAACGCCTTGCAGTTGGGGAAAGGTGGTTTCGATTTCCTGAATCTGCTTCTGGGTGCAGAGGTCTCCATTGTAGATAACCGGACAGTTACAGTGTTCCACCGCCCAGGCGAAGGAATCCATAAAAACCTTGCCTTTGTAAAACTGCTTTCGGACTCTGGGGTGAATGGTGAGGTTTTCCAGAGGAAATTGGTTGAATACCTCTAAAATGTCCGGGAATTCTTCCGGTTCTTCTAATCCCAATCTGGTTTTTACGGAGATTTTCAAAGGCGATACCGAAAAAATCTGGTCCAGAAATTTGTGTAAATCATCCGGGTCCCGGAGCATCCCGGCTCCTTTGTTCTTCGATACAACGGTACCGGAGGGGCATCCCACGTTTAGATTGACTTCCTCATAGCCCAAATCCCGGCATACCTGACAGGCCCAGAGAAAGTCCTCCGGGGACTTGGTGAGAATCTGGGGAATGGCCCGAAAGGGAACCGAAGAAGCGGGAGGAAGGTCCCGCTTTTCTTTGGCGGACAGGCTGTGGTGCATAGTGGGGGAGAGGAAAGCCATATAGTACACGTCAACGCCACCAAAGTACTTATGGTGGGTTTGTCGATAGATACTGTCGGTAAGACCCTCCAGAGGGGCAGAGTAATGCTGCATAAAACGCTCCTTCTCTTTTTGTAGGGGAAGTACACAGAAAAAAGTCTCCTTTGAATCAAACAAAGGAGACTCTAAAATGGAGCGGGTAATGGGAATCGAACCCACCTCTCAACCTTGGGAAGGTCGCATTCTACCGATGAACTATACCCGCAAGAACTGTATCTAGTATAGCAGGTTCCAAATGGAATTTCAACTGTTTTTTGTAGAAATTCCGTTTAGCCTCTTAAATGCAAGCCGTCGATTACCTGAATCAATACTTCACAGAAGGCATCGGCAGCGGTCAACGCTTTTTCCATGGTGTCTCCGGTGGTGCCCACCTCCAACACGATGGAACCGGGGGTAGCGTGCTGATTGTACCGCTGGGGATAAAACAGCAGCGGACGGGCAAGCCCTGGAAATTGTCGGTCCATCTGTGCTTGCAGCTTTAAGGCCCAACTGAGATTGGCGTCCCAATTGGGATGGTACAGGCCGCCTTCGTCGTTGCCTATGACCAGCATGACCTGAGCACTTTGATTTCCGTTTACAATGGCACTGGTGGCAAGCTGTACCTGATCTTCCAGCTCCACTGCATCCCGGTGTACGTCAATTACCATCTGGATGGAGGGGTATTTTTCCAACCAATAGGAAATGGTCTCCATGGCTCTGGAATAGGAGCTGTTGTAAGAAGGATAGTCATGGAAGGTCTTGTCGTGGATGACAGGAATTCCGGCCTCCTCCAGCCGTTGGGTAATCCGGTTTCCCACACACACCATATTTCGCTCCTCATCCATACAGCGATAGGGAGAGCTGGGGGTATATTCCCAGCCCGGAGACTGGGTATAGCTCTCGGTGGCGTGGGTGTGAAGAACCAGAATTCGAGGCTGGTCTCCGGAGAAATCCAGATCCACCGGGCGTTCCAAAAGAGCGGCCAAATCCGGCTCGTAAGTCCCGCCGAAGCGCACGTTGATGGACTGGGCCAGTTCTCCCGGAAAGGTCAGCTCGGTTTCCTCATCCTCGGTCCAGGTGGGAAAGTCAAAGACTTTCGTAGGTTCTGTTACAGGTTCCGGCTTTGGGGGAGCCGTCATGGCTGCACGATTCGGCTGCTCCATAGTCAGTTCACCGGATATGGCATTGGGGGAACTGATCAGCCCTGTTTGCAGATACAGAAAGAAGGAGGCAAGCTGGCTTCGATGGGTCTGGGAGGCGGTTGCAAGACTGCTTCCTCCCAAACGCAATATGGTAGCCAGCAGCAAAACGCCGACACAGATTCTTCTTACCTGTTTTCCACATTTCTCCATAGACCCTCCTTGGTACATCCTATTCCGGCCGCTTCCACCGCTTTCTGGTGGGCAGGGTGGCCCGAAGCTGCCGGAAAAAATCCTTCAGAATCTGGGTACATTCCTCTTCCAGAACCCCAGACGCCGATTCTGGATGGTGATTCAGTTGTTCCTCAAACAGATTGCACACCGAACCGCAGGCTCCGGCCTTTCGATCCGACGCTCCATACACCACCCGGGGAATCCGGGCGTTGACGATGGCCCCGGCGCACATGGGGCAGGGTTCTAAGGTCACATACAGGGTGCATTGCCAAAGCCTCCAACCTTTCAAGGTTTCACAGGCTTCGTTGATGGCCTCCAGTTCTGCATGAGCCAGTGCGTTTTTCTGCTTTTCCCGGCGGTTACGGCCTCGGCCCACCACCTGGTCTCCCAGCGTGACCACACAGCCTACCGGTACTTCGCCTTCTTCCGCTGCCTCCCGTGCCAGCTCCAGAGCCAGCTCCATAAATTGGGTATCTTCCACAGACAACACCTCCACGGTATCATCATACCCGATTTCCTCCACCAGGTCAACGGGAAGCATTGGAAGGAGGGTGTATACAAGAATAGCACCTTCCCCCTGCAAATTTCAGGGAAACCGGGAAGCATGGGAAAAATTGATTTTGCGCCGCTACAGCAGGGAAGTCACCAGCCACACCAGCCCCATACCAATGGCACCCAATGTCATGCACAGAGGCTCTTTGAGTCGGCTTTTGCTGCTGTGAGTGGAGGGATACCCTGCGGCCTCCTTGGCCTGCCGCAGAAGCTGACGCTGCGAAATCCCGTTTTTGCCAACGGCATCGTCTCGCAGAATGAAAATGGCCTGCTCAAAAAGCGGCTCATCCGGGGCCTTCACCACAATCACCTGTCTGGAAATTCCTTTTACCATATTCTACCGCCTCCTTTTGGCTCCATTGTCTCCACAAAATGGGGATTTCATACGGACCAATTGATAAAATCTCGATTACTTCCTTTGTAGAACGGGAGCAATGGGGAGCCATTGTGAAGTGGCGTGCAAGGTGGGATTGAAAATTAAAAGTGTATAATTGAATTTGCTTTTTCTGCAAACGGGGCCGGGGGTATGAAGGGAGAGTGGATTGATTATGTAAACACGAACAAATGTTCGATAAATGGTGAAAAAGTAGCGTTATCAACAAAAATCGACAAAAAATAATGGGCAGAAATTCGAAAAAGAGATTGATTTTTTCACGGCGGGAGGTTATACTACACTTAGTGGAGTAAAAGGGTTAATTTGTGGTGCAATGTGGAGTGAGGTGAGGACAAGTGATCGGCAAGTATACAGCTAAGGTAGACGAGAAGGGCAGATTGTTTGTCCCTGCAAAGCTCCGTGGAGAGCTGGGGGAGACGTTTTACGTTACGGTCGGCTTTCACGGAAACCGCCGATGCCTCACCGCTTATACTCAAGGGAATTGGGATCAGCTCAATGAGCGTTACAATGCTATGACCCTGGCGCAGAAGTCCGGCCCCATCGGTTTTATTTTTAACAATGCTGTGGAGTGCGTGCCGGACCGCCAGTTCCGGTTTCTTTTATCTGCAAATCTGTTTCAGTATGCCGGGATCAGCCGGGATGTTGTCATCGTCGGTCAGGCCGGTCAGGCCGAAATCTGGGATGCAGCAGCTTATGCAGATTACGAGCAGGAGATGCTCACTCCTGAAAACCTCATGGCATCCCTGGAGGCGATTGGACTGTGATAACCTTTAACCATAAATCAGTGCTTTTGGAGGAATGTCTCCAGGGGCTGAATATCAAACCAGATGGCATTTATGTGGACGGCACCCTGGGCGGTGCAGGTCACTCCAGCCGCATTGCGGCCCAGCTTACCACCGGCAGACTCATCGGCGTAGACCGGGATCAGGTGGCATTGCAGGCCGCAGGGGAGCGTTTGGCCCCCTTCGGAGAGCGTGTGACCTTGGTCCACTCTAATTTTCAGGAGATAGCGAAAATCCTTCGGGATTTGGACATCCCGGGCGTGGATGGAATCCTGCTGGATTTGGGCGTGTCTTCTCCTCAATTGGACGACGGCGAGCGTGGCTTCTCTTATATGGCAGATGCCCCATTGGATATGCGAATGGACCGCTCCACTGGAATCACCGCTTACGATGTGGTAAACGGATGGTCAAGAGAAGAGCTTCGCCGGATTCTCTATGACTATGGCGAGGAGCGATACGCTCCCCAGATTGCTTCCGCTATCGAGCGGCGCAGAAATCAGAAGCCGGTGGAGACGACTTTGGAGCTGGTGGACATTATCCGCAGTGCCATGCCTTCGCAGGCCCTCCGGGAAAAGCAGCACCCGGCAAAGCGGAGCTTTCAGGCCATCCGCATTGCGGTCAATGATGAACTGGGCGCAGTGGAGAAGGTTATGAAAGACGCCATTCCCTGCCTGAATCCCGGCGGACGGCTGGCTGTGATTACCTTCCATTCTCTGGAAGATCGGATCGTGAAAAGCGCAATGCAGGCCAAGGCCAAGGGCTGCACCTGCCCCCCGGAATTCCCGGTGTGCGTTTGCGGCAAAAAGCCGGAGGTGAAAATCATCTCCAGAAAGCCTATTACCTCCACGGAGGAAGAGCTGGAAGAAAATCCAAGAGCCAGAAGCGCAAAGCTTCGGGTATGTGAAAAGTTGTAATTATTAAGTTGCAGGGACGTTTGCGGAAAGGAGGCCGGAACATGGCAAAATATGACAATCTGGCAAGAGTAGATTATGCCGTTCATGGATCAGCCGCAGTGGAACCGGCCTATGTTCCGGAACCCAAGCGGCGAACAAAATCTGCCCCCAATAAAAAGACTGCACACAGAAGAAGACCGGCAGCCAATACCGTCAAGCGGCAGAAAATGGTGGTGGCTCCCTTTGGTGTGGTAGGCGTACTTATGGCCATGACCATGCTGGTTCTGGTGATTTTTGGCTATGCTCAGGTATACCAATCTGCCAGTGTGGTGGGGGATTTGGAGTATGAACTGTCCTCCCTCAATGAGGAAAACAGCAAACTCAGCAGTGAATATAACAGCAGCATTGATCTGAAAAGCATCGAGGCCAGAGCCAAGGAGCTTGGCATGCAGCAGCCTTCTGAGAGACAGATCATTGCCCTTCAGGTTTTCGCAGAAGATACCGTGGTTGTGGCACAAAAGAGTTCTTCCAACCCCTTTGTGGCGGCTTGGGAAGCGATTGTGGAGACAGCACGTGGTCTGTGGGAATATCTGAGCTAAGAGAACATAGAATTTGACATGGGTAAGTTGGTGGGCAGTGAGGGATTCTTCTTACTGCCCACTACCTGCACTGACCCAAATTCAGAAAGCACCGGGTGGCACTATGAAATCCAAACGTAATCCAAAAAATCAATCGAAGAAAGCAAGGCGGCAGGGAAGAGTCCGGGCTGACCTGCAAATGCTGCGCCGCACCTGGATTGTGATGGTCCTGTGCGGCATTGTCACTTTTCTTCCGGTAGCGGGTATGCTGACTAATTTGATGGTATTCCGGCACGATGAGTACGTCCAGCGGGCCCTCAATAACCAGACCCGTACTACCACGGTAACAGCGTCCCGTGGCTCCATCTATGACCGGAACATGAACGTTTTGGCAGAGTCTGCCAGTGTGGAGAACGTGTTTTTAGACCCCAAGGAGCTGAGTGACAACAAAGAGGACATAGACCTGATTGCCAATACGCTGGGCGGTATTTTGGAGTTGGAGCCTGCATGGATTAAGGAACAGACCGCAGATACCACTATGCGCTATAAGACGTTGGCTCGCAAACAGCCTCCGGATGTGACGGATCGGATTCGAGCCTTCATTCGAGAGAATGACATCATTGGCATCCACATGGAGCCGGACTCCAAGCGTATTTATCCCAACGGAACTCTGGCTGCTCAGGTTTTGGGTTTTACCAATTCCAGCAATCAGGGTGCAGAAGGTATGGAAGCCTATTATAACCGAGTTCTGGAAGGAACGGAAGGTAAGGTCATTACCACCAAGGGCAACTATGAGACCGAAATGCCCTATTCTTATGAAAAGTACTATGAAGCTTCTGACGGCAACAGTTTGGTTTTGACCTTGGACAATACCGTTCAGTATTACTTAGACAAGAATCTCACCTCTGCGGTGGAAAAATACGATGTGCAGAACGGTGCCTTTGGCATTGTGATGAATGCAAAGACCGGCGAGATTCTGGCAATGACTACACTGGGCAACTATGACCCCAACAATTATCTGGAAATTGGGGACCCCGGTGTTCGGGAGGAGCTGGAAAAACTGAGAAGGGAATACATGGTATTTCCTCAGGATAGTGAAGCCTACATTGCAGGGGAAAAAATGTATGCGAATAGGTTGGAAGAGGCCCAGAGAGCGCAGTGGAGAAACCGAGTGGTTTCCGATGGCTATGAGCCTGGTTCTACCTTTAAGATTATCACCATGGCAGCCGCCATTGAGGAAGGTACCACCACATTAAACGACACCTTTTACTGTGCCGGACAGGAGACCTTCTATGGTCGTACCGATCCCCTCCACTGCTGGAAGCATGAGGGTCACGGACTTCAGACTACATCCCAGGCCCTGCAAAATTCCTGCAACCTGGCTCTGGCCCACATTGGTCTGAACCTAGGCGGCGACCGATTCTATGAATACTATAAAGCCTTTGGCCTTTTGGAGCCTACTAATGTAGGACTGCCCGGTGAGGCCAGCGGTTACTTCTTCCCGGAAAGCTTGATTACAGACCCCAATGCAGACGGCTACGATGCAGCCGTGATTGCAACGTCCTTCGGTCAGACCTTTACCATTACCCCTCTTCAGTTGGTGCGGGCCATTTCCTGTGTAGTAAACGGCGGCAATCTGATGCAGCCCTACATTGTGGGGGAAGTGCTGGACGCCAATGGCGAAGTGGTGGAAAAGAGAGAACCGAAAGTGGCACGTCAGGTCATCAGCAAGGAGACCAGTGACATCATGCGGGATATGATTCTTTCCGTTGTAGAGGAAGGAACCGCCAAAAATGCCAAGATTGCCGGTTATTCCATCGGCGGAAAGACCGGAACCGCAGAAAAAACCGGCAAAGTCGATGAGAACGGTCAGTATGTTGATGATAAAATTGTGTCATTTGTGGGGATTGCGCCCATGGACGATCCGGAGTATATTGTATTAGTTGCGCTGGACACGCCATCTTCTTCCACGGGAATCTACATTTCCGGTGGCGTGATGGCAGCTCCTACCGTTCGTGGCGTATTTGAAGACATTCTGCCCTATCTGGGAACCCATCGGGACCTCACCGGTGTGGATATGAGTGGCGTGGAAGTGGAGATGCCCAACCTCATGGGTATCACCAAGGAAGAGGCAGAACAGGCTCTGAAGGAAGTGAGCCTTACTGCTGAGATTGTCGGTGAGGGCAATCAGGTCACAGGTCAAATCCCCGTTGCCGGCGGAAAGCTGCCCGGCGACTCCGAGGTAATTATCTACATGGGTGAGGATCGTCCTTCGGATATGGTGGAAGTTCCCGACTTTAGCGGTATGACCGTTACAGAGGCCAACAATGCCGCTGCAAATGCAGGACTTTATATTCTGGTTCGAGGTGCCAACAACGACAGTGGCTATATCACGGCAACCGAACAGGATATTACACCGGGCAAGGAAGTGGTACGGGGTACCACGGTGCGTGTAAGCTTCACGGACCACAGTGCCCGAGACTAAGACCGATTCCCAGAAATGGGGATACGGTTCGAAATTGATTGATAAAGGAGCGGACAAGATGAAACTGTCTGATCTGCTTTCGGGCGTGGAGGTTCTTTCCTCCACCGCCCCCGCCACTCTGGAAATTACAGGAGTGGCCTATGACTCCAGAAAGGTAAAGCCCGGCAATCTCTTTGTTGCCATTTCCGGCTTTGCCACAGATGGAAACCAATACATTCCCAAGGCGATGGAACTGGGGGCTGCGGCAGTGCTTACGGACCGGGAGCCTTCCAGTGAGGTGCCGTATGTGCTGGTGGAGTCTGCCCGGTTGGCTCTGGCTCTTTTGGGGGCCAACTGGTATCAGCACCCGGCGGATAAGGTGAAGATGGTGGGTGTTACCGGAACCAACGGCAAGACCTCTGCCACACTGCTTCTCAAATCGGTGTTGGAGCAGGTAACGGGGGAGAAGGTGGGCCTGATTGGCACCATTCAGAATATGATTGGGCAGCAGGTGATTCCCACAGAACGCACCACCCCGGAGAGCTTTGAGCTTCAGGGTTTGCTGCATCAGATGGTACAGGCAGGGTGTAAGTATGTTGTGATGGAGGTCTCTTCCCATGCTCTGGCCTTGGAGCGGGTGGGAGGCATCCACTTTGAGGCGGCAGCCTTTACCAACCTTACGGAAGATCATCTGGATTTCCATGGCACCATGGAAGCCTACGCCGAGACAAAGGCCATGCTCTTTTCCCGGTGTGACACGGGTGTATTTAATGTAGATGACCATTATTGCGGCACAATGCAGAAAAATGCAACCTGCAAGGCCATTACCACGTCCTTAAAGACAGATGCAGACCTGACCGCCAAGGATCTGGCAATGGAAGCAGATCATGTGCAGTTTGTGCTTTGCGACGGGGAAAAAGAATATGGGGTTCGGGTTGGAATTCCCGGTCTGTTTACTGCATACAATTCCATGACAGTACTGGGCCTCAGTAAGGCACTGCACCTGCCCATGGACAAGGCCGTGGAGGCTTTGGCAAAGGCACAGGGAGTCAAGGGCCGTATTGAGGTGGTTCCTACCCACGGTCAGGAGTTTACGGTGCTGATTGACTATGCCCATACGCCTGATGGACTGGAAAATGTGCTGTCCTCTGTGCGTGGGTTCTGTAAGGGTCGGCTCATCGCTGTGTTTGGCTGCGGTGGTGACCGGGACCGTCAGAAGCGGCCCATTATGGGAAAAATCGGTCTGGAACAGTCGGATTTTGTGGTTTTCACTTCGGACAATCCCAGAACAGAGGACCCCATGGCTATTTTGGATGACATTCTGGCAGGAGCAGAGGGAACCAAGACTCCCTATACCGTCATTGAAAACCGCCGCAAGGCCATTCGCTTTGCTTTGGAGAATGCGGAAAAAGAAGACATTATTGTACTGGCCGGAAAAGGCCATGAGACCTATCAGGAAATCAACGGTGTGAAGCACCACCTGGACGAGCGGGAGGAAGTAGCCTCCTGGCTGACGGAACAAAAGAAAGAAGGAACTTCATTATGAGCAGGATTACACTGGCCCAAGCTGCCCAGTGGTGTGGTGGTACCGTAGAGCCGGAATTTGAGAACGTAAGCTTTTTTGGTGCAAACAATGACTCCCGGAAGATTCAGCCCGGACAACTGTTCCTGGCTCTGGAAGGCGTTCGGGATGGTCACGACTTCATCCCTCAGGCCATTTCTTCCGGTGCGGCTGCTGTGCTGTGCAGCAAGCCTCAGCCCGGTGTTCCCGCCATTGTGGTGAACGATACCAAAAAGGCACTGGGTGACATTGCCCGGGGCGAGCGGGAACGTTTGGGAATCAAGGTAGTCGGCATTACCGGATCGGTTGGCAAGAGCACCACCAAGGAAATGGTTGCAGCCATTTTGAGCCGGAAATACCGCACCGGAAAGACTCCGGTCAATCATAACAATGACATTGGAATGCCCATGGCGATTCTGGCTCTGCCGGAGGACACCCAGGTGGCAGTGCTGGAAATGGGCATGAACCATTTCAAAGAGATGGGCTATCTGTCTTCCATTGCAAAGCCTGATATTGCCGTCATTACCAACATCGGCACCATGCACATTGAGCATCTTGGTTCCCGGGAGGGAATCCTTCAGGCTAAGATGGAAATTCTGGAGGGCTTGAAACCCGGCGGAAAGCTGGTATTCAATGGAGACGAGCCTCTTTTGTGGTCTCGTCGGGAGACCTGCCCCACAGAGCCTTGGTATTTTGGCATGGAAAATCCTCTTTGCCAGGTCTATGCCGATGATGTGAAGCTGGAAAATGGTCACACCATGTTTACAGTACATACAGCGAATCTCAACTTTGGTATAAATCTGTCGGTAGAGGGCATCCACTTCGTCAGCGATGCCTTGGCTGCTATTGCAGTGGGTAAGCTTCTGGACGTGCCTGCGGAAGAAATGTGGTCTTCTCTGCGGGAATTCCAGAATATGGAAGGCAGACAGGAAGTTTTGGAAGTTAATGGCTTTACCATTATTAAGGACTGCTACAATGCCGGCCCGGAATCGATGGTAGCATCTTTGAAGGTGCTGGGCCGTCGGGAAGGCCGCAGGATTGCAGTTCTGGGAGATATGCTGGAACTGGGCGTATGCGCTCAGGCAGAGCACTATCGTGTGGGCCGGATTGCGGCGTGTAACTGTGATTTGCTGTTTGTTGTGGGGGATAACGCAGACCGTGTGGTGAGTGGTGCCTTTACAGGCGGCATGGGTCCCAATGAAGCAAAGGCGTTTGAAACCAGAGAGGATTTGGCCAAGAGCTTGAAGAACCGGGCAAAACCCGGGGATACTCTGCTGTTTAAGGGCAGCAGAGGCATGAAAATGGAGCAGGCATTGGAGCTGTTCCTGGAAGAGAGATAAATAATAGGAGGATGGAACCATGTTTCAGTCTAATTTGATCAATGTGGGATTGACAATTTTGTGTGCCTTTGCCCTGGGCCTGTTCCTGGGCTACATTCTGATTCCCGCTCTGCGCCGTCTGAAGGCCGGTCAGCAGATTCGGGAGGAAGGCCCCAACTGGCACGCCACGAAGGCAGGTACTCCCACCATGGGTGGTCTGGCCCTCATTGGTGCCAGCTTGCTTTGTTTGGTGTTTGGTATTCGATACATGAAAAGAGGCGACTATTCGGCTCTGTTTGTACTGGTTTTGTCCCTGTGCTTTGGCCTCATTGGTTTCCTGGATGATTTCTTCAAGGTGAAGTACCACCGGAATCTGGGCCTCAACGCACTGCAAAAGGCCATGCTTCAGATGGCAGTATCCGGCATTTTCCTGTATGTCCTGTACAAGGCGGGACTGTTGAGCTGCAAGCTGTACGTTCCCTTCTTCCAGGTGACCTGGGAGATTCATCCCATTGTGTACATCCTGTTCGCCATGTTTGTTATGGTGGGCTGTGTCAATGCGGTAAACCTGACAGACGGCATCGATGGTCTGGCTACCGGCGTGACCATGCCGGTTATGGCGTTCTTTACCGTGGCAGCCGTTGCAAGCAAACAGTGGAATCTGGCTCTGTTCCCCGCTGCTCTGCTGGGTGGTCTGGGTGCTTTCCTAGTGTTCAACTTCCATCCTGCTAAGGTGTTCATGGGTGATACCGGCTCTTTGTTCCTGGGCGGTGCAGTCTGCGGTCTGGCCTTTGCCTTGGACATCCCTCTGGTTTTGATCCTGGTAGGCTTTATCTATATTATTGAAACACTGTCCGATATTATTCAGGTCACCTATTTCAAGCTGACCCACGGCAAGCGGGTCTTCAAGATGGCTCCCATTCACCACCACTTTGAGATGTGCGGCTGGTCGGAGAAGAAAATCTTTACCGTGTTTGTAGGTGTTACCTGCATTATGTGCGTGCTGGCCTGGTTTGGAATTCAGGGCCACATCTAATCGTATCATGTACCACCGGAAAGGGAGGAATCCATTGTGTCTACGGAAGCACTGAAACAGGAAGCCGAAAAACGCAAGACCCCTGTAGACGACAGAGGCATGATAGACGTCCCTTTTTTGGCGTTGGTTTTGCTTCTGGTTGGCATTGGACTTTTGATGATGTTCTCTGCCAGCTATGTCCGAGCGGAGTATGAGCAGGGAGATGCAACCTACTTTTTCCTGCGGCAGGGTGGCGTTGCGCTCTTTGGCATCTTCGTGATGTACGCTGCCAGCCGCATTAGCTGCCAAATCTGGAAAAAGTTTGCCGTATGGGTCTATGCGTTGTCCATTGTCCTTTTGCTGCTGGTCCTTCTCGTTGGTGAGGAGGTCAATGGTGCAAAGCGTTGGGTTACCATTGCGGGCCAGCAGTTCCAGCCCTCTGAGGTTGCGAAGTTTGGCGTTATTTGTATCATGGCCATGCTTATGGACAAGTATGGCGAAAAGATGCAGGACTGGCACTATAGTATTTTACGAGTTGGCGGCAGTGTGTTTTTGATTGTCCTGCTGGTTGCTCTGGAAAAGCACTTGTCCGCCATTATGATTATCGGTCTGGTGGCGGTGGCCATGCTCTTTGTGGGCGGCATCCAGAAGAGATGGATTTTTATTGGTGTCGGAGCCACTGCAATCTTTCTGGTACTGTATATCAGCATCATGGGCTATGCAGGCAACCGAATCACGGCCTGGCTGAACCCGGACGCCGACCCTCAGAATACGGGCTATCAGATTTTGCAGTCCCAATATGCCATTGGTTCCGGCGGCCTCTTTGGTCTGGGCTTTGGCATGGGTCGGCAGAAGCATCTGTATCTGCCGGAGGAACACAACGACTATATTTTTGCGGTGGTCTGTGAGGAATTGGGCCTTGTGGGTGCATTGGGAATTATCCTTCTGTTTGTGCTTCTGATTCTCAGAGGCTACTGGATCGCACTTCACGCAAAGGACCGTTTTTCCACCCTGATGGGCGTGGGACTGTCCACCCTTCTTGCAGTGCAGGTCTTTTTGAACATTGGCGTTGTGTCCAATCTATTGCCCTCCACAGGTGTAGGCTTGCCGTTCTTCTCCTACGGCGGCACAAACCTATTGATGGCCTTAGGTGAAATGGGTATTATTCTGAGTATTTCCCGCTGGAGTTCCAGCACCAGATAGGGAGGAAGACCAATGAATGTGATATTTACCTGCGGCGGCACGGGGGGACATATCAACCCGGCCATTGCCGTTGCGAATCTGTTAAAGGAACGCCGTCCTGAATGTAACATTTTGTTTGTGGGCGGAGACGGAGGTATGGAGTGTACGCTGGTACCTCAGGCAGGCTATCGGTTGGAAACTCTGAACCCCAAAAGTTTTCGCCGTGGCTTTAGCCCCAAGGCCATCTGGCACAATGTGGCAGGAGCCTGTCACACAGCAGGAGCCCTTTGGGGAGCAAAGCGGATTATTCGGAATTTTCAGCCTGACGTGATTGTGGGAACAGGTGGCTTTGCCAGTTTTCCTATTTTGCGTATGGGCTCTAAAATGGGAATTCCCACCTGCGTCCATGAAAGCAACGCTGTTCCCGGCCTTACTACCCGTATGGTAGCAGATCGGGCAGCGAAAATCATGGTGAGTTTTGCAGAAAGCAAAAACTATTATCACAGCCCGGAACGGGTGGAGGTAGTAGGAATGCCGGTGCGGCAGGAATTTCTGTACACCAAAAAAGAAGAGGCTCGGAAAAAGCTGGGCCTGGATGACCGCCCGCTCATTGTCTCTGCCTGGGGAAGTCTGGGTGCAAGAGATATGAACAAGATGATTGCTGAGTTTATGCGTCTGGAGTACGAAGCAGGATGTCCGTGGCAGCATATGCACGCCACTGGCTCCTATGGATGGGAATGGATGGGGGACTATGTGAAGCAGCGAGTGGACTTGTCCCAGTGTCCTGGCATCCAGATGCAGGAATACATTTATGATATGCCAACATGGATGGCGGCGGCAGATGTGGTAATCGGCAGAGCCGGAGCCTCCACGTTAAATGAAATTGCTGCTTCCGGCACGCCGTGTGTGATTGTTCCTTCCCCCAATGTGACGGACAACCATCAGGAAAAGAACGCCAGAGTCCTGGGAGATCGTGGAGCGGCACAGGTTTTGAGAGAAGGAGAATGTACCCCGGAACGTCTGTTCTCTGAGGTAAAGGACTTGCTGGGAGACCAGACCAGATGCCGGGTGATGCGTAAAGCGTTGCTGGACTTGGCGGTGGTAGATTCCGCCCAGCGGATTTGCCAGGTAATTTTGGATTTGGCAAAAGGAAAATAAGAATTGACACGGAACCTTCCCCTGGTGCATAGACTGGGAAAAACCCATGGGAAACGGGGGAAGGCTCAAATGGAAGAACTAATCATCCGGGGCGGTAGGCCTCTGAGTGGGGAGCTTCAGCCGCAGGGAGCAAAAAATAGTGTTCTGCCTCTGCTGGCTGCCTCCTTGTTGTTCACTAAAGGATGCGTCCTTCACAACTGCCCACGCCTTTCCGATGTAAAGGCGGCGGTGCGAATTTTGAAGGCTCTGGGCTGTGAAGTGGCCTGGGAAGGACACAGCATCCGAGTGGAATCCCGAAATCTTTGTGTCGAGGAGATTCCGGAGAAATTGATGGGAACCATGCGCTCGTCCGTGTTGTTCCTGGGGCCTCTTATGGCCCGTCTGGGTCGGTGCCGCCTTTCGCAGCCGGGAGGCTGTGTTCTGGGCAAGCGGCCCATTGACCTGCACCTGAATGGACTAAAAACCCTTGGTGCAGAAATTACAGAGGAAGATGGCAGTATTACCTGCTGCGGAACGCTGAAAGCAGGAACCATTGCCCTGTCTTATCCCAGTGTGGGAGCCACGGAGAATCTGATTCTGGCAGCACTGGGAGCGGTGGGAACCACCACCATTTACAATGCGGCAAAGGAACCGGAGATTGGAGATCTCATCGGCTTTCTCACAGCCGGAGGAGCAAAGATTTATGGCAGGGGAACCTCCATGCTTCAAGTAGAAGGGGGACTGCCGCAGGAAGCTTCCTATGAGGTGATGCCGGACCGAATGGAAGCGGCCACCTACCTTTCAGCGGTGGCAGGCTGCGGAGGGGAGATTTTGGTGCGGGGAGCGGTAGGGACTTATTTGAAGCCGGTCCTTTCCTCCTTTGTTTCAGCCGGGTGCCATTTGCGAGAAGAAGAAACCCTTCTCCACCTTCGTGCGCCGGAGAGACTGAACTCTATTTATCCGGTCCGCACAGGCCCATATCCTGCTTTTCCAACGGATGCACAGGCACCGTTTATGGCGGCAATGCTCCGGGCAGATGGGGTCACAGTAATAGAAGAGAATATTTTTGCAGATCGCTATCGCCATGTTCCGGCACTGAAGGCTCTGGGGGGAGACATCCGAACTCAGGGAGCTGTAGCGGTGATTCGTGGGGTGGAGCATCTGCATGGTACATATTTGGAGGCCACGGATTTAAGGGGCGGAGCCGCAATGGCGGTGGGAGCTCTCCAGGCCCAGGGGGAAAGCCGTCTTAGCAGCGTGGAGCACATTCTGCGTGGCTATGAGAACTTTTCCGGAAAGCTGTCCGCATTGGGGGCAGACGTAGAGACACACAAAAGATAAAGTGCGGCTTGGTCCGCCATGGAGGGTAGATACAATGGATCGGGAAGAACAAAGAAGACAGAGACCATCAGCTTCCAAGCCTCGTTCCAGGCCGAACAGTTCCGGGACAAATCGTTCCAGACCGAACAGTTCCAGACCGAATGGTACGAGATCAAATAGTACAAGATCAAACAGTACAAGATCAAACAGTACGAGACCAGATCGGAAAGCATCTGCAAGCAGAACCAGAAAACCGGAGGCACCCCAGTGCCGCAAACAGCCGTCCAGGCGTGGGGCCAGTCGGAGAAAGCCGCCTATGGCACTGCCTCGCAGACAGTTCCTGTTGAAGTTAATCACCATGGTGGCAGTGGTTCTGGCCTTGGTGTTTGGTATGACCATTTTCTTCCGGGTTCAGAATCTCCGGGTAACGGGCAATAAGAAGTACGAGGCCAAACAGGTTCTTGCTTCGTCTGGACTGGAAGAAGGAGAAAGCCTGCTGGCTCTCAATAAGTCCAAAGCTGCCGGGCAGATTTTAGAGGCACTTCCCTATGTGTCAGAGGTACAGGTGGGTATAAAATTGCCCAATACGGTTACCATTGACATTGTGGAACTGGAGATTACCTATGCCGTGGAAGGTCCCAATGAGACCTGGTGGCTGATGGATGCCAGAGGAAAACTCTTGGAGGAAGTCAGCAAAGAAGAGGCAATGAAGCACACTCATGTAGTCGGTATTCAAGCAGAGAAGCCGGTAGCAGGAGCAACCTTGCAGGTGACCCAGAAGGACCAGGAGGACACCAAAGAGCAAAACAGCGCAGATATTGCCAATACAGTGGGTTTTGCACAGAACCGAATGGAAGCGGCGATTTCTATTTTGAAGGCATTGGAAGAGTCCGACCGTACCGGAAAAGCAACCAAAGTGGATGTTAGTTCTTTGTATGACCTGCAAATTTGGTACGGAGAAAAATACCAGATTCTTCTGAGTGGTGCCACCGATTTGGAATATAAAATACGCTATATGGTGCAAGCGGTGGACCGTCTGGAGGCGGATGGGTACCGAGGCGGAACGCTGGATTTGAGCATTAAGGAGGCGGGGAAAGCCACCTTTACCCCCTGGTAAGGAAAAACTTTGGCGAAATGTGAGAAATTTCTATTGACCAATCGGACATTTCACGATAGAATAAAAAGGTATAAATTTAACTGCTTCTGCCCTTTGCGGTGTGAAT
>CAUWEI010000043.1:0-22630 GCA_963557675.1 uncultured Oscillospiraceae bacterium | reverse complement strand
ATATAATATAGTATACCACAACCCAAGTTTCATTTCCAGAGGCAAATGGGATTGACAAACGGGGAGCGTTCCGTGCATAATGTAGGTAGTTTGGAAGGGAGGGACAGACCATGTACGACTGTCATGTGATTATCGACTTGGAATTTGCACCCATTGACCGGAAATATAAGAAGGAACGGGAAATCCTGCGCCATGAGATCATTCAGATTGGAGCCATCCGTCTGGATGAACACTATGTCCAGACCGGAACCTTCACCAGTTTTGTGAAACCCCGCTATTTGGAGTCCATCGACCCGGATGTAAGTAAGCTGACCGGTATCCAGAACAAAGATTTGGTGGATGCCCCTCCCTTTGAAGAGGCGTTGCAGGCTCTGGTTCAGTGGATTGGCCCGGAGGATTACGCCAGAATCTACAGTTGGAGCCACACCGACCTGTACCAGATGGAAGACGAATGTTATTTGAAGGAAGTGGACTTCCCGCCCTGTATGTACCGCTGGATGGATTTTCAGAAGGTTTACGGTCGGCTTTTGGGCTGCCACAAGAAAATCGCCCTGAAAGATGCCATTTCCTCCGTGGATGGAGCCTTTACCTCCGCTCAGGCCCACACGGCTCTGTATGATGCCCAGGTGACAACGGATCTTCTGCTTCTGGTACGGGATGAGCAGGTGTTTCGGGAGAAAACCGCCCGAATCCGAAAGCTGTTTGCCTCCGAACGGTGCAGCTCCAATATTGGGCAGATGTTCGGGGATCAACTGTCTGCACTATTTAAATAAGGAGTCCCATAGGGGACAAGCCTCTGAAGGCCGATGCTGAAATCACGATTTATATAAAATATACAAAACAGACCGGGCAGAACCGAAACGCTCTGTCTGTTTTGCTATAAGACGAAAAAGTTCGGTTCTTCCGCAATATCAGTGGGATTCAAAGTTGAAAAAAGAGAAAAAAGTCTGAAAAATCCCTTGACAAATGGAACGTGTCGTGATATTATATGTCTGCGCGTGCGAAGAAAGTGTGCGTGCTATGCGATGATGCAGGAGATTGCGGCTTAGCCGGTAACTTCTGCGGAGTATGTCCGGTCATCGGGCGGCTGAACGGTCCTTTCTGCGTTTGCGTATATCGCTGCGCCCAAGGGAGAAGGTCGGCCTAGGTCGGCCATTTTTCATGGGCTGGAATGATACGCACGGCAACGCGGATAAGGCGTTCGACCGTACCCAGCCACTAAGAACTGAGTACGTTTTTCGAGGAGGAAACACAACATGGCAAACCAAATGATCAGAATTCGGCTCAAGGCCTATGATCACCAGCTGATCGATGCAAGTGCTGCAAAGATCGTCGAAACCGCAAAGCGGAACGGTGCTTCCGTTTCCGGTCCCATCCCCCTGCCCACCAAGAAAGAGGTGGTCACCATCCTGCGTGCTGTTCATAAGTACAAGGATTCCCGTGAGCAGTTCGAGCGCAGAACTCACAAGAGATTGATCGATATTCTCAACCCCAACCAGAAGACCGTTGAGTCCCTCATGGCTCTGGATCTCCCCACTGGTGTTGAGATTGAGATAAAGCTGTAATCCCACGTCAGGATTTCAGCTGCCCGCCACAGTCTGTCAATAGGACGGACGGGTCATGTTGACAAGCGGCTCCCAATGTCTGCTTGCCAACCAATAACCTTAAAAAGGAGAAGAAAACATGCAGAAAGCAATCATCGGCAAGAAAGTGGGCATGACCCAGATCTTCGATGAGAGCGGCAAGGTGATCCCGGTTACCGTTATCGAGGCCGGTCCCTGTGTCGTTACTCAGAAGAAAAACCTGGAAAACGACGGTTACGTTTCCGTGCAGCTGGGCTTTGAAGATGTCAAGGAGTCCAGACTGTCCAAGCCTGAGGCTGGCCATCTGAAGAAGGCCGGCGTAAGCGCCAAGAAGCACCTGAAGGAGTTCAAGCTGGATAACGCTGCTGATATGAATGTCGGCGATCTGGTCAAGGTTGACACCTTCGCTGCTGGCGACAAGGTTGACGTTATTGGCACATCTAAGGGCCATGGCTACCAGGGCGTTGTGAAGCGCTGGAATGCCGGCCGTACTCCCATGACTCACGGCGGTGGCCCTGTTCATCGTCATGCAGGTTCCATGGGTTCCACCTCTGATCCCGCTCGTATCTTCAAGGGTAAGATCGGTGCCGGTCAGATGGGTGTGGAGCAGGTCACGATCCAGAACCTGGACGTGGTCAAGGTTGACAGCGAGCTGAACATGCTGGTTGTCCGCGGTGCCGTTCCCGGCCCCAAGGGCGGTCTGGTCTTCGTGAAGTCCACTGTTAAGAATAACAAGGTTGCCAAGGGTGATGCTGGCGTCAGCAAGAATCCCCAGAAGGCTTCTGGCCGTAACCCCCAGAAGGCTTCCGCAAGAGGCTAAGGAAAGGAGAGCTAAATCATGCCTAAGACTAATGTTTACGATATGTCCGGCAAGCAGGTCGGCGAGATCGAACTCTCCGCAGCTGTGTTCGGCATTGAGCCCAATGAGTCTGTTGTCCACGATGTGGTTAAGAACCACCTGGCCAACCGTCGTCAGGGCACCCAGTCCGCTCTGACTCGTGCAGAGGTTTCCGGCGGCGGCAAGAAGCCCTGGAGACAGAAGGGCACCGGCCGTGCCCGTCAGGGTAGCACCCGTGCTCCTCAGTGGACCCACGGTGGTGTCGTGTTCGCTCCCAAGCCCCGCGATTACAGCTACACCCTGAACAAGAAGGTGAAGCGTCTGGCTCTGAAGTCCGTTCTGAGCGAGAAGGCTGCCAGCGAGAACATCGTGGTCATCGACTCCATCAAGATGGCGGAGCCCAAGACCAAGGAGTTCGCTAAGTTCCTGGCTGCTGTCAATGCACCTGCCAAGTCCCTGGTTGTTACCGCTGAGGTTGACAGCAATGTTGTCAAGTCCGGCCGCAACATCCCCGGCTGCGAGGTCACCTTCGCCAACCTCATCAATGTCTATGACATCCTGAACGCTAAGAAGCTGGTTCTGGATCAGGCCGCTCTGGCCAAGATCGAGGAGGTGTTCGCATAATGAAGAACGCTTACGATATCATTAAGAGACCGGTCATTACCGAACAGTCCATGGAGGCTGTGGCCGATAAGAAGTACGTTTTTATGGTCGCTCTGGACGCCAACAAGATTGAGATCAAGAAGGCAGTGGAGGAGATCTTCGGCGTAAACGTCGCAAAGGTCAACACCATCCGTATGCAGGGCAAGGCCAAGCGGACCGGTTCTTACCCCATGGGTAACCGTGCCGCCTACAAGAAGGCTATGGTGACCCTCACCGCCGATTCCAAGACCATCGAGTTCTTCGAGGGTATGGTCTAATCCAAATCTCAATAAAGGAGCGTAACGCAAAATGGCTATTAAAACATTTAAGCCTTATACCCCGGCGCGTAGAAACATGACTGTTTCTGCCTTCGACGGTGTAGATAAGAAGGCGAAACCTGAGCGCAGCCTGGTTGAGACCCTGAAGAAGCACTCCGGTCGCAACAGCTACGGCAGAATTACCGTCCGTCATCGTGGCGGCGGCAACAAGCGGAAGTACCGCGTCATCGACTTCAAGCGCGACAAGATGGAAATGACCGCCGAGGTCCTGCGCCTGGAGTACGATCCCAACCGCAGCGCTTTCATCGCCCTGGTGAAGTACGAGGACGGCGAACTGCGCTACATCCTGGCTCCCAACGGCCTGAAGGCTGGCGACAAGGTTGTCTCCTCCAGCAGCGCCGATATTAAGCCCGGCAACTGCCTGCCCATCGCCAACATCCCTGTTGGTACCGTGATCCACAATGTGGAGCTGAACCCCGGCCGTGGTGCTCAGCTGGTCCGGTCCGCCGGTACCGCTGCACAGCTGATGGCTAAGGACGGCGAGATGGCTCAGGTCCGTCTGCCCTCCGGTGAGGTCCGTTATGTTCGTATGAACTGCATGGCTACCATCGGCCAGGTTGGCAACCTGGATCATGAGAACATCCACATTGGTAAGGCCGGTCGTACCCGTCATCTGGGCTTCCGTCCCACCGTCCGTGGCTCTGTCATGAACCCCAATGACCACCCCCACGGTGGTGGTGAGGGCCGTGCCCCCGTTGGCCGTCCCAGCCCTGTTACACCTTGGGGCAAGCCCGCTATGGGCTACAAGACTCGCAAGACGAAGAACCGTACTGATAAGTTCATCGTCAAGCGCAGAAATGCCAAGTAAGGAGGAAATGAAATGAGCAGAAGTATCAAGAAAGGCCCCTATATTGCTCCCGAGCTGTTCAAGCGCGTGGAAGAGCTGAATAAGGCCGGCGATAAGAAGGTTCTGAAGACCTGGTCCAGAGCCTCCACCATTTTCCCCTCCTTCGTTGGTCATACCATCGCTGTCCACGACGGCCGTAAGCACGTTCCCGTCTATGTCACTGAGGACATGGTCGGTCATAAGCTGGGCGAGTTTGTTCCTACCAGAACCTTCCGGGGCCACTCTGGCAGCAAGACTACCAACTCTAAGTAAGGAGGAACTGGAATGGAAGCGTTAGCACATGTGAAATACGTCCGTATGTCTCCCCGGAAAGTGAAGCTGGTTTGCGACATGATCCGCGGCAAGGACGTGAGAACCGCCACTGCACTGATGATGCAGACCCCCAAGGCCGCTTGCGAGCCCATGATGAAGCTCCTCAAGAGCGCCGTTGCCAATGCCGAGCACAATAACGGCATGAACGTGGAGAACCTGTATATCTCCACTGTAATGGCAAACCCCGGCCCCACTCTGAAGCGTGGCATGCCCCGGGCAAAGGGCAGTTACAATCGGATTCTCAAGAGAACCACTCACATCACCCTTGGTGTGAGCGAGAAGGCTTAAGCAGGAGGTAGCTATGGGACAGAAAGTTAATCCCCATGGACTGCGCGTTGGCGTGATCAAGGATTGGGACTCTCGTTGGTACGCCCGTGCCGATAAGGTGGGCGACCTGATTGTAGAGGACTACAACATCCGTAAGTACCTGAAGAACAAGCTCTACTCCGCAGGCATTGCCAAGATCGAAGTTGAGCGTAACAACGCAAAGGTCAAAATCAACATTCATTGCTCTCGCCCCGGTGTTGTCATCGGCAAGGCCGGCGCAGAGATCGAAAACCTGCGTAAGGATATGGAAGCTCGTCTGGGCAAGACCGTGAACCTGAACATCGTTGAGGTTCGCTCTCCTGACCTGAACGCACAGCTGGTGGCCGAGAACATCGCCCAGCAGCTGGAGAAGCGTATTTCCTTCCGCCGGGCTATGAAGAAGGCTATGCAGCAGGCAACTCGCCTGGGTGCCAAGGGCATCAAGGTGACCTGCGCTGGTCGTCTGGGCGGCGCTGAAATCGCTCGCTCCGAGACTTATCACGAGGGCACCATTCCCCTCCAGACCATCCGTGCTGACATTGAGTACGGCTTCACTGAGGCTGCCACCACTTACGGCCGCATCGGTGTTAAGGTTTGGATCTACAAGGGTGAGGTCCTCAACACCACCCTGCGTGCCGCAGCTCCCGAGCCCGCACCCGCTCGTCGGGATCGTCGGGACAACCGCCGTGGTGACCGCAAAGATGGCGGCCGTGGCTTCCGGGGCGACCGGAACAATGGCGACCGCAACTATAACCGTCGGGAAGGAGGCAACCGCTAATGCTGATGCCCAAGAGAGTAAAATACCGCAAGGTGCAGCGTGGTCGTATGACCGGTACTGCCTCCCGCGGTAACAAGGTTTGCTATGGTGATTTTGGCATCCAGGCTCAGGAGCCCGGCTGGATCACCGGCAACCAGATCGAGGCCGCTCGTATCGCTATGACTCGTTACACCAAGCGTGGTGGTAAGGTCTGGATCAAGATTTTCCCTGATAAGCCCATTACCAAAAAGGCACTGGGCGTTCGTATGGGTTCCGGTAAGGGCGCACCCGAGACTTGGGTAGCCGTTGTCAAGAACCAGAAGGTCATGTTCGAGATTGGTGGCGTTTCTGAGGAAGTTGCCCGTGAGGCTCTGAGACTTGCTCAGCACAAGCTGCCCATCAAGACCAAGATCATCATGAAGGAAGACCTGGATACTGAGATTGGTGGTGAATGATGATGAAGGCAACTGAAGTTCGTAAGATGTCCGCAGAGGACCTGGAGGCCAAGCTGGCCGAGCTGAAGAAGGACCTGTTCTTCCTGCGTATGCAGCATGCTACCAATCAGCTGGACAATCCCATTAAGATCAACGCTGTCAAGAAAGACATTGCCCGCATCAAAACTATTATTCGTGAGAAAGAGACCAAGGTCTGAGGAGGTAAGCGATCATGAGTGAAAATACAAGAGCTTTCCGGAAAACCAGAATTGGTCATGTCGTCTCCGATAAGATGGACAAGACCATTGTGGTTGCCATTGAGGACAGCGTGCAGCATCCTCTGTACAAGAAGATCCTGAAGCGGACTTACAAGCTGAAGGCCCACGACGAGAACAACGAGTGCGGCATCGGCGATACCGTTGAGGTTATGGAGACCCGTCCTCTGTCTAAGGACAAGAGATGGAGACTGGTCAGAATTATTGAAAAGGCTAAGTAAGGAGGTCGGACAACTATGATTCAGCAGGAAAGCTACCTGAAGGTTGCCGACAATACCGGGCCAAGGAAATCCACTGCATTCGGGTTCTGGGCGGTTCCAGCCGGAAGTTTGGCAACATCGGCGATGTCATTGTTGCCTCCGTGCGTAAGGCTTCCCCCGGCGGCACTGTAAAGAAGGGCGAAGTGGTTAAGGCCGTTATCGTCCGCTCCAGAAGAGGCGTGCGCCGTGAGGACGGCACCTACGTCCGGTTCGACGAGAATGCCGCTGTTATTATCAAGGAAGATAAGAATCCCCGCGGCACCCGTATTTTTGGACCTGTGGCCAGAGAGCTGCGTGAGAAGGACTTCATGAAGATCCTCTCCCTGGCTCCCGAAGTCATTTAAGGGGGACGTGCCAGAATGAACATTAAGAAGAATGATAACGTAATCGTCCTGTCCGGTAAGGACAAGGGCAAGAAGGGCAAGGTCCTGGTGGCCATGCCCAAGGCTGAGAAGCTCATTGTTGAGGGCGTAAACGTGGCTACCTGCCACACCAAGGCCCGCAAGCAGGGTGAGACCGGCGGCATCGTGAAGAAGGAAATTCCTCTGCGTGCCTGCAAGGTTGCTCTGTTCTGCAGCAAGTGCGATAAGGGTGTCCGCGTAGCTTACAAGCTGGTGGACGGCAAGAAAGTCCGTGTCTGCGCTAAGTGCGGCACCGAAATCTAAGAAGGAGGAAGCGAACAATGGCTAATAGAATGAAAGATCAGTATGTTGCTGAGATCGCTCCCGCTCTTCTGAAGAAGTTCGGTTATAAGAGCGTTATGCAGATCCCCAAGCTGGATAAGGTTATCGTGAACGTTGGCTGCGGCGAAAGCAAGAACAACGCCAAGGAGATCGAGGCCATCTGCAAGGACATTGCAACCATCACCGGCCAGAAGCCCGTGACCTGCAAGGCCCGTAAGTCCGTTGCTAACTTTAAGCTCCGTGAGGGCGAAACCGTTGGCGTTAAGGTCACCCTGCGTGGTGACAAGATGTACGAGTTCCTGGACCGCCTGTTCAGCGTGGCCCTGCCTCGTGTCCGCGACTTCCGCGGCATCAACCCCAACTCCTTTGACGGCCGTGGTAACTACTCCTTCGGCCTGAAGGAGCAGCTGATCTTCCCCGAAATCGAGTACGATAAGGTGGACAAGATCCGTGGCATGGACATCTGCATTTGCACCACTGCTACTACCGACGAAGAGGCCAAGGAGCTGCTGACCCAGCTCGGCGCCCCCTTCTATAATTAATGGAGGTTTTGAACCATGGCTAAGAAATCTATGATCCTCAAGCAGCAGGCCGAGGCCAAATTCTCCAGCCGCCGCTACAACCGCTGCAAGATCTGCGGCAGACCTCATGCTTATCTCCGTGACTACGGCGTATGCCGTATTTGCTTCCGTGAGCTCGCTTACAAGGGCGAGATTCCCGGCGTTCGGAAGGCTAGCTGGTAAAAAGCGGATTACTCTCCGGCGCCCTTGCGGGCGTCGGAGTCCCGGACTATCTCCGGGAGATTGTAAATGTGAAAAAGCGTGGGAAGTCTTGAGAAGATGGAGCCGCTGGCGGCTCGCATTCTCTTGAAACTCCTGTGCTTAAACGGGTTCAGCCCGTAACTTCTATAAGGAGGATATTTAACATGCAAATCACCGATCCCGTAGCAGATATGCTGACCAGAATCCGTAACGCAAACTCTGCTAAGCACGAAACCGTGGATGTCCCCGCCTCCAACCTGAAGAAGGCTATTGCTCAGATCCTGCTGGACGAGGGCTATATCAAGGCTTTCAATGTCACCGATGAGGGTGTACAGGGCAACATTCACATCACTTTGAAGTATGTAGGCAAGAAGGAGAAGGTCATTTCCGGTCTTCGCCGTGTCTCCAAGCCCGGCCTGCGTGTGTACGCCGGCGCTCAGGAGCTGCCCAAGGTTCTGAAGGGCCTGGGTATTGCCATCGTTTCTACGTCCAAGGGCGTCATGACCGACAAGAAGGCTCGCGAGCTGCATGTCGGCGGCGAAGTCCTGGCATTTGTCTGGTAAGGAGGTAGCTGCAATGTCTAGAATTGGTAAGCACCCCATCAGTGTCCCCGCTGAGGTTACTGTGAAGCTGGAGGCCAACAATGTGGTCACCGTAAAGGGCCCCAAGGGCGAACTGACCCAGACCTTCCACCCCGATATGATCATTGCCCTGGAGGGCAACGTGCTGAGCGTGTCCCGTCCTGACGACGAGCACCTGCACAAGAGCCTGCATGGCCTGACCCGTACTCTGCTGAGCAACATGGTCGAGGGCGTGTCTAAGGGCTACAGCAAGGACCTGGAAGTTGTCGGCGTTGGTTACAAGGTCGAGAAGAAGGGTACCCAGCTGGTCATGAACCTGGGCTTCTCTCATCCCATCATTGTGGACGAGATCCCCGGTATTTCCATCGCTGTTCCCGCCGCTAACAAGATCACCATCAGCGGTATCGACAAGCAGGTTGTTGGTCAGTTTGCTGCCGAAGTGCGCGGCAAGAGACCTCCCGAGCCCTACAAGGGTAAGGGTGTCCGATACGCCGGTGAGGTCATCCACCTGAAGGCTGGTAAGACCGGCGGCAAGAAATAATTAGGAGGTGTGCCACAATGGTAAGAAAAACCGATAAGAACGCTATGCGTCTGAAGCGCCATGTGCGCGTCCGCGGTAAGATCTCCGGCACGCCCGAGAGACCCCGCCTGAACGTTTATCGCAGCAATGCGAACATCTATGCCCAGATCATTGATGATGTGAACGGCGTCACTCTGGCTGCCGCTTCCACTCTGGAGAAGTCCTTTGAGGGCGCTGCTGGTAATGCCGAGGCCGCCAAGAAGATCGGTCTGGCTCTGGCTGAGCGTGCAAAGGCAAAGGGCATCACCACTGTTGTCTTCGACCGCAGCGGTTATGTCTATCACGGCCGTGTGGCTGCCCTGGCTGAGGGTGCCCGCGAAGGCGGCCTGGAGTTCTAAGGAGGAGGAAGAAAAATGGCTTACAACAAGTCTAATGAGAACAACGCCCCTGAACTCATTGAGAAGGTCGTTTACCTGAACCGTGTCAGCAAGACCGTTAAGGGTGGCCGTGTCATGAAGTTCTCCGCTCTGGTTGTCGTTGGCGACGGCAAGGGCACTGTGGGCTACGGCCTGGGCAAGGCCGCTGAAGTCTCCGAGGCCATTCTGAAGGGCATCGCGGATGCCAAGAAGCACATGGTCAAGGTTACTCTGGCTGGTACCACCATTCCCCACGAGGTCATCGGTATCTTTGGTGCCGGCTCCGTTATGCTGAAGCCCGCCCCCGAAGGCACCGGCGTCATCGCTGGCGGCGCTGTCCGTGCCGTTTTGGAGGCTGTTGGTATCCAGAACATCTGCGCTAAGTGCCTGCGTTCTAACAATCCTCAGAACGTGGTTAAGGCTACCATGCAGGGCCTGGAGTCTCTCCGTGGTCCCGAGCAGGTTGCTGCAATCCGCGGCAAGAGCGTAGAAGAAATCGTCGGTTAAGGAGGGCAATTAACATGGCTAATTTGAAAATCACGCTTGTTAAGAGTCTGAATGGCCGTCTTAAGAAGCATATCGCTACTGCTGAGTCCCTGGGCCTGCGTAAGATCGGCCACACCACGATTCAGCCCGATAACACCCAGACCCGCGGCAAGATCGCTAAGATCGGCTATCTGCTTGAGGTCACCGAAGTAGAATAAAGGAGGAACGAAGCATGAAACTTTCTGAACTTTCTCCTGTTGCCGGTTCCACTCAGGTGGGCAAGCGCAAGGGTCGCGGTACCGGTACTGGTAACGGCAAGACTGCCGGCCGTGGTCACAAGGGTCAGAAGGCCCGCAGCGGCGGCAAGGTCCGGATTGGCTTTGAAGGCGGCCAGATGCCTCTGGCTCGTCGTGTGCCTAAGCGCGGCTTTATTAACATCTTCGCCAAGCCCCTGACTGCTGTGAACGTTTCCGAGCTGGAAGCTTTCGAGAATGGCGCAGTTGTGGATGCTGCTGCTCTGATTGAGAAGGGCATCATCTCTGACTGCAAGTATGGCCTCAAGGTCCTGGCCCGTGGTGAACTGACTAAGAAGGTCACCGTAAAGGCTGCTGCTTTCTCCGAATCTGCCAAAGCAAAGATCGAGCAGGCAGGTGGAAAGGCCGAGGTGGTATAAGTGATTTCCACATTCCGTAACGCTTGGAGAATTCCGGAGCTTCGGAAGAAGATCCTTTTCACTATCTTTATGCTGGTTCTGTACAGAATCGGCGCGGCTATCATGGTTCCCTATGTGGATACCAATGCACTGGCAAGTTATTTCCAGTCCCTGAAAGGCACTGTGCTGGACTTCTATAACACGCTGTCCGGCTCTGCCTTCTCTCAGGCGTCTGTGTTGGCACTGAGCATTCAGCCCTACATTAACGCCTCGATTATCATTCAGCTGCTGACCATCGTCATTCCTGCTCTGGAGCGTATGTCCAAGGAGGAAGGCGAGGAAGGCAAGAAGAAGCTGACTCGCATCACTCGTTTCACCACCATCGGCCTGGGCCTGCTCATGGGTTCTGCATACTGCGTGATGCTGAACAACTATAACATCCTGACTGAGGGTGCAAACTTCCTGAACTACCTGGTCATCGTCCTGACCTTCACCGCCGGCTCTGCCCTGGTGATGTGGATGGGCGAGCAGATCACGGAGTTCGGCATCGGCAACGGTATCTCCATGATTCTGTTTGCCAACATCGTTGGCCGTCTGCCCGAGAACGTCATCAACCTGGTGAAGGGCTTGTCCGCAGGTGCAATGGTGTGGTGGCAGGCACTGATCATCGTGGTTGCTGTTATGGCTCTGGTTGTGCTCATTGTCTTTGTCAATGATGCTGAGCGCCGCATTCCCGTCCAGTACGCTAAGCGTGTTGTGGGCCGGAAGGTCTATGGCGGTCAGAACACCAACCTGCCCATCAAGGTGAATATGTCCGGCGTTATGCCTGTCATCTTCGCTCAGTCCATCGCATCCCTGCCCGCTACCATCTTCGCCTTCACTCATGTGAAGACCGGTGTTGGCTTCTGGGGTGTGGTTCGGGGAATCTTTGAGCCCACTGGTTGGTTCTACGCATTCCTCTACTTTATTCTCATTTTCGGCTTTGCATATTTCTATGCAGCTATCCAGTATGACCCCACCGAGATTGCTAATAACCTGAAGAAAAATGGTGGCTTCATCCCCGGCTTCCGGCCTGGCAAGCCCACTGCTGACTTCATCGGTAAGGTAATCCGTAAGGTCACTCTCTTCGGCGCTATCTATCTGGCAATTGCCGCCCTGCTGCCTATCATCGGCGGAGATCTGATCCCCGGTGTGCGGTCTCTGGGTATTGGCGGTACTTCCGTCATCATCGTCGTCGGTGTTGCACTGGAGACTGTTCAGGCACTGGAAGCTCAGATGCTTATGCGTCACTACAAGGGCTTCCTGGAGTAAGCTAGGAGGCGCTTCATGAATCTGATTTTATTGGGAGCCCCTGGTGCCGGTAAGGGCACTCAGGCGGGGCTGTTGGTGGAAAAGCTGGGAATTCCCACCATTTCTACAGGTAATATGCTCCGTGAGGCGATTCACAATGGAACAGAAATCGGCCAGTTGGCCAAGCGCTACATGGATGAAGGTTGTCTCGTTCCCGACGATGTCGTGCTCGGCATCGTCGGCGAGCGAGTCAAGAGAGACGACTGCCGCAATGGCTTCATTTTGGACGGCTTTCCTCGCACTGTGCCTCAGGCAGAGGGCCTGGAAAAGCTGGGCGTCAACATCGACCATGTAGTGTCCATTGAGATCAGTGACGACGAGATCATCTCTCGTATGACCGGCAGACGTGTCTGCCTCAAGTGCGGTGCGACATATCACGTTGTTGCAAACCCTCCCAAGGTCGAGGGAATCTGTGATTCCTGCGGCGAGGAGCTGGTGATTCGGGACGATGACAAGGTGGAAACCGTTCGTCATCGCATCGAGGTCTATCACGCTCAGACCGAAGAGCTGAAGGTGTTCTATAAGAACCAGAATAAGCTCCGCCTTGTGGATGGCAAACAGTCCATCGAAGATGCAAACCATGCCATTCTCGTGGCCATAGGAGCAGCAAAATGATTTCTGTGAAGAACGAGCATGAGCTGGAGGCCATGCGTCAGGCTTGTAAAATTACCGCGGCAGCCCGTGCCTTGGCAGGGGAAATGGTAAGACCTGGCGTGACGACCAAGCAGATCGATAAGGCTGTTCACGATTTTATCGTGAAGCAGGGCGCCAAGCCGTCGTTCCTGCATTATAACGGATTCCCGGCAAGTGTGTGCATCTCCGTTAACAACACCATCATCCATGGAATTCCTGGACAACGGGTGCTTGAGGAAGGCGATATCGTCTCTGTTGATGTGGGTGCCTATTACAAAGGATTCCATGGTGACTGTGCAGCAACCTATCCCTGCGGCAAGATCAGCTCCGAAGCCCAGCGGCTCATTGATGTGACCCGCCAGAGCTTTTTCGAGGGCATGAAGTTTGCAAAGCAGGGCTGCCGGGTGTCGGACATCTCCCATGCAGTCCAATCGTATGTGGAGTCAAACGGTTTTTCTGTGGTGCGCGACTTCGTAGGTCACGGCGTGGGAGCGCATTTGCATGAAGAGCCTGAGGTGCGTAACTTTGGCGCACCCGGGCACGGACCCAGACTGATCAAAGGCATGACCATTGCCGTTGAGCCTATGGTGAACGCCGGCACGTATGAGGTCGTCGTTCTCAAGGACAAATGGACAACGGTGACTGCTGACGGCAAGCTCTCGGCCCATTACGAAAATACTGTGCTCATTACCGACGGCGAGCCGGAAATTCTCACCGTCACCGAGGGGCTGTAGCATGGAAATTCAAAAGTCGGATATTGTATTGTCCACTGCCGGACACGACCGGGGAAAGCTGTTCTTCGTAATGGAGACAGACGGTGCGTACGTCCTGATCGCCGACGGCAAGACAAGACCGCTTGAGCGCATGAAACGCAAAAGGGGGAAACATGTCCGAAAGGTCCCTCGAGCTGAATCCAGAGTCGCCGGAAAGATCCGGTCCGGCGAAAAAGTGCTCAACAGCGAATTACGAAGGAATTTGGCTGTATGCAGCCAAGAAATCATCAGTCAAAACCAAGGGAGGTTTTAACTTGGCAAAAGACGACGTAATTGAACTTGAGGGCATCGTTGTCGATGCACTGCCGAATGCAATGTTCACCGTTGACATTGGCAACGGGCACACCATTCTGGCACATATTTCCGGCAAGCTCAGAATGAACTTTATCAAGATCTTGCCCGGTGACAAGGTAACTGTTCAGATGTCTCCGTATGATCTGACTCAGGGTCGGATCACCTGGAGAAGTAAGTAATATGTATAAGAGATTGCTCTTAATTGGAGGTTAACAGTATGAAGGTAAGACCGTCCGTTAAGCCCATGTGCGAGAAGTGCAAGATCATTAAGCGCAAGGGTCGCGTTATGGTAATTTGCGAGAACCCCAAACACAAGCAGAGACAAGGCTAATAGGAGGTGCTTGAAGAATATGGCACGTATTGCTGGTATTGACCTGCCCCGCGAGAAGCGGATTGAAATTGGTCTGACTTATATCTACGGCATTGGCCGCACTAGTGCTGCTAAGATCCTGGCCATGGCCGGCATCGATCCCGATGTCCGTGTAAAGGACCTGACTGAGGATCAGGAAGCTGCCCTGCGTGATGTTATTGATCACAACTACACCATCGAGGGTGACCTCCGTCGTGAAGTTGCTATGAACATCAAGCGGCTCAGTGAAATCGGCTGCTATCGTGGTCTGCGTCATCGTCGTGGCCTGCCTGTCCACGGCCAGCGGACCAAGACCAACGCCCGTACCCGCAAGGGTCCCAAGAAGACCATTGCGAACAAGAAGAAGTAAAGGAGGGATATGTAATGGCTAAGGTAAACGCTAAGAAGGTTGTAAAGCGCCGCAAGGAGCGCAAGAACGTTGAGAAGGGCGCCGCTCATATCCGCTCTTCTTTCAACAACACCATGGTCACCATCACCGACCTGAATGGTAATGCCCTGTCCTGGGCATCCTCCGGCGGCATGGGCTTCCGTGGCTCTAAGAAATCCACCCCCTTCGCTGCTCAGACTGCCGCTGAGGTTGCCGCTAAGGCTGCTATGGAGCATGGTCTGAAGACGGTCGAAGTTTTCGTTAAGGGCCCCGGCCAGGGCCGTGAGGCTGCTATCCGCGCCCTCCAGTCCGCCGGTCTGGAAGTTGTTATGATCAAGGACGTGACTCCCATTCCTCACAATGGTTGCCGTCCCCCCAAGAGACGTCGTGTCTAATTCGCTATAGGAGGAAATTGAATTATGGCTAAGAACATGCAGCCCGTCCTGAAGCGTTGCAGAACTCTCGGCGTTTCTCCTGCCGCAATGGGTTACTCCAAGACTTCCAACAAGAACCCCGGCGGTCAGAGAAGAGCTAAGAAGTCTGAGTACGCCCTGCAGCTGACGGAAAAGCAGAAGGTCAAGTTTGTTTATGGCATCCTGGAGAAGCAGTTCCGTGCTTACTACGAGAAGGCTTCCCGTGCCGAAGGTAATACCGGTGCAGTGCTCCTGAGCATGCTGGAGCGCCGCCTGGACAATGTCGTGTACCGCCTGGGCTACGCTTCCACTCGTCGTGAGGCTCGCCAGCTGGTGTCCCACGGCCACTTCACCGTCAATGGCAAGCGGGGCGACGTGCCCTCTTTCCAGGTGAAGATCGGTGACATCGTCGCCGTTTCCGAGGCCAGCATCACCAAGGCTCGCTTCAAGAAGATGAAGGAAGAAGACGCCTTCGTTGCCGCTCCCAAGTGGCTGGATCGTGACAAGAATAACCTGCAGGGTAAGGTTGTCGCTATTCCTACCAAGGAAGACATTGACTTTGAGATCGCCGAGCACCTGATCGTCGAGTTGTACTCCAAGTAATGTTTTGCCCTCATTGATTGGTAAGCTGAATGTAGCGGGGCTTCGGCCCCGCAGGTGAAAAGGAGGGTATTTATTCATGGTAGAAATTGAAAAGCCGCGCATTGTGTGCATGGATTCTCCCGAAGATGCCTCTTACGGCAAGTACGTGGTGGAACCTCTTGAACGGGGCTACGGTACAACTCTGGGCAACTCCCTGAGAAGAATTTTGCTGTCCTCTCTGCCTGGCACGGCTGCGACCTCCATCAAGATCGCCGGCGTCCAGCATGAGTTTTCCACGATTCCCGGTGTCAAGGAAGATGTCACCGAGATCGTACTGAGTGTGAAGAGAATCATCGCAAAGCTGCACTGCCAGGGTGTTAAGACTGTATACATTGATGCAGTCGGTCCCTGCGAAGTGACGGCTGGTGATATTAAGGCCGATGGGGAAGTGGAGATCCTGAATCCGGATCTGCACATCGCAACCCTGGGTGCCGATGCCACATTCAATATGGAGATCACCATGAGCCATGGCCGCGGCTATGTCTCTGCTGACCGGAACAAGACACCGCAGACTGTCATTGGTGTCATCCCTGTCGATTCCATCTACACGCCTGTTTACAAGGTGAACTACACCGTTGAAAACACCCGTGTTGGCAACATGACCGACTACGATAAGCTGACCCTGGAGGTCTGGACAGATGCTACAATTTCCGCTCGGGACGCTGTTTCTCTGGGCGCAAAGATTCTGTCGGACCACCTGAGCCTGTTTACGAACCTGTCTGAGAGTGTGGCCAGTGCCTCCACCGTGGTGGAGAAGGAAGAGAAGGGCACCAATAAGGTTCTTGCAATGACCATCGACGAGCTGGATCTGTCTGTTCGGAGCTTTAACTGCCTGAAGAGAGCAAACATCAACACCGTTGAGGATCTGATTTCCAAGACTGGTGAGGATATGATGAAGGTTCGGAATATGGGCAAGAAGTCTCTGGACGAAGTGCAGAAGAAGCTGGAGATGATGGGTCTTTCCCTGGCCAGTGAAGAATCCGGCAACAATTAACTAATTACCTTGTTAACGTAAGGAGGATACGCGAATGTTCGGTACTCGTAAGCTCGGCAGAAACAGTGCACAGAGAAAAGCACTGCTGCGTCAGCTGACCACCGATCTGCTGGCCAACGGCAAGATCGAGACCACTTTCTATAAGGCTAAGGAAGTGCAGCCCGTGGTGGAGAAGATGATCACCCTGGGCAAGAAGGGCAACCTGGCTGCTTACCGCCGCGCAATGGGCTACATCACCAACGAGGATGTTGTCCAGAAGCTGTTTAAGGAAGTTGCTCCCAAGTATGCTGACCGCAACGGTGGCTACACCAGAGTGACTCGCCTGGGCGCTCGCCGCGGTGACGCCGCTGAGATGGCTGTCATTGAGCTGGTGTAATTGACATAACTGTCGTTTGAATCCCCTCCCGTTTTTCGGGAGGGGATTTTTTGCGTTTTGGCCCGAAACAAGGGATGTGGAGAAGAATTGGCTGGAAAACCAGCAGGGGAGAGGCGGGGAAACGCTGGCTTTTTCCCTTTGCACTTGACGAAAAGCGGAAGACAGAGTATGATAAACGGACACCTTTGCTTTGAAAGGGGAAATAAGATGTCCAGCTATGTGACAAAGAAAACACCGGGCAATACGGCCTGGTTTACCCATGACCGATTTGGAATGTTCCTTCACTGGGGCCTGTACGCCATGCCGGCACGGCATGAGTGGGTCAAGTCCAACGAGTGCATGAGTGAGGAACAATACGATCGTTATTTTAAGTACTTTGACCCGGACCTCTACGATCCCAAACAGTGGGCGGCTATGGCAAAAGCGGCCGGAATGAAGTATGCGGTAATGACAGCCAAGCATCACGATGGCTTTTGTATGTTTGACTCTGCCTATACGGACTACAAATGCACCAACACCCCCGCTGGACGGGACTTGCTGCGGGAGTATGTGGACGCCTTTCGGGCCGAAGGTCTGAAGGTGGGCTTTTATTACTCGCTTCTGGACTGGCACCACCCGGATTTTACGGTGGATGTGTTCCATCCACGCCGTAAGGACCCGCAGGCAGAGCAGCTCAATGAGGGCCGGGACATGAAGCGGTACTGTGCCTACATGAGAAATCAGGTCCGGGAGCTTTTGACCAACTACGGAAAGATTGATATTTTGTGGTTTGATTTTTCCTATTCCGACAACACATCCGGGGAACCCTGGATGAAGGGAAAAGGAAAGCAGGACTGGGAATCGGAGTCTCTCATTGCACTGGCCCGAGAGCTTCAGCCTGAAATCATCATTGACAACCGGGCCGAAATCGATCAGGATTTGTGGACCCCGGAGCAGTACCAGCCCAAGAGCTGGGTAAAGCATCCCGAAACCGGGGAACTGGTGACCTGGGAGGCTTGTCAGACGTTTTCCGGCTCCTGGGGCTACTATCGGGACGAAATGAGCTGGAAATCCCCGGAAATGCTGATTCGGATGTTGATTGAAACGGTCAGTCTGGGCGGCAACCTTCTGATGAACGTGGGCCCTACGGCACGAGGCTATTTTGACCAGCGGGCCTGCAAAGCATTGGAGGTCTACGGGCAGTGGATGCAGTATAACAGCCGTTCGATCTATGGCTGCACCATGGCAGAACCGGAATTCAAGGCCCCGGCGGATTGTCGTTTTACCCAGAGTCAGGACGGAAAACGGCTGTATGTCCATCTGTTTGCCTACCCCTATGGCTATTTGGAGCTTCCGGGTCTGGCCGGGAAGGTGGATTATGCCCAGTTTTTAGAGGATGGCAGTGAATTGACCTTCACGGAGGGCAAGGTGGAGCATTTCTCTATGGGTGCGACCCGGCAGGAGGGTCTGCTGGTCATCAACCTGCCTACGGTGAAGCCTCAGAGCTTAGTGCCGGTCATTGAGCTGTTTTTGAAATAACATAGCCCCGAATGGGGGCGGAATAGAAGGAAACTTATGAACGAAAAAGAAATTGGCGAGCTGCGTCGGCGGCTCAAACCGGAAAAAACCAGCATTACCCGAATCCGGGGATGCTATGTCAACGACAAGAAGGAAATCGTTTCGGAATTTGACCAGTCTCTGGGCGTTTTGTCGGAGGAAGAGGGCGAAAAGATTCTGGCTCTTCTGCGCCGAACCATGTCCGGCACTCAGGGAAAGAATCTGGTGGACATCTCCTTTGCCACCGATCAGGTGGCAAGCGGGGAGGAGCACAAGCTTCTCATGGCCCTGCGGGACGGCGGAACGGAGAATGAGGAGCTGGTCCATGAGCTGTATGACAAAATTATTGGCTCTCTGGAGCTTGAGGGCAGCTACCTGATCCTTTTGGCAGCGGATGCATACGATGTGCCCTTTAAGGGAAAGGACGATAGAACCTTTTCGGAAGGCTCTGAGACGGTGTTCCGATATATCCTATGCTCTGTGTGTCCGGTGAAGCTCACCAAAACGGCTCTTACTTACCATGTAAACGCCGGAGAGTTCCACAGCCGTGCGACGGACTGGGTGGTTGGGTCTCCGGAACTGGGCTTTTTGTTCCCGGCCTTTGACAACCGTGCCACCAACCTCTACGGGGCGTTGTACTACTGCCGAAACATTTCCGTCAGTCAGGACGCTTTCATCGATGCCGTATTCAAGACCCCTGCACCCATGCCGGCAGGAGAGCAGAAGGTGAATTTTGAGAGTATTCTGGGCCTGTCTCTGGGAGAAGAGGCCTCCATGGAGACGGTACAGGCGGTTCGGGGCCAGTTTGTGTCCATGATTCAGGAGCACAAGGAAAGCAAGGAGCCGGAGCCTCTCCTGGTGACAAAGAGCACGGTCAAGGGTGTACTGGCAAGCTGCGGCGTGTCGGAGGAAAAGGTGGAAGCCTTTGGGCAGGAGTACGACCAGGCCTTTGGAGAAGATATGGATTTAAGTCCCAGAAACGTGGTAGACCCCAAGCAATTGGAGGTCAAGACCCCGGATGTGACCATCAAGGTCAATCCGGAGCGGTGGGATTTGATGGAAACCAGAGTGCTGGGCGGTGCCAAGTACATCCTGATTCGGGCCGAAGAAGGGGTGGAGCTGAACGGCGTACCCATCCAAATCGAAGAGTAAAAAGCTGGGAGACCTTCTTTTTCTCCGTTGGTCTCGGTTGAAAATAGAAAAAGCAAATCGGTCACGGAAACAGGTGACCGATTTGCTTTTTTTGAAACGGGCATATTCCGCTCTTATTCCGTTGCCCGAAGCTTCACAATTTCATCCCGCAAAACAGCGGCATATTCAAATTCCATCATGCGGGCGGCTTCACGCATTTCCTTTTCCAGACGGGCAATTTCCCGTTCTCGCTCCACCTTGGTCATCTTCACGCCGTCCTTCCGACGAACCTCAGCGGTGGATTTGGAAATCTCAATCAGCTCCCGAATGGACTTTACCACGGTTTTGGGAACAATGCCGTGGGCCTGATTGTAGGCATCCTGAATGGAGCGGCGGCGTTCGGTTTCCTCCATAGCCGCCTGCATGGCACTGGTAATGGTGTCGGCATAGAGAATGACCCGGCCCTGTGCGTTTCTGGCGGCTCTGCCGATGGTCTGAATCAAGCTGGTTTCGGAACGGAGGAAGCCTTCTTTGTCCGCATCCAAAATAGCAACCAGACTGACTTCCGGCAAATCCAGACCTTCCCGAAGCAGGTTGATTCCCACCAATACATCAAATTTTCCCATTCGCAAATCCCGAATGATTTCCATACGCTCCATGGCGGAGATGTCCGAGTGCATATACCGAACCTTGATTCCGGCTTTTTGGAGATAGTTGGTCAAATCCTCCGCCATTTTCTTGGTGAGGGTGGTCACCAAAATCCGTTCGTTTCGGGCGGTCACTTCGTTGATCTGTCCAATGAGGTCGTCAATCTGTCCGTCAATGGGCCGTACTTCGGTAAGAGGGTCCAGAAGTCCGGTGGGACGAATGACCTGCTGTGCGATTTGACCGGAACGGGTTTTCTCAAACTCTCCGGGCGTAGCGGAAATGTAGATGACCTGATTGATTTTCTGCTGGAATTCTTCAAAGTTCAAGGGTCGATTGTCATAGGCCGAAGGAAGTCGGAAGCCATAGTTTACAAGGCTGTCTTTTCGGGAGCGGTCGCCTGCATACATGGCCCGAACCTGAGGAAGGGTCACATGGCTTTCGTCAATGAACAAAATATAGTCCTCCGGGAAATAATCCATCAGTGTGGTAGGCGGTGTCCCCGGTGCCCGACCGGAAATGACCCGGGAATAGTTTTCAATTCCGGAACAAAATCCGATTTCAGACAACATTTCCAAATCATAATTGGTACGCTGTGCAATCCGTTGGGCTTCCAGAAGCTTATTTTGCGAATTGAAATATTGCACCTGCTGGTCGCATTCTTTCCGAATTTCCTCCATGGCCCGTGCCATTTTCTCCTTGGATGCCACATAGTGGCTGGCGGGGTAAATGGCCACATGGTCTACAAATCGTTCCGCCGCACCTGTGGTGGCGTTGATTTCCGAAATCCGGTCGATTTCATCCCCGAAAAACTCCACACGGATGGCTTTTCCATTCCAGTAGGCCGGATATATTTCCAACGTATCGCCCCGAACACGGAATTTATTACGGGAAAAGTCCAAATCGTTTCGTTCGTATCGGATTTCGGTCAATTTGCGAAGCAGCTCGTCCATGGGGCGTTCCTGACCGACTCGCAGGGAAATGACCATGTTTTTGTAGTCAATGGGGTCACCCAGACCATAGATGCAGCTCACCGAAGCCACCACAATCACGTCCCGCCGCTCGGACAGAGAGGAGGTGGCACTGTGGCGCAGCCGTTCGATTTCGTCATTGACCGAAGAATCCTTTTCAATGTAGGTATCCGTGTGGGCAATATAGGCTTCCGGCTGGTAGTAGTCATAGTAGGAAATAAAATATTCTACGGCGTTATTGGGAAAAAACTCCCGCAGCTCACTGCACAACTGGGCCGCCAAAATCTTATTGTGGGCCAGCACCAAAGTGGGGCGGTTCATTTTGGCAATGACGCTTGCCATGGTGAAGGTCTTACCGGAGCCGGTAACACCCAGCAAGGTCTGTTCCTCCAAGCCCATTTCCAGACCCTTTACCAGTGTGTCAATGGCCTCCGGCTGGTCACCGGTTGGCGCAAATGGGGCGTGTAATTCAAAATCCATGGTTCAGCCCTCCCAAATAGAAATCTCTCCGTATTATACCACAGACTTGCACATCTGAAAAGCAGAGAATCCAATACGGGGACGGTACAAAAAGTCCCTGCCTCAGAATTTCAGAATCTATGAAAGTTAAAAATTCCAGCAGGAAGCAGGCCACATTCCTGCTTCCTGCTGGAAATGATGTGTGCCTGGGGAGAAGCCAATCTGGACGACCGCTTTGAGCTTACCAATCCTCAATGTTCCGGCAATCTGTAAGCCCTTCTGATGATTCTGAATATCGCCGTAATAAAACACTTTGGGGCACCTTCTTTGCAGAGGGTGCCCCAAATCTGGTATTTAATCTTCAAAATCGTAAAGCTTTTTCCGTTCTTCCAGACGTTTCTTCACCTTATCATGGAGAAGATCGCCCAAGTCAAAGAGACGTTGGAAGGCCAAAAATACAGTGGGAGTCATAACGAACACGGCAATGAGCACCAGAACCATTTTCCGATTCAGGGCCGTAAATTCCAAAAGACCCGGCAGCAGGAAGAAGCACAGCAGAGAACCGAGGGCCATTGCCCCCCAAAGGCCCCACCGCTGGGGGGTGAAGGGTTTACAGACCTGATACAGAACCAGCAAACCCGTCAGGGACATGACTGCTGCACAGACGGTATAGAGCTGATTGGTGGGAAGCTGGAATTCCACCACAAAGGCCACTGCTGTGAGGACGACAATCACATTGGTGAGGCCGCCCGGGAAGGCTTTTCGCAACACGCCCGCCATAAATCGGCCCTTCACTCGTTCCCGGTTTCCTTCCAGAGCCAGGAAGAAGGAAGGAATTCCGATGGTAAAGGCAGAAATCATGCTCAGATGAATGGGCTTTACGGGATACGGGAAGACCACCACAAGGGAAAGCAGAGCCAGCAGCAGGGAGAAAATGTTCTTTGCCAAGAACAGAGCCGCCGCTCTCTGTACGTTGTTAATGACC
>CAUWEI010000042.1:0-23882 GCA_963557675.1 uncultured Oscillospiraceae bacterium | reverse complement strand
GTTAAATATAGGTGCACAAGTCTGACCGTTAAATATGAGGGGAATCTTCATTTTTGAAATCCGTATAATTCTCAATATATCGCTGCATCAGGGCCATATATTCTCTGTATCTTTCCGTTTTATTTCTGAAATCAGACTCAGAAATTCCTCTTGCCATGGTTAATTCCAGATGAAGCATACTGCTGTTACAGTAAAAATAGTTGGATTTTTCCTCGTATGCTATATAGATTCCATTACTGTCTTTTGTATCATCCACAGACCAAGTGGTAAAATCTTTTGCTGTATAGTGCCGGGTTTGGTCCGTCACGGGGATACGGACTACTTTGATTTCGATGTCTTCCATCCGAAGATTGATCTGCTCATCCTGTGCATAGTAATAGGCATTTTCTTTCTGCATCCGTATGTTGTGCGGCAAAAACAGCTCTAACGGCATTTCTTCCGCATTGTAATCTCTTTTCAATTTTTCAACAATGTGCGACACAGGAACCGGGCCAGTTACTACAGACTGAGGGTATTTTCTTATAAAATCATGAATCCACTGCAGTCGAATCCCCCCTGTTTTTATCTCAACAACTTATTCTATACTCTTTTGGTACTGTCATCTGTGCGCTTTATTTTGATAAACATAACAGACTGGAAAACTAAAAATCTCCACCCCGTGTCATTTGAATCTGTATCATTCTTACGAGTTCGATTCCTGTCCGGCTTCTTCCAGCACCAGAGTGCCTGCCATAAGCTGGCCCCGGCTGCTGCGATACACTTGAATATCCACCACATCTCCGGGGACGTGGTTCTGAAGAGCCGCCGTCAAATCCTTCTGCTTATAGACCTTTCGGCCCGACACCGAGGTAATCACATCTCCCTCTCTCAGACCTGCGGCCCAGGCATTGGAGTCTCTGGAAACATGGGTGACATACAGCCCGGAAGGAAGACGATAAAACATCTGATACTGATATTCCAGCTCCGTAAGTTCCACGCCCAAGCTGGGTCTGCCCGGTACATAGCCCGTCTCTACCAGTTGGTCTACTACTTCCTTTACGATGTTCACAGGAAGCGCAAATCCCAGACCTTCCACACCGCCGCTGCTGTACGCATCTCCGATTTTCGCAGTGTTGATTCCAATGACCTGCCCATAGCAGTTGATAAGCGGGCCGCCGGAATTGCCTTTATTGAGAGCCGCTGTGGTTTGAATCAGATTCAGTTCAATGTCATTGATGACCAGATTCCGGTTGATGGCAGAGATTATGCCATCGGTCATTGTGCCCCGAAGTTCCAGACCCAGAGGATCGCCAATGGCAGATACCGGGTCTCCGACCCGGCAGGATTCGGAATCTCCAAACTCTGCGGCAACCAAATCGGAGGCATCAATGGACAACACCGCCAGATCGGTCAGCGTATCCTTTCCCACCAGAACCGCATCAAAGCTTCGCTGATCTGCCAGTGTCACCCGAATAGACGTGGCATTGTCCACCACATGGGCACAAGTGATTATATATCCTTTCTTGCTCATAACCACGCCGGAGCCACTGCTCTTACTGCCGGAAATTTCCGCTGTTACGGATACAACCGAAGGATTTACCTTTTCATAGATCTCCTGTAGAGAAAGGGCTCCTTCCTTGGTGACATTGGGAACCGATTCCGGCGTGTTGGAAATCATCATCTGTTCCCATTTTTCTTTGACTTTTGGTTCTACCGGCTCTGTCGGGCGAGTCTGGGCTTCCAGAAAGTCCCCCAGACTTCCAATCTTTTCTTCGTCTATGTTTTCCGGTATTTTGGGCTCTGCCTCTATATTGGAAACACAGATCCCTATGATGCCAATACCAAAAATCATGGCCAGTAGAATCATGGTTATAAGACCGCCGTGGTTTTTAGGAGGCCGGGTGCTTCCGGTCTCATAGAATCCCCCCTCTTCCGGCTTCTTCAACTGCGTGAACTCCGGTTCCAGGGGTGTTCGATTATCATGGTACATCAGGATCACCTCGTGCTATGCAGGTTTACAAACTATTCACCTTGGTGAGAGTAAAGGCAAACTCCGTGGTATCGTTGCCACTGGATACGGAAATATCCTCACCATGGCTGCAAATTATGGTTTTTACAATATACAGGCCCAATCCCCAGCTATCCCGGTTCAGGCTTCTGCTCTTGTCGATCTTGTGGAATCGGTCAAAGACCAGAGGCAATTCCTCCGTAGGAATGGGTTCTCCGGTATTGGACACGGAAACATACAGTTTATTGCCGGACTCCCGAATCTTGAGGCCCAAGGTGCCTCCCTCCGGACAGAACTTCACGGCATTGTCAATGAGATTGTATACCACCTGGGTAATGGAATCCAGCTGGCCTCTCGCATAGACCGGATACTCCGGGAACTCCACCTGAACGTCCAGCTTCTTCTCATTGATTTTATGTTCAAAGCTGATGAGCACCTGACCCACACACTCTTCCACATCAAAATGGGTCATTTTCTCCACCGGGATTCCCTGGTCATGGAGCCGGGACACATCCAGCATACTGCGGACCAATCGGCTCAGTCGCTTGACCTCCTCGGAAACCAGGCTCAAATACTGCCGTTCCTTCTCCGGGGGGATGGTGCCATCCAGAATTCCATCCACATAGCCGCCAATGGTGGTCATGGGGGTTTTCAACTCGTGGCTTACATTGGCTACAAACTCCTGTCGCTGATACTCGCTCTTTTCCAGAGAGTTTGCCATATTGTTAAATGCCAGTGCCAGCTCGTCAATCTCCACGGTGTTGTCACCGCCGGTTTCCACTCGTGCTTTCAGGTTGCCGTGACCAAATTCTCTTGCGGCGGCAGCCATAGCCCGGAGGGGTCTGCACTGGTTTCGTGTCATAAAGGACACCGCCACCACTGCGAAAATCAACATCACAAAGGCTACAATCACAAACATTTCCGAGATTTGGTTCAACAGCACATCCACACTGCGAACCGGCTGGGACACAATGACGATACCCAAAACGGAACCGTCCGACATCGTACAAGGAATGGCTGCATAGTAGCGTTTCTCTTCCGCGTCATAGATTCCTTCCAGCTTACCAATGCCGGTGACGCCTTTTAAGCCATCCTGAATGTATTCCTCCGGCAGCTTCATGCCCATATGGACACAGCCCAGCTCCTGACACGAACAGGTAAGCACCTTACCCTCCGCATTGCACAGGAGGGTGTCCGTACCGGATACCATAGAGGCAAAGGTCAGATTCATGTGGAACGCCAAGCCCGTTTCCGTATAGCCCGCACTGGCAGCCATTGCGTAATTGATTGCCAATTCCGAAACGGCCTGCGCATTGGCCTTCAATTCCTGTTCCCGTTCGTCGTTAAAAAATCCCTGGGCCATGGCTCGAAAGGACAGGCCGATGCCAAGCACGCTCACCAGAATAATGAGGGCCATTACGGAAAAGATGCGGCTAAAGGTTGATTTCACCCGTTCACCACCTCGAACTTATAGCCCACACCCCAAACGGTCTTGAGGCTCCACTGGTCGGAAACGCCCTCCAGCTTTTCTCTCAGACGCTTGATGTGAACGTCTACCGTCCGGGAGTCTCCGAAGTAATCAAAGCCCCAGACCTCGTCCAGAAGCTGATTTCTGGTATAGACCCGGTTGGGAGAGGATGCCAGATGGAACAGAAGCTCCATTTCCTTGGGAGGGGCATCCACCTTTTTACCGTCCACAATCAGCTCAAAGGCATCCATGTCAATAATCAGCTTATCCAACACCAGACGGTTGGATTTCTTTTCCACCACGCTGCCGCTGCGCCGCAGCACGGCCTCAATCCGGGCCAGAACTTCCTTCATTTCAAACGGCTTGGTAATATAGTCGTCGGCACCGGACTTGAGGCCCGTCACCTTGTCCCCAGTTTCGCCCTTTGCCGTGAGCATAATAATGGGAACCTGACTCTCCGCACGAATGGAGCGGCACACCGCCCAGCCATCCATCACAGGAAGCATTAAATCCAGCAGCACCAAATCCGGCTTAATGGCACGGAACTTGGTCACGCCCTGTCCGCCATCTGCGGCCCAGACCACAGCATAGCCTTCTTTTTCCAAATACATCTGCAAAAGCTCTGCAATATTCTTATCGTCTTCCACGACCAAAACAGTAATTGCCATTGCACTGCCTCCTATTCCTACTCATTTTGTATCTACTATTATATCTATTTTTCCTTCCTTGAAGTGAACAATTTGTAAAAAATCCCTGGATTATTTCTTATTAACCGGAACTTTCTTCGCCGGAAGGTCCTGTGTCTTTGTGGATTGTCCCCAAAGGATGTACAAAAACAGGTCAAAGACTCTCTTGGAACAAGAAAACCTTTGACCTGTTTCGCTGTGTCTGCATCATGATAAGGCTCAAAAAAGCATTTTAACTTCAGATTTCTTTCTAAAACAGCCCCGTGAGCCAATAAATCAGGCCATAGAGGATACTTGCCACGGTACCATATACAATGACCGGACCTGCAATGGTAAACATCTTTGCGCCCACGCCCAGAATCATGCCCTCGCTTCGGAACTCCACAGCAGGAGCCGCCACGGCGTTGGCAAAGCCGGTGATGGGCACCAGAGTCCCTGCTCCGCCGTACTTGGCAATGTTGTCATAGAGGCTGAAGCCCGTCAAAATGGCGGATATGGTCACCAGACTCATGGAGGTAGCACAGCTTGCGGCCTCCTTGTCCAGTCCGAAGTTCAGATAGAGGTTCCACAGAGCCTGCCCCAATACACAAATCAATCCGCCAATCCAAAACGCATTCAAACAATCCTTCCAGATTGGGGATTTCGGACTCAAGGCTTTGACATAGGCCCCATATTCCTCTTCGTTCATTTTCATCCAAATCCCTCCTTATGACCCTAGTATGACCAAAAGAAAGTACTTCATACCGTTTCCAAACGCAGAAAGACCTGCCCAATCCAAATGAATTGCAGCAGGTCTTTTTTGATTGCAATTACCGCTTTTCGCAGGCACGGAAAATATAGCGCAGCAGTTCGTCTCTTCCCGTCCGCTTTTCCGCAGAGAACGGCAGCACCGGACATTCCTCGGTCAATTCCAAATCCAGACGAATCTGATCCAGATTGGCCTGAATCTCGCTTTTTTTCACCTTGTCCAGTTTATTGGCCACTACGATGAACGGACAGCCGCTGTTTTTGAACCAGTCGGCCATGGTGCAGTCGTTCATGGTAGGGTTGTGACGGGCATCCACAATGAGGATACCCAGAGAAATTTCTGCCTCGTCAAAATAGCTTTCCATGAGCCGACCCCAGCGTTCTTTCTCCGACTGGGACACCTTGGCATAGCCATAGCCCGGCAAATCCACGAAATAAGCCTTTTCGTCTACCCGAAAATAGTTGACGTGAATGGTTTTTCCGGGGGACTCGCCCACACGGGCGAAGTTCTTTCGCTGCAACAGACAGTTGATTACAGAGGACTTTCCCACATTGGATTTTCCGGCAAAGGCGATCTGAGGCAGACCGTCACGGAAAAAGTCCTTGGAACTGGCTGCGGAGCGGATAAATTCTACTTTTTGCAGGTTCATAATGCCTCCTACTGTTGAATGGCAGGCTGACGGACCGCAGGCTTTGACTCCTGCACCATGGCAGAGTCCAGACCGATCTGTGTTACCTCATCGGACTTTGGCAAAAGTGCCACTTCCAGCACCTTGGACACATGATCCACAGAGATAAAGTTCAGAGCCTTGCGAACCGTCTGGTCGATCTCCTCCAAATCCCGGCGGTTGGCTTCGGGAATGAGGACGGTCTTAATGCCGTGGCGCAGAGCCGCCATGGTCTTTTCTTTCAGGCCGCCAATGGGAAGGACTCTGCCACGGATGGAGATTTCTCCGGTCATTGCCACATCCCGGCGTACTGCCCGTCCGGTCAGCGCAGAGACCATGGCGGTGCATACCGTAATGCCCGCAGAGGGTCCATCCTTGGGCACTGCTCCCTCGGGAAAATGCACGTGGATGTCCTTGGTCTTATAGAAGTCCGTGGCAATTCCCAGAGCCTGTGCCTGAGAACGAATGTAGGTGAGAGCTGCGTGGACAGATTCCTTCATCACATCGCCCAGATTGCCGGTCAGCTCCAACTTGCCGCTGCCTTCCATCACATTGACTTCCACCTCCAGAGTCTCACCGCCTACGCTGGTCCAGGCCAAGCCTGTCACCAGTCCTACGGGGTCAACGGTTGGCAGTGCATCGGGCAGGAACCGGCGAACGCCCAGATATTCCTCCAGATTGCTGCCGTTTACGGTGAGCTTCTTGGGGCTCTCAGCTTCCAACAGCTTCCTATCGGCCTTTCGGCATACGCTGCCCAGATGGCGTTCCAGATTTCGGACACCGGACTCTCTGGTGTAGCAGGTAATGATTTCCCGAATGGCTTCGTCTGTCACCTTGAGCTGAGACTTTTTGAGGCCGTGCTTCTTCATCTGCTTCGGCAGCAGATGGTCCTTGGCAATCATCAGCTTTTCTTCATCCGTATAAGAACCAAGCTCAATCACTTCCATCCGGTCCAGCAGAGGCCGGGGGATGGTGTCCAGGGTATTGGCTGTGGTAATAAACATACACTGGCTCAGGTCAAAGGGGATTTCCACATAGTGGTCCCGATAAGTGCCGTTCTGCTCTGCATCCAGAACTTCCAGCAGGGCCGAGGCCGGGTCTCCCCGATGGTCGGTGCCCATTTTGTCCACCTCGTCCAGCAGAAGCAGAGGGTTCTTGGTTCCAGCCTGCATCATAGCAGTCATAATACGGCCCGGCATTGCACCCACATAGGTCTTTCTATGGCCCCGAATCTCTGCTTCATCGTGGACACCACCCAGAGAAATCCGTGCCATTTTACGATTCAGGCACCGGGCGATCGAATAGGCAATGGAGGTCTTACCCACGCCGGGAGGGCCAACCAGACAGATGATCTGTCCGGGAAGTTCCGGGGCCATCTGCTTAATGGCCAGAATTTCCAGAATCCGCTCCTTCACCTTCTCCAAACCAAAATGGTCATGGTCCAGAATCTTTCGGGCGGCCTGAATGTCCACACGCTCCTTGGTGGTCTTGTTCCAGGGCAATTCCAGAACCGTGTCCAGATAGTTTTGCAGCACAGCTCCTTCCGAAGAACCAAAGGGCTGCTTTCCCAGACGGGTAATGTCCTTCATCAGCTTTTCCTGGGACTTTTCGTCCAGATGCAGCTCCTCCACCTTCTTGCGGTAGGTGTTCTGCTCCTCCTGGTCGTCCTCTTCCCCCAATTCGCTGCGAATGGCCCGCATCTGCTCATGGAGGAAGTATTCTCTCTGGTTCTGGTCAATCCGCTCTTTGGTCTTTTCCTGAATCTCCAGCTCCAGCCGCAAAACTTCCAGCTCCCGGCGAAGGAGAATGACCGTCTGCTCCAATCGGCTCACAGGAGCCATAAGACTCAGAAGGGCCGCCTTCTTTTCATAGTCAAAGCCCACATGCTGCAAAATCGTATCTGCAATGTACCCCGGCTCGTGAGAGGCAATGAGGCGAAGCTGCAATTCCTGTGCAGGCCGCTGAATCAGCTCCAAATACTCATCAAAGTGAACCACTGCCTCCCGCATGAGAGCTTCACACCTGGGCGATATGGTCTCCACTTCCCGTTCCGGCAGCATCTCCACCCGGCCCATGAGGCAAGGTTCCGACTGTTGCAAATCGGTCAGCTTGGCCCGGTACTCTCCTTCTACCAGAATCCGGGAGAGATTGTCCTTTACCCGGAGAATCTGCTTGATTTTTGTCACCACGCCCACACTGTAAAGCTGTTTTTCCGTGGGGTCGTCGTCTTCAATATTTTTTTGTGCCACCAGGAAGATCCGCTGGTCGGCCTTCATGGCAAGCTCTAGGGCCTTGATGGATTTCTCACGGCCCACGTCAAAATGGAGCATCTGCTTGGGGAATACCACAAGGCCCCGCAGCGCCAGAATCGGCATACGCTCCGAAACAATGATTTCATCCATAGGAACGCTCCTTTACAGCCTTTTGGTAAAATCGCACTGCTATCCTATCAAAAAGCTGCTGTAAATCGGAAATACGGGGGCACTGCGACCTGATGCCGCAGTGCCCCCGCTTACAATCTGTCTTCCCTCTTATGCCCCTACTCGGGCCTTAGGTCTGGGATGTGCCTCGTCCCGTACGATTTCGGGGGCCCCGCCATTGGCGCAGTCAGCCGTAATAACGACCTTCTGAATCGTAAGATCCGAGGGAATCTCAAACATAATCTTAATCATGATCTCTTCCATGACGGCCCGGAGACCACGGGCTCCAATCCGGCGATCCACTGCCTTCTGTGCAATGACCTGGAGGGCATCGTCTGTGATGTCCAGCTCCACATGGTCCAGCTCCAAGAGCTTCTTATACTGCCGGGTCAGGGCATTTTTGGGCTCTGTGAGAATCCGAACCAAATCTTCCTTGGTGAGGCTGTTGAGGGTGGTAATCACCGGCAGACGGCCCACCAGTTCGGGAATAATGCCGAACTTCAGAAGGTCATGAGGCTGCACCTGGGCAAACAGCTTGCCCACATCCCGGTCTACTTTTCCCTGCACAGGGGCATCAAAGCCAATGGCAGAGCGAGCGGTACGGTTCTCGATAATCTTATCCAGACCATCAAAGGCACCGCCGCAGATAAACAGGATGTTGGAGGTGTTAATCTGAATCATTTCCTGCTGGGGGTGCTTACGTCCACCCTGAGGAGGAACGGAAGCCACAGTGCCTTCCACGATCTTCAGGAGGGCCTGCTGGACACCTTCGCCGGAAACATCCCGGGTGATGGAGGTATTTTCGCTCTTGCGGGCGATCTTGTCCATCTCGTCAATGTAGATGATGCCCCGTTCTGCCAAATCCATGTCGAAATCTGCCGCCTGCATCAGTCGCAGGAGGATGTTTTCCACATCGTCACCTACATAACCGGCTTCGGTCAGGGTGGTTGCATCGGCAATGGCGAAGGGTACATTGAGAATCTTCGCCAGGGTCTGGGCAAAGAGGGTCTTGCCGCTGCCCGTGGGGCCAATGAGCAAAATATTACTCTTTTGCAGCTCTACATCGGAATCCGCTCCAAAGTAGACCCGCTTATAGTGGTTGTACACTGCCACAGCCATGGCCATTTTCGCCTGGTCCTGACCGACAATGTAGCCATCCATGAAGCTTTTAATCTCCATGGGGGTGGGCAATGTCTCGGGTACCCGGATGTTGCCCGTGGGGGCCTGGGGCGTTTCATCTAGCAGGAGGCTGCTGCATACCTGCACACATTCGCTGCAAATATACACGCCAGGGCCGGAAATCATGCGCTCCACCTGACTCTCCCGCTTACCGCAGAAAGAACAGCGAATGCCCTGTTCGTCACGTTTTGCCATCTAGTCGAATCCTCCGAATCCTTAGCGATTGGTGATGACCTTATCAATGAGACCGTAGTCCATGGCCTCCTGGGCAGACATGAAGTTGTCACGCTCACAGTCAGCGGTGACCGTTTCCACGTCCTTGCCGGTACGCTCTGCCAGAATGCCGTTCATACGTTTCTTGATGGTCTCCAGCCGCTTCAGGTGCAGGGCCATGTCCGTAATCTGACCCTGAGTGCCTGCGGAGGGCTGATGGATCATGATCTCTGCATTGGGCAGAGCCATGCGCTTGCCCTTGGTACCGGCAGCCAGAAGGAAGGCACCCATGGAAGCGGCCATGCCTACACAGATGGTAGCCACGTCGCACTTCACATACTGCATGGTGTCATAAATGGCCATACCGGCAGTGACACTGCCACCGGGGCTGTTGATATAAAACTGAATGTCCTTGTCGGGGTCCTGGGACTCCAGGTACAGAAGCTGTGCCACCACCAGACTTGCTGTGGCGTCGTTGACTTCCTCCGACAGGAAAATGATACGGTCGTTGAGCAGACGGGAGAAAATATCATAGCTGCGCTCTCCGCGGCTGGTCTGCTCTACTACATAGGGAATAAAACTCATGGCATAAATCTCCTTTCCGGGGTTTGAGACATTGTAACCAGGAAAGAGGCAGATTATTCCTCCGTCTTGGCAGCAGGAGCAACAGCCACAGCAGATTCGGTGATTACCTTCACTGCCTTACGGCTCAGCAGGTCCTGCTCCATGGACTCGGTGGTAACAAAGGTCTTAACCTTATCCAGTTCCATCTTGTAAGCATCCGCCAGAGCCTGCATCTCGCTTTCCACTTCCTCAGCGGAAACGGTCAGCTTCTCGTCCTTGACGATCTGATCCAGGGTGACATTGATCTTGGCCTGCTTCTCAGCAGCGGGACGCAGAGCCTTTCTCATGGTGTTGATGTCGCCGCCCATCATCTTGGCGTACTGCTCCATGGAAATGCCGCTGTTCTGCAGCTGGAAAGCGAAGTTGTTCATCTGACGGTCCAGCTCTTCCTCGATCATAGCCTGAGGCAGCTCAACCGTGGTGTTCTCAGCAGCCTTCTCAATGGCAGCGTTCGCGAAAGCGTTCTCAACAGCCTTGGTGCGCTCCTCGGTCAGCTTGGTGCGGATGTCAGCCTTCAGCTCTTCCAGAGTCTCGAACTCGGAAACGTCCTTTGCAAACTCGTCGTCCTTAGCGGGAACGTTCTGCACAGTGACCTTGTTGACCTTTACATGGAACACAACGGGCTTGCCAGCCAGTTCCTTAGCATGGTAGTCCTCGGGGAAGGAAACATTGAGGTCCTTCTCTTCGCCGGCACTCATGCCAACAACCTGCTCTTCAAAGCCGGGGATGAAGGAACCGGAGCCCAGAACCAGGTCGAAGTTCTCGCCCTTGCCGCCCTCGAAAGCAACGCCATTGTCGAAGCCCTCAAAGTCGATGTTAGCGGTGTCGCCGTTCTCAGCAGCACGCTCCACAGTCTCGGTGCTGGCAACGTTCTGTGCCATGCGGTCCAGCTCAGCCTCCACCATCTCGTCGGTGATGGAAACTTCTACCTTCTCCACTTCTACACCCTTGTACTGGCCCAGAGTAACCTCGGGGTACAGCTCGGTCTCGATCACGATTTCAGCAGAGCCATCCTCGTGGATGTCCAGCTTGGTGAGGCTGGGCTGGCCAATAGCCTTCAGCTCCTGCTCCACAACAGCGACCTTGTAGATCTCGGGGAAGATCTCTTCCAGGCCATCTTCAAAAAACACATGGGCGCCGTAGATGGACTCGATCAGCTTACGGGGAGCCTTGCCCTTACGGAAGCCGGGCAGCTGGATGTCCTTACGAGCCTTCAGGTAAGCCTGATTGGCACCCTTGTCCATGAGCTCCTGTTCAATCTCAACCGTAATCTTGGCCTTTGTGCCCATCTTTTCAATGTTCTTAACGTTCATGTTGTGTTATCCTCCTATATGGTCGGCCGCTTTGCGGCCCTCCAGTTTACAAATTTGGCAGTCCATAGGTCTGCTCTATAGGTATCCGCTTTATTCTAGCAAATATCAACCCAATTGTCCACCATTTTCTTACATTTCTTTCCCGAAAATCTTCACCGGGCGGAAATTCACATAGTCCGAAGCCACCAGATGAAAGTCCACATTGTCCCACAGCCCTTCCATAGCCAGCTTGTGACTGTCTGCGTGAAGGTGTCCATAGTAACAGGCCCGGACCTCATATTTTGCAAGCAGGTCCAGAATTTCCTGACAGGTATAGCCTCGGTAACGGGGCGGATAGTGAAGAAAGCAGAGCTTCCGCTTATCCCCTGCCGCTTTCAAAGAGGTCTCCAGCCGCAGAAGCTCCCGACGAAACACCTTTTCGTCATGCTGTCCGCTGCGTTCCTCCTCAAAGAACCATCCACGGGTTCCGCAGATGGCATAATCCTCATAAAAATAGCAGTTATTATTGAGAACGTACATATTCTCAAAGCCATTTTCTTCGCAAAACTTATAAAACTTGGAAGCCGTGGTCCACCAGTAGTCGTGATTGCCTTTGAGGATGATTTTTCGGCCAGGAATCCGGGAAATCCAGGCAAAGTCCTCCTTTGCCCCCTTCAAATCCATGGCCCAGGACAAATCCCCCAGAAGTACCGTGGTATCCTCCGGCTGAATGACCTCCATCCCCTGCTCCAGCTTTTCCATATAGCCCACCCAGTTTCCACCGAAAACGTCCATGGGCTTCTCCGCACCTAGAGACAGGTGCAAATCTCCGATTGCATATAGTGCCATTTACTCTCCATTCTATCTTTCCAGACCGTAACGTCCTTTTACAGGCGTTTGGGGCTTTCTTCCCCCAGAATCAGGGTGGGGGCACCCTCGCCCCCCAAGGAGCGGTAGTCCATAAGCCCACCATAGACCAAAGCCGTATAGGGACTCAAAACGCAGTGTTCCGTTTCGTACAGTCCCGCCGCTAAGGTCTGCGCCCGTCCGGCTCCTGCTACACTGATATAAAATCCCTGTCGCAAATGGGCCGTTTCGTGCTCCGACAAGAAAAAACTTCTTCTGCGGCTCTGGGCCAAATCATACCGTACAAGGGCTTCTTTGCCCAAAGTATGGGCAATGAGCCGCCGCAGATTTTGGGGAACCGACACATCAAAAAGAGGCAGTTCCGTATGAATCACCGTATCATCCAGCCGAACTTCTCCCCGGTGGAACAAATCCCAAAGCTTGGAATTTTCATTGCACACACAGACCACACTGCCCAGAGGAAGGCCCAGCCGACCGGCATACCAAGAGGCAATAGGAAGGGTAAATTCCCCTGCCCCCATGGCAAGATTCAAGTTCTGTCCCAGATGAATCCATCCACGTTGACAAAGCGTTCCATAAAGTCCGAAAAGCACCGCCACACCTACCGCCACCGAAGGCCACGACCACGGCTCCGTCCGCTCACAGTCCATCTGTTTGCAGAGGATTTCCACCGTGTTTTGATAGCTTCCGCCCACCGGCTCCCACAAGGAGGCAATGGCACTTTTATGGCCTACCTCCTGAATTTCCGGCTCCGGCAAAATCCGGCTCAGAAACCATCCATCCAGAGAAACAGGGAAAAAACGACCCAAGACCCGGCTCACCCGCTCCCAATAGGGAAGCTTCATCAGTTCGACCAGCTCCCGATCTGCATACCGGGGCAGAGCCATGGGGATAAAGAGTCCCCCATCCTCTGCTATCGTCTGAGTCAAGGTGGCCTGAGCCGTATAGGTTTTCTCCTCCGACTCCGTGGTTACATAGAGCATAGATCAAACATCCTTATGGCATTATTCCAGAACAAATCTTTTATCGTACTTTCCTCTACGCCGTGGCCCAGCAGAGCCTGTGCCACCTTGGGCCAGCAGTCGATGCCGGTAATCCCCTCCGGCAGACGCTCGCATCCGTCCAGATCACCGCCCAGAGCAATGTGCTTTTCTCCACCCAAATCCAGAAAATGGAGAATGTGGCGGCAGACGGTTTCCACATCCACAGTCCCTTCCCCCAGAAAATCCGTGTACAGGTTGATGCCTGCCACACCGCCGGTCTCACAGATGGCCTTGAACATCTCATCGGTGAGGTTGCGGCTCACGGGACATACCTTTCGGCTGTTGGAATGGCTGGCCGATACGGGGCCTTGTGCAATGTCCAGCATTTCCCAAAACGCCTTGTCACTGAGGTGACTGACATCCAGTGCCATTCCATAGTGTTCTGCACGACGGATGTATTCTTTTCCCTGTGCCGTAAGTCCCCCACCGGTCTTGTGGGAACCTGCCAGAGGGTTTTCCTCGTTCCAGGTCAGGGTGGTCATACGGAAGCCCAGAGAAGCCAGTTCCTCCAAACGACCGGGGTCAAAGCCAATGCCCGCAGGGCCTTCCAGAGACAAGATTGCCGCAACTTTTCCGCTGTCTGCAATCTTCTGCACCTCTTCCATAGTCCGGGCCTGGGCAATTCGCTGGCTGTTTTCTTCCAATTCCTTTTGGAGATTGGAAAGCATTGCGTTAAAATAGGTCTGTGCACTGTGAGGGCCCATATTCGGTGTGGTAAACATGGCAAAAAGCTGACAGTAACCGGGCAGTTTCTTTGCCCGCTCCAAATCAATATGTCCCTGCCGCTTTGCCAGCTTCCCAACAGGCTGGCAGGTCTCTTCACTCAACAGGGCAAGAGCTGTATCACAATGTAAATCAAATACAGGTACATTCATTGAAAAGCATCCTCCAAATGGTGAATTTCCGGCTTCTTAGTCTCCAGTCCCTGGGGGGCGTAAACTTCAATTACATCAAATCTGGGCTGTTTTTCCACCGGATTCAGACTCAACCACAGTTCTGCGGTGGTTCGGAGTCGATCCTGCTTTTTCCGGTCTACAAACTCCATTGCGGCGGCAAATCGGTCGGATTTTCGCAGTTTTACTTCCACAAAGACCAGAAACTTCCGATTTTCCACAATGAGGTCGATTTCCCCAAACCGACAGCGGTAGTTACAGGCCACCAGATGGTAGCCCTTTTTCCGCAGATACTGGGCCGCCAATTGTTCGCCCCAGGCACCCGTCAGATTACTTCCGGGCATAGAACTTTTTCAGGAAGCTTTCCCGGTGTGCTGCACAGGGTCCGAACTCTTCCAGAGCCGCATAGTGCCGCTTGGTGCCATAGCCCTTATGGACTTCAAAACCGTACTGGGGATATTCCTCCGCCAATTTCACCATGACCGCATCACGGCTGACCTTGGCTAAAATCGAAGCAGCGGCAATGCTGGCACTGTGGCTATCGCCCTTCACAATCAGCTCGGTAGGGATGTCCAATTTGGGGTCCCGATTGCCGTCAATCAATGCCTGTTCCGGCTTCCGGGAAAGGCCCTCTACTGCCCGATGCATGGCCTGAAAGGTGGCCTGCAAAATATTGATTTCGTCAATCTCCTGTTCGGTGGCATAGGCCACGCAATAAGAAACCGCACATTCCTTGATTTTATCAAACAGCTCCAACCGCTTTTTTTCGGTGAGCTTTTTGGAATCGTTGAGGCCGGGAAGCACCGCATCCACGTCCAAATCCAGGGGCAAAATCACAGCGGCGGCACATACCGGCCCGGCCAGAGGGCCTCGGCCTGCCTCGTCTACTCCGCACACGAGAGTCTTTCCTTCCTCCCAATAGGGCCGTTCATAGGCAAACAAATCCACCTGACTCATTCTTCTCCCTCCGGCATTTCCAGTGTAAATCGGCCCAGCTTATTGTTGCGGTACTCTTCCAGAAGCACCCGGGCCATACGCTCTGTGTCGATTTCTCCTCTGGACAGCAGGAAGCCTCTTTTCCGGCCTGCGGCCTCCAAAAGCTCATATCCGGGCGTTTCTGCCGGCAGATCTCCGATTTTATAACGCTCCTGAATGGCTTCGGGATACCGGCTCCACAGCATTTCCATCAGATGCATTGCCAGCGTCTCAACGTCCAGAATATCATCCTTCACTGCGCCGGTGTAGGCCAGACGCATTCCCACTTCCTTGTCCTCGAACTTAGGCCACAGGATACCGGGGGTATCCAGCAAAAGCAGGCTGTCATTCACGGTGACCCACTGCTTACCACGGGTGACACCGGGACGATTCTCCGCCTTGGCACCCTTTCTGCCGGAAATCTGATTGATAAAGGTGGATTTTCCTACATTGGGAATTCCCACCACCATAATTTTCAGAGGCCGATTCTGTCCCTTTGCAGCGTATCGTTCGATTTTCTCCCGAAGAAGCTCCCGCAGAGCCGGCACAAACTGGTTAATTCCCTTTCGGCTCTTGCAGTCCATGGCCACAACCGCCAGACCTGCCTTCTTAAAATGCTCCCTCCAGACCTTCACCGCATTGGGGTCTGCCATGTCCATCCGGTTCAAAATGACCATCCGGGGCTTATTGCCGCAGATAGAGGCAATATCCGGGTTCCGGCTGGAAATGGGAATTCGGGCATCCAGAATTTCACACACCGCATCCACCAGCTTGAGGTCCTGCTCCATCTGGCGGCGGGTTTTTGTCATATGTCCGGGATACCACTGAATGTTTAATTCGTCCATGGTTCCTCCTTAGGATACGGCGCCAATGCGCCCAAAGTCTCTTTCATTGTTTTTCATTTCATCGGGGCCGGGAACCATCACACAGGTCACCTTTCCCAAAATATGCCGGGTGTCCACCTGTCCAATACTGACCAGGCGGCTGTCCGAGGAGTGATTCCGGTTGTCACCCATTAAAAACACATGGCCCTTGTCCACCGTATAAGGGAAGGTTACGCCACGGTCTCCCCAACTGCCTTGAATGGGTTCATTGATATAGGGCTCATCCAGTGCAACACCGTCCACATAGACGGTACCAGTGAGAAAATCGATGTCAACGGTCTGGCCTTCTGTGGCAATCACTCGTTTTACAATGGGTTCATCATCAAATGTGGGCACCAAAGCTACCACTACATCGCCGTTTTCAATCTGGTCGCCGTGGTAAAATACATTGCTCAGCAGAGCCACATAATCCTGATTCACCAAGGTGGGATACATGGACGATCCGGAGACCGTCACCACCCGGAACAAAAACACGAACACCAGCATGACGGCACCCAAAATATACACCGCATCGTGAAGATACAGATACAGGTTCTGCCACAGGCTTCCTTTTCTCTTTGGTTCTTCCGGTTCGTTGTCCGGCACCTCAGGCGGATTGACGGGATTCTTGCCTTGATCTTCTGATTCCTTGAACTCGTGATCCATATTTATCATTCCTTTTGCCAAGAATTTTCCACATATCATTATACACGAAATCTCTAAGAAAAAAAGGGGGTTCTTATTTTCTTTACAAAAGAAAAATGGACGCACCAAAAAGGTACGTCCACTTGTTTGAAAAAATCAAACCTTTTCCTTGACCTTAGCAGCCTTACCGAAGCGATCACGCAGGTAGTACAGCTTAGCTCTACGAACCTTACCGTGACGGACGGTCTCCACCTTCACGACGCGGGGGCCATGAACGGGGAACACCTTCTCGCAGCCTACGCCGTAGGACACACGACGAACGGTGATGGTCTCGCCGATGCCGCCATGCTTACGAGCAATGATGGTGCCTTCGAAAATCTGAATTCTCTCACGAGCACCTTCGGTGATCTTCTGATGCACACGAACGGTGTCACCGACATTCATCTCGGGCAGTTCGGGCTTCATGTATTGGCTTGTCAGTGCCTTCATCAAATCCATGTTTACGTCCTCCTTCAATTTAGGCGTTCGTAACCGTGTGACGCACGGCAGAGGACACACCTGTTTTCAGACTGATTTATTCTACCACACTCCCTTCAATATTGCAATAGGTTTTTCAATTTTTCCTGCAATTTTCCGTTTTAGGTTGCTTATTCACAAAAAAGAATTCCGAAATTTCCGATTTGTTGTGGCTTTCTATACCATATTATATAGAAGGACGCTGCCCCCCTTTCGGTGAGGCAGCGTCACAGATTTTATTTTTTATTTGCACAGCCATTGCAATGGTCACAATCTCCGGAGCATCCTTTGTGCTTTTTACTGCTTCGCAGGGCGAAAAACGTGCAAATTGCAATTCCTGCAATCAGAATCCAGTCTAAAAAGCTCATAACAGCTGTCCAATCTGGAAGAACAGGCAAGCCACAATCCAGGCCACAACGCACTGCAACACCACAACGCCCACAGTTTGAAGCTTCGAGCCAAGCTCCCGGCGAACGGCTGCGATTGCTGCCACACAGGGAGTATAGAGCAGCGTGAAAATCAGGAAGCTGCCGGCAGCAAGCGGAGTGAAGAGGGTGCCCAGAGCCGAGCCAAGGTTTTCCACACCGACGTTCAGAAGAACGCCCAGAGTACTAACTACCGATTCCTTCGCCGTAAAGCCGGAAATCAAGGCGGTGACGGCCTTCCAGTTGCCAAAGCCCAGAGGAGCAAAGACAGGAGCCAGCCACTGTGCCATGGTAGACAGCAGACTGTCGGCACTGTCGGCTACCACATTGAGACGGGTGTCGAAGGTCTGAAGGAACCAGATAATGAGGGTACCTACAAAAATTACGGTAAAGGCTCTCTGGATGAAGTCTTTGGCCTTCTCCCACAGCAGCAGAGCCACGCTCTTAGCCGAGGGAATTCGATAGTTGGGAAGCTCCATGACAAAAGGCACGGGCTTGCCACGGAAGGCCGTCCCCTTCAGAATCAAAGCCATTACAATGCTCAGGAGAATGCCCACAACATACAGGCCCATCATCACCAAGCTGGCGTGTTCCGGGAAAAACGCCTTGCTGAACACCGTGTAAATGGGAATTTTAGCCGTACAACTCATGTAAGGGGTCAAAAGGATGGTCATTTTACGGTCCCGGTCTGAAGACAGGGTTCTGGTAGCCATGACAGCGGGGACCGTACAGCCGAAGCCCAGAAGCATGGGGACGAAGGAACGACCGGAAAGGCCGATTTTCCGCAGCAGCTTATCCATCACAAAGGCCACTCTTGCCATATAGCCGGTATCTTCCAGCACAGACAGGAAGAAGAACAGCACCACGATCAAGGGCAGGAAGCCCAGCACACTGCCCACACCTGCAAAAATACCGTCAATAATCAAGCTATGTACGACAGGGTTAATTCCATAGACCGTAAGGCCATGGTCTACCTGCGCTGTAATCCAGTCAATGCCCATCGCCATCCAATCCGACAGCAATGCACCAATGGAATCAAAAGACAAATAGAAAATGCCAAACATAATGACCAGGAACAGAGGGATTGCAGCGTAGCGGTTGGTAAGTACTGCATCAATGCGGACCGACCGCTTATGTTCCTTGCTCTCTTTGGCCTTCACTACAGACTCTTTGCAGACCTTTTCGATGAAGTCATAGCGCATAGCAGCCAGAGCTGCATTCCGGTCCAGTCCTGCATCGTGTTCCATTTCAATGACAGAGTGTTCCAGAAGCTCCGCCTCGTTCTGGCTCAGTTCCAGCTTTTTCTCGATGTCTGCGTCTCCTTCAATCAGTTTGGTAGCGCAGAATCTGCGAGAAATCTCCAGCCGCTGGGCGTGGTCCTCAATGAGGTGAGACACCGCATGGATGCAGCGATGAACAGGGCCTTCCGGACAGAAGTCCATCACCTTGGGGTAGTCCTTTTCCTTGGCCACCCGGACAGCCTGCTTGATTAACTCCGAAACGCCCTCGTTTTTGACAGCACTGATGGGAACTACCGGAATTCCCAGAGCCTTGGACATCTTCTGAATGTCCACAGAGCCGCCGTTTCCTCGCAGTTCGTCCATCATATTCACTGCCAGCACCGTGGGAATCCGAAGCTCCAAAAGCTGCAAGGTCAGATACAGGTTTCTTTCAATATTGGTTGCATCTACAATATTGATGATTCCATCAGGCTTTTCATTTAATACGAAGTCCCGGGTGACAATCTCCTCCTGGCTATAGGGCCGGATGGAGTAGATACCCGGCAGGTCCACCACGGAGCTGCCCGGTTCTCCCCGGATCGCACCCATTTTCTGATCTACCGTGACACCCGGAAAGTTGCCAACGTGCTGGTTTGCACCGGTAAGTGCATTAAATAAGGTTGTCTTGCCGCAATTCTGATTTCCTACCAACGCAAAAATCATTTTTCTGCCTCCTTCAAGCCGATGCACTTTGCATCGTCCCGGCGCAGAGTCAGCTCATAGCCCCGAATCTGAATCTGAATGGGATCTCCCATGGGAGCCACCTTCTGAACCCGGACAGAAGTGTTTGGAATCAGGCCCATGTCCAGCAGACGCAGACGCAGCGAGCCTTCCCCACCTACCGTGGAAATCACACCGCTTTGTCCCACTTTCAAGTCGTTTAGTGTCATTTTCTCATTCTCCTTGAGATTTTTTGTTCCGATTTGTTTACGAACTTATGCTAGCACCCTATCCCCTCTTTGTCAACCGCATCTTCAAAAAAGCATAAAAACTTCTTTTCTATTGGAAGCCCACCGCAAAGCCGTGCAATCGGCCAAATTTTTGACGGTTTGTAAGAGTTCACCAGTTTTTAAGGTAGTTACGGTACTTTCTGTCCTTTCCAAGGAGCATACAGCGTTTTTTGCCGAGAAATTGGGCATCCTTTTTTCTGAACGGAAGTTTCCCGTTTCCCTCCGTCTTGACCGTGGGGATTCTTTGGGGTATAATGAGAAAAAAGCAAGAAGGAGGGAAGGCCATGGCGTTTCCACAGGCTTTTTTGGATGAACTCATCGCCCGCAGTCCCATTGAGGACGTGGTGGGCCAATACGTCACCATGACACGCCGAGGCAGTAACCTCTTCGGTCTTTGTCCCTTCCATGGAGAAAAGACGGCATCGTTTTCTGTTGCACCGGATAAGGGAATTTTTTATTGCTTCGGCTGTCACAAAGGCGGCGGTGTTGTCAACTTCATTATGGAAATCGAAAACCTCAGCTATCCCGATGCCGTCCGTTTTTTAGCCAAACGGGCCGGGTTGGATGTGCCGGAGGATGAACAGTATCAGAGCCGATACCGTCAGCAGGAACGGCTTTGGGCCCTATGTAAGGAAGCCGCCCGGTTTTTCCATGCACAACTCTATTCTCCTGCCGGAATCGAAGGTCTGCAATATGCCCAGAAACGAGGACTCAGCCGGACGACCCTTACCAATTTTGGGTTGGGCTTTGCTCCCAATAGCTGGACCAGCCTTCTGGATGCCATGAAGAAGAAAGGTTACACTGAGCAGGAGCTTCTGGATGCAGGACTGGCCCTGCGCCATCAAACCAAAGGAACCGTTTACGACCGTTTCCGCAATCGGCTGATGTTCCCTATCATCGATGTCCGGGGTCACGTCATTGGCTTCGGCGGTCGTGTGATGGATGATTCCACTCCCAAATATCTGAACTCTCCGGAAACCTTGATTTTCAATAAGCGGAAAAACCTCTTTGCTATGAATCTGGCCAAGAAAACCAAGGCAGAGCAAATTATTCTGGTGGAGGGCTACATGGACGCCATTGCCCTGCATCAATATGGCTTTGACTGTGCCGTGGCCTCTCTGGGCACGGCTTTGACCGAAGAACAGGTCAATCTTCTTTCTAAATACACCTCTCAGGTGGTGCTCATCTATGACGGCGACGATGCAGGCCAGAACGCCACTCGCCGGGCTATGCCCATGCTGGAAAAAGCCGGGCTGCAAATGCGGGTTCTTCGGATTCCAAACGCCAAAGACCCGGATGAATTTCTGAAAAAGTTCGGCCCGGACCGTTTTAAGATTCTTTTAGAGGATGCCGAAAATCAGTTGGAATATCAGCTTCAGGCATTGGCTCGGAAATTTGACCTGTCCCTTCCCGACCAGAAGGTGGAGTTTCTCAAGGCCGCCGCAGAACTTCTGGCCTCGGTCGGAAATGCGGTAGAGCGTGAGGTCTACGGAATTCGGGCTGCCGAAGCTGCCGGGGTCACCTATGAGGCTCTAAAACTGGAAATTGCAAAGGCATTCAAACGCCGGGTGCATCGGGAGCAGAAAAAGCAGGAGAAAATCAATCTGGCCCCTGCGGAACAGCTTCGGCCCAAAAGCCGCACCATTCGCTATGATAACCTCCGTTCTGCTATGGCCGAGGAAGGTCTTCTGGGGCTGGTGCTTCGGGAACCGGCTCTGCTGGATTTGGTAGACCTACAGCCGGAGGAATTTTCCTGTGAGCTTCTGGGGCGGTGCTTCCGTATGCTGATGGAACAGCACAAACAGGGGTATCAGGTGAGCTTAGCTTCCTTGGAGGGGTTTACCCCGGAAGAAAGCGCACATCTGGCAGGCGTTGCCCAAAAGCAGCAAGGCCCTGTGAAAGAAGAAGCCCTTCGAGATTATATGTCGGTCATCCGCCGTCAATACAGTCTAGCGCACATTACACAGCCCGATGACCTTATGGCCCTTCGGGATGCCATGCGGGACAAAAAAGGCTATAACGGTTGACCCCAGATACTATATCAATAAGGAACGAGGGAATCTATGGCAGCATTGACCGATTCAACCGCAGTTTTGGAAGATGGACTGGGAGAATATCTCCGTCAAGTCCGTCTCATTCCCCTGCTCACGCCGGAAGAAGAACGTCTTCTTGCCATCCGGTGCGCTCAGGGTGACCCGGAAGCGCAGCGGGCTATGGTAAACAGTAACCTGCGCCTGGTGATTTCCATTGCCAGAGAATACGCAGGCCGGGGCGTTCCTCTCATGGACCTGATTCAGGAGGGCAACATCGGCCTGATTGTAGCCGCCAGGAAATTTGATTATCGTCTGGAATATCGTTTTTCCACCTATGCCACCAAGTGGATTCGTCAGGGCATTACCCGGTGCCTTATGAACCATGCCGGTCTGATTCGGGTGCCGGTTCACACTGCCGAACGGATGCGAAAGCTCATGGGAGCCAAGGCCGCTCTGCTGCAAAGCTCCGGGCAGGAGCCGGATCAGGATGCTTTGGCCGCTGCCACAGGAATTCCGACAGACAAAGTAGAAAAGCTGTTGCAGCTCATTCCGGAGACCTGTTCTCTGGATGCCCCGGCCGGAGAGGACGGAGACAGCACCATGGGGCAGCTTCTTCCGGACGACCGGGTAAAGGACCCCCAGGAAGCTCTGGTGCAGGCCCAGCTTCTGGAAACCATGGATCATCTGCTTTCTCAGCTCAATGAGCGGCAGCAAACCATTTTACGCCTGCACTTCGGTATGGATGACGGAATTTGCCATTCTCTGGAAGAGATTGCCGGACAGCTTGGCATCTCCAAAGAGCGGGTTCGTCAAGTGGAACATCAGGCTTTCGACAAGCTCAAACGCATGGGAGCAGAATTGGGCTTGGAAGACTTTCGAGAAGAATAAGGAAATCCGGGAGGAACGACCATGGCATTGGATTTGGACTTGGAATGGGAAGAGCCGGGCTGGCAGAAGGCAATCGCTCTGATTGCACCCGGAACCGAAATTCCCGTAGAACGTTTTTTTGCAATTCTGGGCAGTACCGATGAAGAGGAGGCCCTGGAGGCCGCTTTGGCATTGGAGGCCCGTGGTGTGGGGCTGAATGTGTCTCACCTGCCCCAGTATACCATCGGACAGTTGGGAGATCGACTGGGCAAAGAGGCCGCTTTGGTAAGAGCCGGTGCCATCCCGGAGGGCCTATCTTCCGATGACCCTCTCAAAATGTACTGGAACGATCTAAACCGTCTGTCTCGTCTCACAGAGGAGCAGGCACAGGAACTTCTTTCCACACAGCAGGATGCCAACCGTCTCACCGAGGGTCTTCTCTGGCTGGTGGCTCAGGAGGCCCTCAACTATGTGGGACAGGGTGTGCTTCTGCTGGATTTGATGCAGGAAGGTGCTATGGGCCTGATGAGTGCCGCTGAGAGTCTGGAGGCTCCCGTCCTTCCCAATGCACTTTGGCACATCCGTCAGGCCATGGCCAGAGCAGTTGCCCTGCATTATCTGGTTTCCGGAGAAGCACAGCGGCTTTTGGCCTCGGTACGAGCTTATCAGAAAGCAGACCGGCGGCTTTTGGAACGTCTGGGACGGAACCCCGGCCCGGAAGAACTGGCCATGGAGCTGGGTAAATCCGTAGAGGATGTGCAGCAGATTGCCAAAATGGTCTCCGATGCCGCTGACGTTGCCCGGAGACAGGCTCCGCAGGAGCCGGAAAAAGAACCGGAGTCCGTGGAGGACTCTGCCTATTTCCAGTTGCGAGCGCAGGTGGAAGAACTCCTGTCCCGTCTGGAACCCATGGACCAGAAGCTTTTGCAAATGCGCTTCGGTCTGGATGGTCAGAAACCCAAGACCCAGGCCGAAACGGCCGTGGCGTTGGGAATCACTCTTGTCCAGCTTCAGACCCGTGAAGCCCAGGCTATGGCTCTGCTTCGCCAATAACGAATGATAGGGGCTGTCTCAGTACGAGATGGCCCCTGTTTTACGTACTGATTCCGTGGACCTGTTTCTCAATGATTCCCCGCCCCACGGACCGAGAACCGCCCAGCTTCTTTTTCAAATCCTGCATGGACGGTCCCTGCGTCCCTTCGGGCAACACCCTGCAAAATTGAACCTAAAAATTGCAATAT
>CAUWEI010000041.1:0-25517 GCA_963557675.1 uncultured Oscillospiraceae bacterium | reverse complement strand
CGGCTGTACATTTGCGTACAGCCGGGCTTCCTGCATGGGCTTTTTGTACAGCCCCGTATTTTATAAAATTACTTACCGGGCTTGAAGCTGTCCTTCAGGCTGACGGCACGGTTAAAGACCAGATGCTCGGGAGAAGAGTCTTTGGAATCGGCACAGAAATAGCCCTGACGCATGAACTGGAACCGGTCAGCGGGCTTGGTATCAGCCAGAGAAGCCTCTACCTTACAGCCGGTCTTGATTTCCAAAGAGTTGGGGTTCAGGCAGGCCAGGAAATCCTTGCCGGCGGCATCGGGATCGGGGTCGTCAAAGAGGTTGGAGTACAGACGAACCTCAGCATCGTAGCAGTTGCCGGCATCCACCCAGTGGATGGTGCTCTTGACCTTACGGCCATCGGCAGGGTTGCCGCCACGGGATTCGGGATCATAGGTACACAGGACTTCAACGATCTTACCGGTTTCATCCTTGACGCAGCCGGTACACTTGACCACATAAGCACCCTTCAGGCGCACCTCATTGCCGGGGAAGAGGCGGAAGAACTTACCCACCTTTTCCTCCATGAAATCCTCCCGCTCGATCCACAGCTCTCTGGAGAAGGTTACGGGACGAGTGCCGGAGTTTTCTACGACGGGGTTATTCTCAACCTCAAAGGTCTCGGTCTGGCCCTCGGGATAGTTGGTAACGGTGAGCTTTACGGGGTCAATAACAGCCATGACACGGGTAGCAGTCTCGTTCAGATCTTCCCGCAGACAGTGCTCCAGGAATGCATATTCCACGGTGTTGGGAGCCTTTGCAACGCCAATGCGCTCGCAGAAGTTCCGAATAGACTTGGGAGTGTAGCCACGGCGGCGCAGACCGCACAAAGTGGGCATTCTGGGATCGTCCCAGCCGGATACCCGATGCTCTTCCACCAGCTGGCGCAGCTTTCGCTTGGACAGTACAGTATGGTCGATGCCCAGTCGAGCAAACTCGATCTGACGGGGATGATGCTCCACGGAGACGTGCTCCACCACCCAGTTGTACAGAGGCCGATGGTTCTCGAACTCCAGAGAGCACAGGCTGTGGGTGATTCCTTCCAGAGCATCCTGGATGGGGTGAGCAAAGTCGTACATGGGGAAGATGCACCACTTGGTACCCTGACGATGGTGGTCTACATGGCGAATCCGGTACAGAACGGGGTCACGCATATTGAAGTTGCCGGAAGCCAGATCAATCTTGGCTCTCAGAGTGTAGCGGTTGTCCTCAAACTCACCGGCCCGCATGCGGCGGAACAGGTCCAGAGATTCCTCAATGGGACGGTCCCGGTAGGGGGAGGTAGCGGGGGTGGTGAGGTCGCCACGGTATTCCCGGAACTGTTCAGGAGTCAGCTCACAGACATAAGCCAGACCCTTCTGAATCAGCTCTTCAGCAAATTCATAGGTCTTTTCAAAGTAATCAGAACCATAGAAGAAACGATCATCCCAGTCAAAGCCCAGCCAGTGAATGTCTTCCTTAATGGCTTCAACATATTCAGTATCTTCCTTAGCGGGGTTGGTGTCATCCATGCGAAGGTTGCACAGGCCGTTGAACTTCAAAGCGGTGCTGAAGTTAATGGTGAGGGCCTTGCAGTGACCGATGTGCAGGTAGCCATTGGGTTCCGGCGGGAAACGGGTGTGCACCGTCTGACCGGCAAACTGACCGCCTTCGGCGATGTCTTCTTCGATAAAGGCATGGATAAAATTCTTAGTTTCCATGATTTCTGCCATAATAACATCCTCTCTCGGAAAGTATACAGTTTCAACAGAAGCATTATATAGCATTTTCTCCAAATTATCAACCATCATGCCAACGGAATTCCGAAATTTCCCAGGCACCTGTGTGGTAGATATGACGAAAACGGGAAAAAACCTGCTCAGACCTACGAGGGAGGCAGATGTGGGAAGGGGGAAATTGTGAAAAAAGTAAAAACATTTGCCAAAGTAGAAAATTACAGTTGTCAATCTGCCAGACTTATTATAGAATAGTGGGAGAACATACCATGGCGAAGTGCGAGCTTCGTAAAAAAGAAAGGAGTGGGTTCCAATGTCCCAAATTCGGTACAAAAGAATCCTTTTAAAACTCAGCGGCGAAGCCCTGGCAGGCGAGGCACATCGTGGCCTTGACTTTTCTGTGATTAACTCTGTTTGCGAGGTCATTAAGACCTGTGTCCAGGATGGCGTTCAGGTGGGGGTAGTCATCGGCGGCGGCAACTTCTGGCGTGGCGTCAAGGATGGCGGCGACAAAATGCAGCGTTCCCATGCAGATTCTATGGGTATGCTGGCAACCGTGATGAACTGTCTGGCTGTGTCGGATGCTCTGGAAAAGCAGGGCGTAGAGAGCCGGGTTCTGTCCGCTGTGGAGATGCCCAAGTTCTGCGAATATTTTACCAGAGACCTGGCAGACCGTTACCTCAGGGAAGGAAAGGTTGTTTTCTTCTCCTGCGGTACCGGCAACCCCTATTTCTCTACGGATACGGGCGCAGTGCTCCGTGGTGTAGAGATTGAGGCAGATGCCATTCTGCTGGCTAAGAATGTGGACGGCGTATACTCTGCTGACCCGGCCAAGGACCCCACAGCAGTCCGGTTTGACAGCCTGACCTATGACGAGGTTCTGGCAAGACACCTGCAGGCCACAGATACAACGGCCATGACCCTGGCAATGGACAACCATATGCCGATTATTGTGTTTGAGCTGAAGGACCCCAAGAACATTATCCGGGTCATTCAGGGTGAGAAAATTGGTACAATCGTGAAGGAGGACGAATAACATGAGCGTAGATTTTAAGGAATACAGCCACAAGATGGAGAAGACCCTGGATGTGCTCCAGGACAATTTTGATGCCGTTCGGGCAGGCCGGGCCAATGCCAAGGTTCTGGATCGCATTACGGTGGAATACTATGGTTCAGAGTCCCAGCTGGCTTCTGTTGCCAATATTTCTTCCCCCGATGCCCGTACTTTGGTGATTCAGCCCTGGGATGCAAAGCTCCTCAAGGAGATTCAGAAGGCAATCCAGTGCAGCGATCTGGGTATTAACCCCCAGAATGACGGCAGAGTGATCCGTCTGGTGTTCCCTCAGCTCACTGAGGAGCGTCGTAAGGATCTCACCAAGCAGGTTCGCAAGTATGCAGAGGATGCCAAGGTGGCTCTGCGTAATGTCCGCCGGGAGGCTATGGACTTTGTAAAGGCTCTGAAGAAGAAGAACGAGATTACCGAGGACGAGCAGAAAAAGGCAGAAAAGGAACTTCAGGATCTGACCGACAAGTATATCAAGCAAGTGGATACTGCCTGTGCAGCAAAGGAAAAGGAATTGATGGCCATTTAAGGCCTGGAATAAAGCGGAGCGGGGGAGTAAAACCCCCGCTGTGCTGTAATTTGGAGTCGTTATATGGGACTGTTTCAAAAGAAAGTGCAGCAGGAGTCGGAATTTCCGCCTCTGCAGCACATTGCCATTATTATGGATGGCAACGGCCGCTGGGCCAAAAAGCGGGGACTTCCCCGTACCGCAGGCCATGCCGCCGGAGCAGAAAGCTTTCGGCGCATTGCCAACTACTGCCGGACCTTAGGCGTTCGGTATCTGACCGTGTATGCCTTCTCCACGGAGAACTGGAAGCGCTCGGAGGAGGAAGTGGGAGGAATTATGACCCTCCTGCGTAAGTACCTGGAGGAAGCCCTCCGGGATATGGAAAAGAACAAGGTACACTTCTGCTTCTTTGGAGATTTGTCCAGGCTGTCTCCTGATTTGCAGGAGCTGTGCCGGGATGCGGAGTCTCGTTCTCGGGACTATGAGGTTCAGGTGAACTTTTGCCTGAACTACGGTGGTCGGGATGAAATCGTCCGGGCAGCTCGTCTGTTCGCCCAGGAGGTAGCAGAGGGCAAGCGTCAGCCGGAGGAGCTGGATGAGGGACTGTTCTCTCAGTATCTCTATTCTGCGAATATACCGGACCCGGAGCTGATTATCCGGCCTTCCGGTGAGGAACGAATCAGTAATTTCCTCCTGTGGCAGTCTGCCTACTCTGAGTATGTCTTTATGGATGTCCTTTGGCCGGACTTTGGGCCGAAGGATTTGGACGAGGCCATTGCCCAATTCCACCGGCGCAATCGTCGGTTCGGAGGTGCAAAGTAACTATGAAAGTACGAATCCTTTCCGCAGCGGCACTGTTGCCACTGCTGTTAGTCATTGTTTTGGTGCTCCCGGCCTGGGCTACAGCGGGCTTGTTTGCGGCTGCTGCGGCAGTGGCTGCCTATGAGCTTCTCTGGCGCACCGGCCTTGTCAAGCACGTGCGCTTGGTGGCTTATTCGATGGTCATGGCGGCACTGGTATCCTTCTGGAGCCTGCGCCCCAATAGCAATCTGGCTGCCATTGGCGTATTTGTATACCTGCTGCTCCTGTTGGGAGAAATGCTGGCAGCCCATACAAAGCTCCAGTTCAGTAAGATTGCCATATGCTTGGTAGCTGGTTTGCTGCTGCCGTATCTGCTTACCGCTCTGGTGCGGATTCGGGCCATGTTCTCTATGGTAGCAGGACAGGAGGAAATGGGTAAGTTCTACATTCTCATTGCCTTCGTTATTGCATTTTCTGCCGACTCTGGTGCTTACTTTGTGGGCAAGGCCTTTGGTAAAAACAAGCTGTGCCCCAACATCAGTCCCAACAAAACCGTAGAAGGTGCCATTGGCGGAATCCTCTGTGCCGTGATTTTCGTAGAACTTTATGGTCTGGTTTTGGATAAGGCCTTCGGTTTTGACGTAATCTATGCTTATGGCGTTGTGTATGGCTTCCTGGGTGCCATTGGCTCAATCGTTGGTGATTTGAGCTTCTCTGTGATTAAACGGCAGATTGGAATTAAGGACTATGGCAATCTGATTCCCGGTCACGGTGGAATTCTGGACCGGTTCGACAGTATGATGATTGTAGCCCCTCTGGTGGAGATTCTCTTGCAGATCATCAACATTGCTGTCCCGATGGCAGGAGTGGGTTAATATGGTAAAATGTATTTCAGTGTTGGGCTCTACCGGCTCCATCGGTCGGCAGACCTTGGACGTGGCCCAGAAGCTTGGAATCCCAGTCTGCGCCTTAACCGCCGGAACCAGCGTTGAGCGGATGGAAGAGCAGTGCAGAACCTTTCTCCCCAGCGTTGCAGTAATGTCCTCTCCGGAGGCGGCTGCTGCTTTGGCAGATCGGATTGCGGATCTTCCCATTACGGTTCTGTCCGGCAAAGAGGGCCTTATGACGGCCGCTACCATGGAGCAAGCCGATACCGTCATTACGGCGGTGGTAGGTATGGTGGGATTGGAGCCTACTCTGGCGGCCATTCGCGCCAAAAAGCGAATTGGCCTTGCCAACAAAGAAACCATGGTTTGTGCCGGTGAACTGGTTATGGAGGAGGCAAGACGCTGCGGGGCGGAAATCATCCCCGTGGATTCGGAACACTCCGCAATTTTCCAGTGTCTGGCAGGCTGCCGGGAGAAATCCCAAATGCGCCGACTGATTTTGACTTGCTCCGGCGGTCCTTTCTTTGGAAAATCCAAAGAAGAGCTGAAAGGCGTGACACAGGCCGATGCATTGAAGCATCCCAATTGGAAAATGGGACCGAAAATCACTATTGACTGTGCAACCTTAATGAATAAGGGCTTGGAAGTCATTGAGGCCATGCGTCTGTATGATTTGCCTTTGGAGCAGGTGGATGTGGTCATTCATCGGCAGAGTGTGATTCACTCCTTTGTGGAGTATGTAGACGGTGCGCTGCTGGCCCAGATGGGCTCGCCGGATATGCGGCTTCCGATTCAGCTGGCTCTGACCTGGCCCGACCGGGCAGCATGCCCGGCTCCGGATTTGGACCTGTTTTCCTGTGGGGCTTTGACCTTCCATAAGCCGGACTTGGAGGCATTTCCCTGCCTGGCTCTGGCAATGGAGGCAGCCAAGGCAGGCGGAACCATGGGTGCGGTTTTGAGTGGAGCCAATGAAGTGGCAGTGGAGATGTATCTGAACGATCAGATTGGATTTTATGACATTCCGGCTCTGGTGAAAAAGGCGATGGAAGAGGTTTCGTTCCTCAGAAAGCCCAACCTTTCCCAGATTCTGGAGGCGGACCGTCTGGCCCGTCAATCTGTGCGCTGCAATGCAGGAGGCTGATATTTTTGCTGTATTTTCTGTATATACTGTTTGCAATTTTGGTCTTTACGGTTCTGATTCTGGTTCATGAACTGGGCCATTTCCTTACGGCAAAACTGTTTAAAGTAAAAGTAAACGAATTTTCTGTGTTCATGGGCCCTGCCATTTGGAAAAAGCAAAAAGGGGAGACCCTTTATGCGGTTCGCTGTATCCCCATGGGCGGATATTGCGCCATGGAGGGCGAGGACGGAGAAAGCGACGATCCCAGAGCCTTCGGCAATGCCAAGTGGTGGAAAAAGATCATTGTTCTCGTAGCCGGTGCCACGATGAACTTCCTCATTGGCTTCCTGTTCCTGGTGCTCATGGTGGGCTTTGCAGGAGGATTCCAGTACCTTACCCAACCTGTGTTGGACAGCGTAGAACCCGGCAGCTCTCTGGTGGGATACCTGGAAGATGGAGATCGAATCTATAAAATTGACGGCGAACGGGTCTACACCGGAAGCGATGTTACAATGTTGATGAGCCTGAATCTCTCCGGCGTTGCAAATGTGCATGACGTAGAGGTCATCCGAAATGGAGAGAAGATTGTTTTTGAGGACCTCAACATGGAGCCCAGAAATCTTCCTGCGGCAGACGGTACTACCCAGATGCGCTATGGTATGAATCTTCAGGTCGAAGAACGGACTTTGGGAAATACCTTCACTTACGCCTGGAATGCTGGCATCAACTATGCCAGAACTGTGCGCCTGAGTCTGCAAATGCTGTTCCGTGGCGATGTGGGCGTGAAGGATATGTCTGGTCCCGTGGGCATCGTCAAGACGATTGCCGATGTGGGCACGTCTTCGGAAACCATTTCGGTAGGTCTCTGGAACGTGATTTCCATTGGTGCGCTCATTGCCATCAACTTGGGAATTATGAACCTGCTGCCCATTCCTGCTTTGGACGGCGGACGGATTGTGGGTGTTCTCCTGACAACATGCATCGAGGGCATTACGAAAAAGAAGTTGAATCCTAAGATTGAGGGCTATATCCATGCGGGCGGCATGATCGTTCTGATGATTTTGATGGCCCTGATTCTATTCAAGGACGTATGGCAAATTATCGTTTGAGGTGAATAAAATGACTAGACAGATAATGGTGGGTAATGTGGCCATTGGCGGTGGCGCTCCGGTGTCCATCCAGTCCATGCTCAATACCAAGACCACCGATGTGGAAGGAAGTCTGGCGCAGTTGCAAGCCCTGAAAAATGCAGGCTGTGAAATTGCCCGGCTGGCCGTTCCCAACGAGGCAGCAGCCAAAGGCTTTGCAGAGATTGCAGCACAGTCCCCCTTGCCTCTGGTAGCAGACATTCACTTTGACTATAAGCTGGCAATTGCTGCCGCAGAGGGCGGTGCCGCTAAAATCCGTATCAACCCCGGAAACATCGGCGGGGAGGACCGGGTGAAAGCCGTTGTGGACGTGTGTCGGGATAAGAAAATTCCCATCCGCATTGGCGTTAACGGCGGCAGCCTGGACAAGAAGCTTTTGGAGAAATATGGACATCCTACGGCAGAAGCTCTGGTGGAAAGTGCATTTTCCCATTTGGAGCTGCTGGAAAAGCAGGGCTTTTATGATGCCTGTGTGTCGATGAAGTCCTCCACGGTTCCCACTATGGTGGCAGCCGCCCGGCTGTTCCGCTCGAAGTGTGACTATCCTTTGCACATCGGCGTGACCGAGACGGGGCCGGTTCGGATGGGCCTGATCAAGTCGGCCATGGGCATTGGTGCGTTGCTGCTGGATGGCATTGGTGATACCCTTCGGGTGTCTCTCACCGACGACCCGGTGCAGGAGGTTTATGCCGCAAAGGAAATTCTCCGTGCAGCTGGTCTTCGGAAGGAAGGCGTCAATATTATTTCCTGTCCCACCTGCGGAAGAACCTGCATTGACCTCATTGGTTTGGTGGGGAAGGTGGATGAGGCTCTCAAAGACTGCAAGAAGAACATAACAGTAGCCGTTATGGGCTGCGTGGTCAATGGCCCCGGTGAGGCCAGAGAGGCAGATGTGGGCATTGCCGGCGGTGATGGCTGTGGTGTCCTCTTTGTAAAGGGAGAGCCAAAGGAAAAAGTACCTTACGATCAGCTCTTGCCCACCCTCATTTCTTACATCGAAAAGCTGTAAAGCCATGGGCTGTGGTGCAAAAACTGCACCACAGTCCAAAGTTTTCTCTGAAAAGGTGAACTTATGACGGAATTTATCCCATTTTTACAAATGTTTTCAAAATATGTCCCACAGGAGCAGCTGCAATCCATATTGGAGCAGACACAGATTTGCAATGCGGAATTGGATATGGAAGCCCGTGCTATTTTGCTGGAGGTAACTTGTCCAGAGTATGTCTCCAGACGAGAGCTGGAGGGGATTTGTCAGGAGCTTCAAGGGTACTATGATGTGCGGCGGGTGGAGATTTTTCCACACTTTCCTTCGGAAGACCTGACGAAGATTGAGCCCGAAGAGCTGATGCAGTTTTTTGTGGATCAGGATTCCAGAGCCAGAGGTTCTCTTGCAGGATGCAAGTGGTCCTGGGAGGGGGAGACCCTTCGGATGGAACTGGTGGGAAACGGCAAAAAGGATTTGGAAAGTGCAGTTCCCAGTCTGCGGCGGTATATTTCGGATCGCTTTGATCGCAAAATCTCCGTAGAGATTCAGGCCAATCAGGAACTTCACGGCACAGAGCTGTTCCAGAAAATGGAGCAGATGCGCCAGGAAATGGTGAGTAATTTGCCGAAGGTGGAAGCCCCGGTGCAGCACAAGGAACGGCCTCAGAACAGCGTCGGAAAGACGGTATCTGCACCGGCGGGAGCAGATACTATTTTTGGAAAGCCCTTCGTAGACAGGACAATCCCCATCAAGGAAGTGACACTGGATCTTCGTACTGTCTGTGTGGCAGGAAGAGTGTTTTCGGTGGATCACAAAGAGTTGACCAAGAACAACGCAATCGTGGTCAACTTCGACATTACGGACTATACCAGTTCCATCCGAATCAATCGCTATTTTAGAGAGCGAGATCTTCAGAAGGCACAGGCCATTGTAGATGCCTGTACGGAAGGGACATGGATAAAGATTTTGGCAAAACCAATCATCAATCGTTTTGACAACGAGATGGTGCTGGACCCCATTGCTATTATGCCTCACACGGCTCCCAAACGTCTGGATACTGCCACGGACAAGCGAGTGGAGCTTCATCTGCACACCAATATGTCCAACATGGACGCACTGACCCAAGCGACAGCAGCGGTAAAGCAGGCGGCAGCGTGGGGGCATCAGGCCATCGCCATAACGGACCACGGCTGTGCTCAGGCGTTCCCGGAGGCCATGAAGGCCGCAGGAAAGGCCAAAGTGGCAGGGACGGAACAGAACATCAAGATTCTCTATGGCTGCGAAGCCTACTATGTGAACGATGTGGATGACCGAATCGTGGTGCATGGGGAGCGGGAATGTTCCTTTACAGAGGAATATGTGGCTTTTGACTTGGAGACAACGGGCCTGAGTGCCGCCACGGATGAAATCATCGAGATTGGTGCAGTCATCCTGAAAGATGGGGAAGAGGTAGGCAGATTCCAGAGCTTTATAGACCCGGGCCGAAGCCTCACCCAGAAAATCACAGATCTCACAGGAATTACAGACCAGATGCTGGTGGGAGCCCCCAAGATTCAGGAAGTACTTCCCAAGTTTCTGGAATTTTGCGGAAACCGGCCGCTTATTGCCCACAATGCAGACTTTGACGTGGGCTTCATTGCGGCAGCCTGCCGACGGATGGAAATTCCCTATGCGCCTACCTACCTGGATACATTGATTCTGTCTCAGAATCTCATGCCTCAGCTTGGCAAATTCAAGCTGGACATTGTAGCCAATGCCCTAAGTCTTCCGGAGTTTAACCACCACCGTGCGGCAGACGATGCCCTTACTTGCGGTTTGATTTTTGATCGACTGCGGGACAAGCTGGCGGAGATGGACATTCACAGCTTGCAGACAATTAACCCGGCCATGCCTGCGCTTCGTGCGAAAAACAAAATAGGCGACCGCCATGCAAGACATATCATCCTGTTTGCTAAGAACCAAACCGGACTTCGGAACCTGTACCATCTGATTTCCATTGGCAATTTGCAATACTTCAAACGATACCCCAGAATTCCAAAATCGGAACTAATGACGTATCGGGAAGGCGTGATTATTGGCTCGGCCTGTGAAGCCGGAGAGCTGTTTCAGGCAATTTTGGCCCATAAGAGCGAAGAGGAATTACTGCGTCTGGCCTCTTTTTATGATTTTCTGGAAATCCAGCCCTTGTCCAACAACCGGTTTATGCTGGCCAAAGGCCTTGCCCAGACGGAAGAGGAACTGCGGGATTTCAACCGCACCGTGGTGCGATTGGGAAAGAAGCTGGGAAAGCCGGTTTGTGCAACCGGTGACGTTCACTTCCTGAATCCAGAGGATGAAATCTACCGACACATTCTGCTGGCTACCAAGGGCTTTGACGATGCAGACAAGGAGAACCCGTTGTATTTCCGTACTACAGACGAAATGCTTCGAGAGTTTTCTTATCTGGGAGAGGAAACCGCCTATGACGTGGTGGTAAAGAATACCAATCTCATTGCCGATATGTGCGAATCTCTCCGTCCGGTGCCTCATAACCTGTTTGCACCCAGCATTAAGAATTCCGTGGAGGATTTGAAAAGCCTGGTGTATGGAAAGATGCACCGTCTGTATGGTGAAAATCCCCCGGAACTGATTACCAAACGTGTTGAAACCGAATTGGGAGACATTATTAGCTGTCACTACGATGTGATTTATATGTCAGCCCAGAAGCTGGTACAGAACTCTCTGGAACACGGCTATCTGGTTGGCTCTCGTGGTTCCGTTGGTTCTTCCATTGTGGCCTATATGGCAGGTATTACAGAGGTTAATTCCTTCCCACCCCATTACCGCTGTCCCAATCCGGAATGTAAGTATACCACTTTCGATGTACCAAAAGGATTTGGCTGTGGTGCGGACCTGCCCGATGCCATATGCCCCAAATGCGGTGCGAAATTTGAGAAGGATGGATTTAACATCCCCTTTGAGACCTTCCTGGGCTTCGGTGGTGACAAGGTCCCGGATATTGACCTGAACTTCTCTGGTGAATATCAGGCCAAGGCCCATGCCTACTGCGTGGAGCTGTTTGGTAAATCCCACGTGTTCCGGGCAGGTACCATTGGTACGGTTGCAGAAAAGACCGCCTTTGGCTATGTGAAAAAGTACCTGTCTGAGCGGAACCGGACGGTAGTGCGTGCAGAGGAAAACCGTCTGGCGGCAGGCTGTGTCGGCGTTAGAAGAACCACCGGTCAGCACCCCGGCGGTCTGGTAGTTATTCCGCAGGAAAATGAAATCTGGGACTTCTGTCCGGTGCAGCACCCGGCGGATGACCCCAATGCAGAGACGATCACCACCCATTTTGAATATCACTCCATGGAAGAGAACCTTCTGAAGTTGGATATGCTGGGACACGATGACCCCACCATGATTCGTATGATGGAGGATATGACGGGAGTGGATGCCCAGAAGATTCCTCTGGACGACAAGGATACCATGTCGATTTTCACTAGCTCCAAGGTTCTGGGCTATGAGGATGACCCCATTTTAGGCCCCACGGGAGCCGTTGCCATCCCGGAATTTAACACACGATTTACCCGTGGAATGTTGATGGATACCATGCCCACCAAGTTTGACACTCTTTTGCGGCTTTCCGGCTTCTCCCACGGTACAGACGTGTGGCTGGGCAATGCAAAAGACCTGATTACCTCCAAAACCGCCTCCGTTGACGAGGCCATTGGCTGTCGTGACGATATTATGATTTACCTGATTTCCTGCGGTATGCCGGAAAAACGGTCATTCAAAATCATGGAGGCAGTACGAAAGGGAAGAGGCCTTCCAGAGGGTGCAGAAGAAGAAATGGTTGCGGCTGGTGTGCCGGCTTGGTATATTGAATCCTGTAAGAAGATCAAGTACCTGTTCCCGAAAGCCCACGCCGTGGCTTATGTTATGATGGCGTTCCGAATCGCCTGGTTTAAGGTGCATCATCCGCTGGCGTTCTATGCCGCCTATTTCTACCGGAGAAGCCAAAAGGGCGGATTTGATGCGGGAATGATGACCAGAGGCATTGAGGAGGTCAAAGCCCACATTGCGGCCATTGACGGAAATGACGATGCTACGGATAAAGATGGCGATATGCTTATCACCTTGGAAGTCTGCTATGAATTTTATCTGCGTGGCTTCCAGTTTGCACCCATGGACCTGTATGAATCCCATGCCACCAAGTTCCTCGTAAAGGACGGGAAGCTTCTGCCGCCCTTTGTCTCCGTGTCTGGCCTGGGTGAAACCGCAGCCTGGGATATTATGGAGGGCCGAAAGGGTAAGAAGTTCATTTCCATTGAGGAATTCTCTGCGGCTTGTCCGAAAGTATCCAAGACTCATATTGAAAATCTGCGGGCAGCCGGGGCCTTTGGCGATTTGCCGGATACCAGTCAGGTAAGCCTGTTTTAATGCAGAGGCATTTTGCATGGACCCTGTTTTTCCGTAAATTTCTAAAGCTATGTCCTTGTCAGAATTGCATTTCTATGGTAAAATAAAAGTGTTATCATTAGGAAAAAGGTGATTCGTATGCAGGATACTGGAAGACAGTTTCATATTCACTGCGTGCAGGGCGATGTAGGACGCTATTGCCTCCTGCCCGGAGACCCTGGCCGTTGTGAAGCCATTTCTAAGCTTTTTGATAATCCCGTTCATGTGGGTATGAACCGGGAATATAATATCTATACCGGCACGCTGCTGGGAGAGAAGGTTTCCGTCTGCTCTACCGGCATCGGCGGTCCCTCTGCGGCCATTGCCATGGAGGAACTGACGGCCATTGGTGCAGATACCTTTATTCGTGTGGGTACCTGTGGTGGTATTGACCTTGCTGTGGAACCTGGTGATGTGGTGGTTGCCACTGGTGCCATCCGCTTTGAGCATACCTCTTTGGAGTATGCACCCATGGAGTTTCCGGCCGTTGCGGATTTTGACGTAACGGCAGCCCTTCGGCAGGCAAGCCTGGATATGGGAATGAAGACTCATTTGGGCGTGGTGCAGTGCAAGGATGCCTTCTATGGACAGCATGCCCCGGACCGTAGCCCGGTTTCTTATGAGCTGCTGCAAAAGTGGGAGTCTTGGAAACGGTTGGGTGTCAAGGCCAGCGAAATGGAGTCTGCGGCTCTGTTTGTGGTGGCTTCTGCTCTGAAGGTCCGCTGCGGTAGCTGCTTCCATGTGATTTGGAACCAGGAGCGGGAGAAGGCTGGACTGGGTCAGAATATGACCGAGGATACCTCTGCCGCCATTCGGGTAGGTGTGGAAGCTTTGAAGCTCCTGATTCAGCAGGACAAGGCAAAGAAATAAGGAGAAAGACCGCTCTGCGTTTTGCAAAGCGGTCTTTTCTGTGAAAGCAGAGGAAACTCGCGGGTAGAATCTCATAAATAACCGGGGCAGGAAAAGCAAATTTTTGGTCAAATTTCATGTTTTCAAAGGCTTTGACATAATTTTGCGAAAAGTGTTTGGAAAAAGGTTGCTATTATGCTGCGGGAAGTGGTATAATGACTGTGCTTGTGCTGTAGAGACAGTATGTGCATAGGGAAGGAGTGCCAAAGCTGTTATGGTGGATTCTGTGGTGATTTTCGTGCCGGACGATACCCGGCGAACCGGTCGAGAGGACCCATTGTTGCTGGAGCAGGTGCAGGGAGTTCCCCTCCTTGCGTGGCTGGCTGGTTCTCTGGCCCAGATGGGAGCGCAACGGTTTTTCCTTGTGGCTCAGCCAGGATGTATTGCCCGGGCCAAAAGCTGCTTCCCGGATGACGTGGAGCTGACGGTTTGCACGGAGCAAGACCCGGCAGACCTTTTGCATGTGTTCCTCTCGACTATGGAGGAGGGAAGCTCGAAGGTCTGTATTATTACCGGCCCGGTTGCCCACCTTCCTGCACAAATTGTCCCTGTCAGTTCTTCTGAGGCTCGCCATGGTGCTTTTATGGTCAATCGAGAAGTGTTCATGGATGCCTTGGATCAGGACTTTTCCTTTGCTCGTTTCTTGGCGGATGAGTCAGAAGCTTGTGGGCCGGAAGAGGGATTTTATCCCATCAGCGACTACACAGAGCTTTTGTCTTTTCAACACGCTATGAATCGGAGTCAGCTTCTGTTGCTGGCACAGACGGGCGTGAAGATCTGGGATTTGGATAATTGTTATGTCAATCCTTGGACCAGAGTAGGGGCCGATACGACCCTTATGCCCGGAACAGTGCTCAATGGACGAAACAGCATTGGAAGCCACTGTGTCATTGGCCCTAACACGTTTTTGACCGACTGCTCGGTGGCGGATGGTGCTCAAGTGGTGCAAAGCCGTGGAGATAACGCCTTTGTTGGGCGGGATTGTATCGTGGGACCCTTTGCCAACCTGAGACCCGGAACCAGTTTGGCACCTGCGGTCCGTGCAGGCGCATTTGTAGAACTGAACCGCACCACTATTGGTGCCAGAACCCAGGTGGCTCATCTGGCTTATCTGGGGGATACTACGGTGGGGCAGGATTGTAATATTGGCTGCGGCGTGTCCACGGCCAACTTTGATCGAGTAAATAAATTCCAGACCGTGGTGCAGGACAATGCCTTTGTTGGCTGCGACACCTGTCTGGTGGCCCCTGTCCAGGTGGGACAGGGCGCATATATCGCTGCGGGATCTGTGGTAACACAGGATGTGCCCGACGGTGCGTTGGCTCTGGCGAGAAGCCGTCAAACCAATAAAAAAGATTGGGCCAACAAGCATAAAAAGTAGGTTATCCGGTAAGCCGGATTCCAGAATAGAAAAAAAGTGAGGTACCTTCCGATGATCGCACATGGTAAAGAAATCAAGGTGTTCTGCGGCAACGCCAACCCCTCCTTCGCAAAGGGCATTTGCGACGAACTTGGCCTGGAGCTGGGCAAGAGCGAAGTAAAGCAGTTTGCTGATGGTGAGGTCTCTGTTTCCATCAACGAGACAGTGCGTGGCTGTGACGTGTTCCTGGTCCAGTCCACCTGCAAGCCTGTAAACAATAGCCTGATGGAATTGCTGATCATGATCGACGCTTGCCGCCGTGCATCCGCTGGCCGTATCACTGCGGTTATGCCCTACTATGGATACGCTCGCCAGGACCGCAAGGCCAAGGCACACGACCCCATCTCTGCAAAGCTGGTGGCCAATATGCTCACCGCTGCTGGCGCAGACCGGGTTCTGACCATGGATCTGCATGCAAACCAGATTCAGGGCTTCTTCGACATTCCGGTAGACAACATGCTGGGTGCTCCCGCATTTGTAAAGTACTACATGGAAAAGTTCCCCGAGGATCAGTTCGACCACGGTGAGTTTGTTGTCGTTTCTCCCGACGCAGGTTCCGTGGCAAGAGCTCGTAACTTTGCTGCTAAGGTTCACATGGATCTGGCTATCGTAGATAAGCGCCGTCAGAAGGCCAACTTCTGCGAGGTTATGAACGTGATCGGCGATGTCAAGGGCAAGACCTGCATCCTGTATGATGACCTGGTTGATACAGCCGGTTCTCTGTGCAACGCTGCTGCCGCTCTGATTGAAGTGGGCGGTGCAGCAAAGGTTTACGCCTGTGCTACCCACGGTGTTCTGTCCGGCCCCGCTCTGGACCGCATCGACAACGGCTATATCGAGGAACTGATGGTCCTGAATACCATCCCCATGCCCGAGGGCTACACTGGCAAGAAGATCAAGCAGTTGGACGTTGCTCCTCTGTTTGCAAAGGCCATTAACCGCGTTTACACCGAGACTTCCATCTCCAGCCTGTTCTAAGATGCTGGGAAAACCTTCGGCGGATTGGCTGATCGTTGGACTGGGAAATCCGGGAAAACAGTACGAAAAGACGCGGCATAATGCAGGATTTCGCAGCCTGATGGCATTGGCGGACCGCTTAGACTGCCGTGTGGATCGAGGAAAGTTTCAGGGCCTTTTGGGGCAGGCTACTGTGGGAGGGCAGAAGCTCATCCTTCTGATGCCCCAGACCTATATGAATCTCTCCGGAGAATCTGTGGCCCAGGCTGCACGCTTCTATAAGCTGCCGCCAGAGCGTATAATCGTACTATACGATGACATCTCCCTGGAACCCGGACGACTCAGAGTACGGGCCGATGGCTCTGCCGGTGGTCATAATGGCATCAAAAGCATTATTTCTCACCTCCAGTGTCAGAACTTCCCCCGTGTGAAAATCGGCGTGGGCGCAAAGCCCCATCCGGACTATGATCTCGCAGACTGGGTTCTGTCCAGCTTCTCAGCTCAGGAAGAAAAAGCACTGGATGGCGTATGGGACAAAGCTGCCCAGGCAGCCCTTCTCATTACCACTCAGGGAGTGGAAAAATCAGCCAGTCGATATAACGGAAAGTAAACCATCCCCCATGGCATATCGCCATGGGGGTGAAGGCTCTTTATAGAACATAGACGGAAAGTGGGGAAAATCCTGCTTTCCGCATTTCTGCGTGGAGAAGTCCACCACGAAAGGAGGCATATGCCATGGAACTACTTTTGTCTGCGTTAAAAGCCCAGCCTGGATTTGAAGCCCTTCTTCGTGCAGCGGAGGAGGGAAAGGCCGCCGCTGCTACAGGCTTATCACAGATTAACCGCAGCCATATCATTGCAGCTCTGGCCCAGTTGGGAAGCAGACCCATTGCAGTGGTCTGTCAGGATGATTTGGCGGCGAAGCGACTAAGAGAGGAACTCAAGGCGTTTCTGAATTTGGAGGCACCCGTTCTTCCCGGTCGAGACCTCAACCTGTATGATGCAGCCGTAACGTCTCGTATTTGGGAACAGCGTCGTTTGGGACAGCTCTACCATTTGGGAAGAGGAGAGACCAAAATCCAGATTTTTTCTTGGGAATCCATGAGTATGCGTACTATGCCGAAGTCGGTCCTCTTTGGCTCTGCCTTCCGGCTCTGTCTGGGGCAGACAATGGAGATCGAGGACCTTCTGGAAAAGCTGACCGCCATGGGATACAGCCGCACCAGTATGGTAGAAGGTCCCGGTCAGTTTGCCCTTCGTGGTGGTATTCTGGATGTCTATTCTCCCGGAGAGGCCAAGCCGGTTCGTGTTGAGTTTTTTGGCGATGAACTGGACACCATGGGATTTTTCGATACGGACACCCAACGCCGGACGGAAAATGTGGAGCAGGTCATGATTTTGCCTGTGGCGGAGACACAACCGGGCCTCCATCCCCAGGGGGTACCGGGTCTTGTAAAAGATCTGGAGCACCTGATTGCCCGGCAGCGGCGTCGCAAGAACCCCAATGAAGATTTGATTCGTACCTTTGAGCAGGATAAGAGCAAGCTGGAAACAGCACTGCATTTATCTGCTGCGGACCGGTATATGTCTCTCATTTACCCGGAGCTTACCACTGCTTTTGACTATGTACCGGCGGAGACGTTGGTGGTGATCTGCGATCACAGCAGCATCCATCGGGCTGCCAAACGGCAGATGGAGGAGCTGGGACTGCAATTGGACAGCTTGCTCCAGACGGGAGCAGTGGCAGGAGAGCTGTGTGACTTTGCCATGGAGTGGGAGGATTTCTGTGCTCGGCTCAGTAATCGCCCTACAGTCTATCTGGATGCGTTTGCCGGTGCAGCATACCCGGAGGATCGGCCTCCTCAGGAGTTGCTTTCCATGAGCAGCAAGCAGCTTCCGGGCTATGGAGGAAATCTGGATGTGGCGGCCTCGGATTTAGCCCACTATCAAAGAATGGAATTTTCTTCTCTGGTGCTCTGCGGCAGCAGACGGCGGGCCGAAATGCTCCAGACGATGCTCAGTGAACGGGGACTGTCCAGCTTCCTGGCATTTCCCTTGACTTCACTTCCAAAGCCGGGACAGATTCTTTTGGCAGAGGGCAACCTGCCCAGCGGTATGGAATACCCAGACATGAAGCTGGCTGTTTTGTCGGAGGGACAACTGGTTGCCAGAGAGATGCCTAAGACAAAGGCAAAGAAGGTGGCTTCGACCAATCGGCAGAAGTTGGCCTCCTTTACGGATCTGTCTCCCGGAGACTTGGTGGTCCACGACCAGTATGGCATCGGCCGCTTTGTGGCCATGGAACAAATCCGGGTGGATGGGGTCATTAAGGACTATGTAAAGATTGCCTATTTAGGCTCTGATACGCTTTATATCCCGGCTACACAGTTGGACCAGATCAGCAAATACATTGGCGGCGGAGAAGATACCCCGGTGAAGCTGAATAAAATCGGTTCCGATGCCTGGCAGAAGACCAAGACAAAGGCCAGAAAGGCCGCCAAAGATATGGCAGGGGAGCTGATTAAGCTCTATGCGGCCAGAAAGAGAGAAGTAGGCTACGCTTATGCGCCGGATTCTCCCTGGCAGCAGGAGTTTGAGGAACACTTCCCGTATCCGGAAACAGACGATCAGCTTCGGTGTATCGGTGAAATTAAGGCCGATATGGAATCTCCCACACCGATGGATCGTTTGCTCTGTGGTGATGTGGGCTTTGGTAAGACCGAGGTGGCACTTCGGGCGATCATGAAAGCGGTGCTGGACAGCAAACAGGTGGCAATGCTGGTGCCTACCACCGTTTTGGCACAGCAGCACTATCAGACTGTGGTGAATCGGTTCCGTGGATTCCCTGTAAATGTGGATGTACTCAGTCGATTCCGTACCCCGGCCCAGCAGAAGCAGACACTGCAAAATTTGCGTGCCGGTACCGTGGATATTATCATCGGCACTCATAAATTACTGCAAAAGAGCGTGGAATTTAAGGACCTGGGCCTTTTGGTGGTGGACGAGGAACAACGTTTCGGCGTGTCTCATAAGGAGCGGCTGAAAGAAATTTCCAAGGGCGTTGACGTTTTGACTTTGTCCGCAACTCCCATTCCCAGAACCCTCAATATGGCGTTGTCCGGCATCCGGGATATGTCCACCTTGGAAGCACCGCCTGCCGACCGTTACCCCGTCCAGACCTTTGTGATGGAGCATAATCAGGGAATTATCGATGATGCCATTCGCCGAGAGCTTCAGCGAGGAGGCCAGGTCTACTATCTGTACAATCGGGTGGAGACTATCGAACGTTGCGCCGCTTCATTGCGGGAACGACTGGGAGAGGGAATCAGCATTGCAGTGGCTCACGGCAAAATGGGTGAAGATGCGCTGGGCGACATTATGCAGGCTATGGCAGAAGGTGAAATTCAGGTTCTGGTGTGTACCACCATCATCGAAACGGGCCTGGATATTCCCAACGCAAATACCTTGATTATTGAAAACGCAGACCGTCTGGGTTTGAGCCAGCTCCACCAGCTTCGTGGACGTGTGGGCCGATCCAACCGTCATGCTTTTGCCTATTTCACCTATAAGCCGGATAAATCCTTGACCGAGGTGGCTGAAAAGCGTCTTTCTGCCATTCGGGACTTTGCGGAATTCGGTTCCGGCTTTAAAATCGCAATGCGTGACTTGGAAATTCGTGGTGCAGGAAATCTGCTGGGTGCGGAACAGTCTGGTCACCTCATGTCCGTTGGTTACGATATGTACCTGAAACTTCTGGATGAGGCGGTTCGGGAAGAACAGGGCAAGGAAGCCCCGGTCCCGGAGTGTACCGCAGATATTACCATTACCGCTAACATCGACAAAACCTATGTGGAGCGTGGAGAAGAGCGCATGGACCTGTACCGTCGTATGGCAGCTATTCGCAGCCAGGAGGATGCAGACGACCTTCTGGACGAGATTGTGGACCGGTATGGCGAACCGCCGAAGGGTGTCCTGAATCTCATAGATGTGGCACTTCTGCGAGCCAGAGCGAAGGATGCAGGCATTGTAGACATTCGTCAGAAGGGTGCAGAACTTAGCTTCACATTAAGAGAATTGAACTTTGAGAAGGTAAGCAGAATCTGTGCGATGGAACAGTATGAAAAGCGATTGTTCTTTGCGGCGGATGCAAAGAAGCCGACGCTTCGGCTGGCACTGCCAAAAGGTGCGGATTCTCTGCGTCATGCAAGTGCTTTGGTGGAGACGCTTCTGGAAAACTGAGAATGTGGTGCAAAGCGGAGAGCCATTCCTGCAAAGCAGGTAGGCTCTCCGCTTTTTTGTATTCCGTGAAAACTATGCATTTCCGAGCGTTAAAGATTCACATAATTGTTACAACTTGAAATTGAAATGTAATTGCAATCTGTGGGAATTGTGGTAAAATATATTTGCTTAGTACTTTTGGGAACAAGTGTTAGACAGTGAAATAGTGCGGCGATGTTATTGACATCGCTTTAGATAAGGGGAGATCGATATAAAAAAGGGTAGATTTGAACAGTCGAAGGGCAAGTTATCCAACGCAAAGCGCACACAAATCGAAAAAGCCCATAAGCAAGTGACCCAAGCGGCTTCCAAGGCCGGTGCAAAACGCAGCGGAAACTGGAAAAAGAAACTGGCAATCATTTTGGTGAGCTGCTTAGCATTGGTCATTCTTGCAACGGCTGCAATTTTGTGGGTTTGCTACAGAGACGATGGCCTGATTTTTGACAACGTATTTGTTATGGATACGAATTTGCAGGGCATGACCCAGCAAGAAGCAGAAGCGGCGCTGCGAGAGAAGACAGAAAAAGCCTATTCTCAGTCTTTGACGATTGTACTGCAAGACAAAACTCTGGTTTTAACCCCGGAGGATTATAAAGCGGAAGTGGATGTAGCTGGCTTGGCAAAGGCAGCCTATGACTACGGACGGGAAGGCAATATGTTCCAGAGAGCCAAGGCACGTGCCGCAGCAGCGGGCCTTACATATGAGATTTCAGTGGAAGATTATCTGAAATTGGATCGGGATTACATTCGTTCTTCTTTGGAAGATCTGGGTGCTGACTTTACAAGCACATTGACACAGACTACGGTTACCGTAGAGGGCACACGGCCGGACCTTACAAAGTTCGCCATTCCTAACACCAATCGACCGGAGGATCAGCCTTCGGAGGAGGATGAGGAAGAGGTAGAAGAGGGCGGACTTATTGTTGTTCCCAAGGATAAGCCCTATTACCCCGAAGGCGGTCAGGTTATGACCATCAAGATGGGAACCAGTGGCAGAAATTTGGATACAGCGGCATTGTATCAGGATGTTCTGGATCATTTCTATCGTGCAGAGTTTACCACAGTGACAGCGGATTATGAGCAGCAGAAACCGGATGCACTGGACCTCAAGAAGATTTTTGCAGATAACTGCATTGCACCGGTAGATGCGGTATTCGACAATGAGACCTATGTTGCGTCCAAGGAAGCTCTGGGCTATGGCTTTGTTTTGGAAGAACTTCAGAAGAAAGTAGAAAATGCTAAGGAAGGCGATGTCATTGAAGTTCCTTTCCAGCTTCTGATTCCCAAAGCAACAAAAGCCGACTTGGAGGCACCATACTTTAAGGATACTTTGGTTTCCATCAGTACGGATCATGTCTGGAATGAAAAACGTACAACCAATCTGCGCCTGGCCTGTGAAGCCATTAACGGCTATGTTTTAGGTCCCGGTGAAACGTTCTCTTTCAATGACGTAGTTGGCGAGCGTACAGCCGAAAAGGGCTATCAGGCGGCTGCCGTTTATTCCGGTAATAATACCATAGATGAAGTAGGCGGCGGTGTATGCCAGGTGGCATCTACCTTGTACTACGGCGCATTGCTTGCAGATTTTGAGATTGTAGAGCGTGCCGTTCACACGTTTGCGGTCAGCTATGTTCCCACTGGTATGGATGCTACGGTATACTGGGGTTCTTTGGATTTCAAGTTTAAGAACAATACAGAGTATCCCATAAAGATCTTTATGTCGGTCTATGATGGCGCAGTTCATCTGGAATACGTCGGTACAGAGACCAAGGACTACTATGTGGAAATGGAGTGGGTGGAAGATAGCGTCACTCCTTATGACACGATTGAAGTGGAATATTCCAATGCCATTGCGGAGGAGTATCCCGATAAGGAAATTGGCGATACGCTTGTAACTGGCTATACCGGATACAGTGGTAATAGCTACAAGTGCAAGTACAATCGGGAAACGGATGAGCTGATTTCCAGAGAATGGGAAGATGATTCTTCCTATGCAAAGCGGGATCGAAAGGTTTTGGTTGGGTCCAAGCAGCCGGAGCCCACGGAACCGGCACCGACGGAACCGAAGCCTACAGAGCCAGCTCCCACAGAGCCGCCTACCACGGAACCGGCCCCCACAGAGCCAGCTCCCACAGAATCGGTACCGACGGAACCGGCGCCGACAGAATCCACACCTCCCACAACGGGAGAACCCAGCGAAAATGGCTAAGATTGGGATATAGAATTCATACTACAAACAAAGGCAGCAAATCCAAAAGGATTTGCTGCTTTTCCTTTCTAACTAGTTTTGACGGACCGCTCAGGTGCAGCCCCCCTTTGCCATTGCATTTTAAGTGAATTTGTTGTACAATAGTACGGAAAAATTCCAAGGAGGTCTGGCAGTGGAGAATTATTTTAAGCCAGAAATGGATGTGCTCCAGGTGGGAAATATTTCAGCACTGGGTCTTGCACATATGGGAGACGGAGTGTTTGAACTGCTTGTACGGACTTGGCTGTGTACCCATGGAAGAACAAAGGTGGGAAACCTCCATAAAGAAACAGTGTCTTATGTGTCGGCACCTGCACAGTCCCGGTTTGTAGAGCGTTTAGAGCCGATGTTGACGGAAGAGGAGCAGGGGGCCTATCGCAGAGGAAGAAATACCCATGTTCATGGAGTCCCCAAGAACGCTTCTCCTAAGGAATACGCCAGAGCTACCGGACTGGAATGTCTGTTCGGGTATCTGTATCTGACCGGACAGACAGAGCGGATCAATCAGCTCTTTGTGACCGTCATGGAGGAACTTTATGGCATTTGATGCAACCTATTTGACCGGCGTACTGAATGAATTGCGGGAAACGGCTTTGGGAGCCAGAGTGGAAAAAATCCATCAACCGTCCAGAGATACGGTGGTGATCTTGCTTCGGTGTACGACCGGAAGACAGCGGCTTTTGATTGCCGCCAACCCCACCGCACCCAGAATTCATCTTACAAACGCCAACCCGGAAAATCCGGATCAGCCGCCCATGTTCTGTATGCTCCTGAGAAAGCATTTGTCCGGCGGTAAATTGATTGAAGTGGAACAGCCGCCCATGGAGCGAATCGCACGGCTCACCTTTGAATGTACCGATGAAATGGGAGACTTGGTAAAAAGAACTTTAGTTGCGGAACTGATGGGAAGAACCACCAACGTGTATCTGCTGAGTGCGGACGGACGAATTTTGGATTGTCTGCGTCGAGTAGGACTGGATGATTCTGCCAAGCGGCAGGCACTTCCGGGTCTGTACTATCAGAACCCAGAACCTATTCTGAAACGAAATCCTGCCCAGATGGAGGAAAAAGACTTCTATGAGCTTCTCAGTGAAGCAGGATCGGATAAACTAACCGATCGCTTGATGGATGGTCTGGGCGGCCTTTCTCCGCTGGTATGTCGAGAAGTGGCTCTCTATGCTTTGGGATCTGTAGACGGGAGACTGGAAGGACAGGACTTAAAGCAGGCAGCAAAGAAGGTTGCTGCTTACTTTGAAGCTCATATGCGTACCCTGAAGCCCTATCTTCTGGAACAACCGGACGGAACTCCCAAGGCGTATGCCTTTGTGCCCATTACTCAGTATGGTCCTGAATATACCTGCCGGGAGGCGGAGTCCTTTGGCACTCTCTTGGACCGCTATCATACCTTGCGGGACCGTCGGGATACCATGCGCCAGAAGGCTCAGTCCGTGCGAAAGACGGTACAAAATCTTCGGGATCGTACCCGTCGGAAAATGGCGTTGCAGGAAAAGGAACGGACAACCGCTCAGGACCGGGAGCATCTGCGCCAGATGGGAGATATTGTTACCGCCAATCTGCATACTATTAAAAAGGGACAGACCGTATTGGTGGCAGAAAACTTTTATGACCCTGAAATGAAGTCCATTTCCATTCCATTGTCGGTCCTGCTGTCTCCGCAGCAGAATGCGGCAAAGTACTATAAGGACTATGCCAAGGCAAAGACGGCGGAAAAGGAGCTGACCCACCAGTTGACCTTGGGCAGGGAAGAGCTCCAATATTTGGAAAGTGTTCTGGAAGAGCTGGAACGGGCAGATTCGGAGGCAGAACTGGAGGAAATTCGGCAAGAGCTGGCAGCGGGTGGTTATGTCCGACAGGATAGCAGCCGCAAGCGCATGAAGCAGGCCGCTACAAAACCCATGCGGTTTGTATCGACGGATGGATACCCCATCTATGTTGGCCGAAACAATCGCCAGAATGACGAACTGACCACGAAGCTGGCCCAGAAAAACGATCTGTGGTTTCATGTGCAGAAGCAGAGCGGAAGTCATGTGATTGTGCCGTGTGCAGGTCCTCAGCCCCCGGATGAAACCATTACACAGGCAGCCCAGTTGGCGGCTTGGTTCTCTCAGGCCAGACAGAGCCAGAATGTAGCCGTGGACGTCACGCCTGTCCGGTATGTAAAGAAACCCGGTGGCGCAAAGCCCGGTATGGTGATTTATACGACCTACCGTACGGTATTTGTAACCCCGGACGGCTCATTGGTAGAGAAACTGAAATAAACAAACGAGGCTGTGACGAATATTGGTCACAGCCTCGTATTTGCTACCTGAGGTGGTAAGTGGGACGAATATAATAGTCTTTGGTACCCGGAGCTGGGTGTGCGTGGATACTGGATACAATGCCCATGGCCAGATACATGGAGACAATGGAGCTGCCGCCGTAGCTGATAAAGGGGAGTGTCAGGCCGATAACCGGAACCACGCCGAGACACATTCCTACGTTAATACAGATCTGGAAGATGAGGGCTGCTGCAATGCCGACACAGACAAGCCGGCTCATGTAATCCGAGGTTTTGAGGCCCACATAGATGACACGGGCGATAATGGCAGTCAGAAGCAGCAGAGTAAACACACAGCCAAGAAGTCCTAATTCTTCGCCAATGGCGGAGAAGATGAAGTCGGTATGCTGGGCATTCAGCGCACCCACCTGAGTGCGGTTGCCATGGAACAGACCCTGACCTGTGAGGCCGCCACCGGACAGGGAAAGAAGACTGTGTTTCATGTGCCACCGTTCGTCCAAACCGTCCGGGTCGATGGTGCTGTCAAAGATTACCAGGATTCGGTTCTTCTGATAGTCGTGCATGATATTGTTCCAGAAGTAGGGGCCCACAACGGCAAGAACGGCAACGCCGCCCAAGAACCACCATACTTTCACGCCGCCCACAAAGGCCATGACGAGGAAGATAAACACGAAAATCAGGGACACGCCGGCATCTTTGGACAGTGCCATAT
>CAUWEI010000040.1:0-25871 GCA_963557675.1 uncultured Oscillospiraceae bacterium | reverse complement strand
CTACCTCTACGTTCTGGCAAAGGAATGGATGCGTCTGGGCAAGGGTGCCACGGACCGCTGGCGATTCCTCAAGGCCGAGGGCTATCCTTGGGAAGCTCTGGCAGAATTTAATCGAATTCTGGCGGAGATGGAACAAAAGCCCAAAAAGAATCCGCCTAAGGCACCTCCCCATTCAAAAGACCGGGTCAATCTGCCTTATTAAGCAGCTGTGGCTGTTTCCGCCTTCTTTGGAGGTGGAAACAGCCAACCATTGCATGAATTTTATATAGGAAGGAGTTACGCCCATGGACTACCCCAATATCCCCTCTTCCGGCCTTAGCCCCTGCATTGAATCCGGGGAAATCCTGTGCTGTGCCGGAGACACGGGCTTGGTACGCTTTACGCTGGAGCTTTACGATCAGGATGGAACCTTGGTTCGTCCGGCTCCCAGAGAGCAGGTAGAGCTGACCCTTTATAACCGTTCCCATCAGGTGGTACTGACCCACACCGAGGAGGAAGGCCATCATGCGTCTCTGCCCCTCAACGGTGACCTGCCTCGGGGACGGTATCACTATCGAGTCCGGGTCTGTCACAATGGTCAGTGGACCACGGTGGTGAAAGACCAACCATTGATTGTGAGGTGAACCAATGAATATTACAGCAAGCATTAAAGGAGTCATTCAGAGAGGCGTTGCACAGGTCAATGTACGGGACGGACACCTGTGCTTCACCCTGACCGACGGCACCTATCTGGATTTAGGTGTAGTAGAGGGTCGAGGTATTACAAACGCCAGTCTGCAAGAGGACCAATTGGTTTTGACCTTCTCCGACGGAGCCACCCAGAACGTAGGTAACGTGAAGGGCCGAGGCGTCCAGAGCATTGCCAAGACAGGCACCGCCGGAAAGGTGGACACCTACACCGTCACCTATACCGATGGCAGTACCTGGAGCTACACCGTACAAAACGGCAAGGATGCCGCTTTTGATGGTACACTCAAGGGGGATTTCCGTCTGCAAGGCGGTTCATTCCGGTTCCAGTCCTCCGCCGGGAAAGACCTGCTGACCCTGTCCGCCACCACCGACCGAGATGGCACCATTCGTCTGGGCAATGCAAATCAGCCCATCCGCATGGGGGCCATTGCCAGTCCCCAGACCGACACCGATGCCGTCAGCAAAGGGTATGTGGACCGGCTTCTGTCGGACACCATCCACACCATTGATTCTTTGATTGGAGGGAATGTCTAATGGCCACGGCACAAAGTGTCATCCAAAAGCTTCAAAACCTGCTTCGCATCGCTCAGGACACCACGGGCCAGTCTCACCCCGATCTGCAAAGTGCCGTGCAGGCTTTGGTGAAGGGTTACGGTTCCGGAAACCATCCTACGGTGTATCAGGGACAGTACACCGTGGCAGGAAGCGGAAGCGATGCTGTGTTTCTGAAAATCGTCCACAATTTTGGAGCATACAAGCCTTTTTCCCTGTTCCTGTGTCCCAAAGGAAAGGACTTCCCTTCTGCCTCCATGGAATCGGTGTATAAGGTACAGCTCTATGTTCCCACGGTTTCGCCCGAAAGCACAGACATTTCCTATGGCCCCAACCATTCCATCACCACCATGACCAACAACCCTGCTTTAAGTGTCCACTGTATGGATGGTTCCGGTTTTGAATGTGCCTATAATCCCCTTAACTATTACAGCACCGATCCCGGCTGTGCCCAGAAACTTGGGGTTGCGATTTGGCCCAATGGGTTCTATGTGGGACTGCCCCGGAACCTGGACCCCAGCCTTACCTATGACTACACCATTGTATGGGGGGTATGACCATGACCTATTTCAAAACCGTAGAAAACGGATATATCCAGTCCATTTCCACCGGATTGGGCCAGCAGGAAATCACGCAGGCCCAATATGAGGAGCTGATGGCCCATTTTAATACCCGGCCCGTTCCGCCGCAGGGGAAGGGCTGTCGGCTCAAGGAAGATTTGAGCTGGGAACTGTACGACCTGCCGGTTTCGGTAGAGGAGGAAATTCCCGACCGACAGGCCATCGAACTTTTGTTAGGAGGGAGTCAATGACCAGACAGGAAGCACTTTTTTATCGGGCCTATATTGAATCCGCCGTGCAGTCGCTGGAAGATACCCTTTGCCCGGTGCTTTGGCGGCTGTACCCCCGATGGGGCCGGGACAATCCCTATGAAGCAGGCTTCAAGGTACAGTATGAGGGCCGGGTCTATCGGTGCCGACAGGCCCACGCCCCTCAAAAGGGTTGGGAGCCGGACAAGACTCCGGCTCTTTGGGAAGAGGTGGTGGAAGACCATCTGGGAACCTACACCGACCCCATCCCCTATCACGGCGGCCTGACCCTCACCGAAGGAAACTGTTACATCCAGGACGGGATTCGGTATCTGTGTATCCGCAGTACGGGTCAGCCCGTCTATCATTCCCTCCATGACCTGTTGGGCCTGTATGTCAAAGAAATTCAGGAGGAGGCACGACCTTGAGAACGCTACTGCTTACAAACAACGACTGTTACAAACGAGGGGTTTCCATGAAGCCCAAGGGCATCATGCTCCATTCCACGGGAGCCGACAACCCCACCCTCAAACGTTACGTCGGTCCCGATGACGGGATTCTGGGGGAAAACATCTACGACAACCACTGGAACCACTCCGGTCTGGATGTGTGCGTCCATGCCTTCATTGGCGAAACCAAAGACGGCTCTGTGGAGTGCTATCAGACCTTGCCTTGGCAAATGCGTGGCTGGCACTGCGGAAGCGATGCCAATGACACCCACATTTCCATCGAGCTGTGCGAGGACGATTTGGAAGACCGGGTCTATTTTCAGAAGGTCTACCAGACTGCCATTGGGGTCTGTGTGGAGCTGTGCAAGAAATTCAACCTGAACCCCAACGCTCCCGGCGTTCTCATCGACCACGCCGAAGGCCATGCTCTGGGCATTGCCTCCAATCATGGCGACGTTGGCCACTGGTTTCAGCGTCAGGGAAAGACTATGAACGACTTCCGTCACGAGGTAGCCAAGCGGCTGAACGAACCCCAGCAGGAGGTCATTCCTGCGTGGGCCAAGCCCACCATTGACAAGCTGGTAGCATCGGGGGCCTTAAAGGGCACGGGAACCGGGCTGAATCTCAGCAACGACCTGATGCGGACTCTGGTGGTACTGGACCGACTGGGGATTTTTTAAGGAAGGAGCGAGGCCCATGGAGAGCATTTTGACAGCCCTCATTACCGGTGGTCTGGCTCTGGTGGGAGTGATTTTCACCAACGTCTCCGGCAATCGCCGCATCCAGCACGGTCTGGAAAAGACCCAGGCCGTTACCGACACCAAGTTGGAAGAATTGGCCCGTGAGGTACGGGAGCACAATGGGTTTGCCCGTCGGATGCCGGTAGTGGAAGAACAAATCAAGGTGATGAACCATCGGATCGAGGACTTGGAGCAATTTCATAAAGTCCATCACGAATAAGGAGGTCGAAGAATGTTTGTAGAATTTTTAGAGCATTACGGTCTGGAACTTCTGGCCGCCGTTTTAACGGCCCTGTTTGGGTATCTGGGGATTGTGCTGAAAAATCTGACCCAGCGGTTTTTTGACGATGAGACCAAGATCCAGGTTGCCGGTACTACGGTACGGTTTATTCAGCAGGTCTATGAGGATTTGGACGGCCCTGCAAAGTACGAAAAGGCCCTGCAAGAAGCCTCAGCGGCTTTGACGAAGAAAGGGATTCCCACAACTCCGGAGGAACTTCGTCCTCTGCTGGAAGCCGCTGTCAATGAGATGAAACAGCAGCTCCCCGCTCCAAAACCAGAAGCATAGTAAGACAGCAAATGCCCTCCACCAGTGGGTGGAGGGCATTACATTTCTTCTATGGCAGCGGTGGGTCAGCCCATTGGTCTGCTTAGAACCATTTCCTGTTCATACAGTTCGTCCGTGAGTTTTTTCACTTTTCCGCTTTTCACAAAACCGTTTCCGGCGTACAAACCATAGGCCGCTTTGTTATTACTCAAAAGCCAAAGCGTCGGTGTGTCATTGCATTGAGTTATGGCAAAATGCAGGAGCTGTGTCCCATATCCCTTACGCTGCTGCGTGGGCAGGATATAAAGATTTTCAATCCGATTTCCAAAAACAGAAACAATCCCCACCGGGATTTCATCGATCAAGAGGAACACTTGTTTTCCTGCTTCGATTTCTCGTTGCAGATATGCCGTTTGTGCTTTTACGCTATGTTTTTCAACAAACTCTGCTGCACAGAAAGCTCGATGCGATTCTTTCCAGGATGCAGAATGGATTGCGCCAGCGGTTTCTATATTCAAATCGTTTACTTCAATAATCATGTACAGCCTCCTCCAGCATACCATATCGACTGCAAAAAACAGTGGTCCCAAGCACCCCGCAAGGATGCCGTTCCTGGTTGTCTTTTATGGCAGTTTTAAGTCCTTGAGCATTCGGCTCCAGGCCTGATTTCTGGCTTCCTGCTCTTTGTATCTGGCCTCGGCAGACTGTTTTTTCAGATAGGTCTGCATATCCTTTTTGCAGGACTCCACCTGTGCCTGCAATTCCAGCGCAGACACCCGCAAAATACCGCTTCGGAAAGCCGACAGCCGTACCAGATTGTCGGAGGTCGCCACATAGACCCGTTCATTTCTGCCAATGGACAGGGCCAACGCCTCAATGTAAGCGTCGGCGGTCTCGTTTTCCTTGGTGTAGATGACCAGAAGGTTGTGGTATAAGAACCGTTCGCCCCGGTTGCCCTTGACCCGGTAGCCGTCAAAAATCAGCACCACTTCCCGGTGAGAAAAGCCACAGTAGTTGCTCAGAATGTCCATGAGCCGCTTTCTGGCCTCCTCCAAATCCTCCTTTGCCAGTTCTTTCAGTTCCGGCCATGCAAAGAGGATGTTGTAGCCGTCCACCAGAAGATATTCCTTTCTGGGAATGGGGGCCGGGGACGTAATGGGAGAGGAACGAACCTTGGGCGGCGTATAGACCGGCCGCTTAATGGAGCCAAACTCCCGCTCCATGATCTTTTCCAATTCTAAATCATCGCTGCTTGCCTTGGGCCGTTCCACTTTAGGCTGAGGCTTCGGGGCAAGCAGGGCTGGCAGGTGCATATATTGGGGTACTTCGTTCCATTTTACATGGAATCCGGCACCATGGGCGCAGAATACGGAGTCCGGGGTATTCTCCAAATCGGCCTCCGGGTCATAGTCCATGGCCTCAATGACCTGCTGTGCCTCCTTACAGACCACATACCCACCGGGACGGCAGAAGAGTCTGCCCTGTCCGTGGGTGTAAGATGCCACCTGTGCGGCATAGTCTCCCAGTTTGGCAACGGGTACGGTTCCCGTAAACAGAGCCGTGTCTCCCACCTGGGTCTGTTCCGTCTTGGCCCCCATGGTCTGCAAGTCCTGCATGGCCTTGCCCACCTGTGCCAGAGGAACCGTCAAACGGAGCTGATAACAAGGCTCCAACAGAACGCTTTTGGCTCCCATAAGGCCCTGTCTTACGGCCCGATAGGTGGCCTGTCGGAAGTCACCGCCCTCCGTGTGCTTCACATGGGCACGACCGGAAACCAGGGTCAGCCGCAGATCCGTAATAGGCGACCCAGTCAACACGCCCAGATGGGTCTTTTCCATGAGGTGGCACAGAATGAGTCTCTGCCAGTTCCGGTCCAGTTCGTCCTCCTTACAGCTCACCCCGAATTCCAGACCGCTGCCTCTGGGAAGCGGCTCTAACAGAAGATGCACTTCTGCATAGTGGCGCAGAGGTTCATAGTGGCCCACCCCTTCTGCCGGTGCTTCGATGGTTTCTTTGTAAAGAATCCGACCTGTCCCGATTTGGACTTCCACCCCAAAACGCTGCATAATCACACTTTTGAGGACTTCACACTGCACATTTCCCATAAGCCGGGCCTGAATCTGTTGAAGCCTCTGGTCCCAGACAATGGAAAGCTGTGGGTCCTCCTCACAAAGCTCCTGAAGCTTTGGCATCATCCGGGCCGGGTCTATCCCTTGGGGAAGTTCCAGACCAAAGGTCATCACGGGTTCCAGCTTGGGAGTCTTTCCATCCGGCTCCAAACCCAAACCTTGTCCGGGCCGGGTCTTGGAAAGTCCCGTCACGGCTACAATGGTTCCCGGCTCTGCCACATCCACCTGGGTGTATCGGTCGCCCTGATAAGAGCGTAATTCCTTGGCCTTTTCCTCCACCTTTTCCCCATCGGGCAAGGTGTAGGAAATGGGCGCACGAACCGACAAGACTCCGCCCGTGACCTTCATCCAAGTCAGGCGCACCCCTTGGGGGTCTCTGGAAATCTTATAGACCTTTGCAGAAAAGTCCTCTTTATGGGGGATTTCTTCGGTCAAAGCCTCCAACCCCTGCAAAAATTCTTCCACACCCTCTAATTTCAGGGCGGAGCCAAAGAAGCAGGGAAACAGCTTTTCTTCCCGAACCAGACGGCGCAGCGTATCTCCGGAAAGTGTTTCCTGCTCCAGATATTCCTCCAACGCCTCTTCTTCTGCCGTGGCGGCCTCCTCATACATGGCCTGCACATCCGCACCAAAGCGGACACAGTTTGTGGACAGATTCTTCCGCAAATCCTCCATAATGGCCTCTTCTCCCGGTCCGGGCAGGTCCATTTTGTTCACAAAGAGGAAGGTCGGCACATGGTACTGCCGCAAAAGCTCCCACAAGGTCGCCGTGTGAGCCTGCACGCCATTGGTGCCGCCAATGACCATTATGGCATAGTCCAACACCTGCAAGGTTCGTTCGGTCTCCGTGGAAAAGTCCACATGTCCCGGCGTATCCAACAGCGTTGCATGGAGACTTCCCCACTGCATGGGCGCACCGCTGGAAAAAATGGTGATGCCCCGGCTTCGTTCCAGCTCGTGGGTGTCGAGGCACGCATTGCCGTGATCCACCCGACCCAGCTTTTTGAGGGCACCTGCATGATACAGCATGGCCTCGGACAGGGTGGTTTTTCCCGCATCCACATGGGCCAACAGGCCAACACAGATTCTTTTTTGTGGTGTTTTCTCCACCTGCTTGCCCATATCAAATGCCTCCTTCCGGGATAATTCTCCCTATTATACCACAAGAACAAACAATAGTCGAGATACCTCAACGGAGTATGACAGAGTTTTTTGAGTGTCTCAAGCATACCGGTTCCCTGCCCCATACGAAAACAAAGCCGACAGCAACTGCCATCAGCCTTGTTTCCGACCTATTCAATTTTTAGCTATTGCATCAACTCAAGTTGGAATCCCTTTTCTCGTCCCCGTTGTTCATTCCGATTGGGTCAGGATTCCGTCCTTCATTTGCAGCACTACATCTGCTGCTTCTGCCACGGATGGGTCATGGGTCACGATGATGACACAGCGTTTTTCTTCATGGGCCAGCTTCTGCAAAATTTCCACAATGTTTCGACTGTTGGTGCTGTCCAGATTTCCCGTAGGCTCATCGGCCAGAATGATTTCACTGCCCGAAGCCAAGGCTCTGGCAATGGCCACACGCTGCTGCTCACCGCCGGAAAGCATATTGGGAAGCCGCTTAAACTGGCTTTCCTGTAATCCCACTTGCAGCAGTCTCTCCCGTGCCAGTTCGTCCGCCTTCTTTTTGGACATTTTCCGCACATAAAGGGGATACGCCGCATTTTCCAGCACGGTTAAATGGTAAAACAGATTGAAATTCTGATAAATGACCGATACATGGTTCAGCCGGTAATCATCCCGGTTGGTATTTGCCGTGGATTCCCCGTCCAGCTCAACCGTTCCGGAGGTTGGCACATCCAATCCCGCAAGGAGGGAAAGAAAGGTGGTCTTGCCGCTGCCGGAACTGCCCACAATGGCATAGACCATTCCCTGCTCAAAATGACAGGTCACGCCGTTTACGGCCCGGACGGTCTGAAAGGAATTCCGGTATTCATAAGTAACATCTTTTGCAACCAGACTGTTCATGTTCAATCCTCCACTTTCATCAATTTCATCACATTGACACCTGTGATACGGACTGCGGCAATGGCAGAGCCAAGAAGAAAGATTCCCGTAATGAAAGCCGCCCTTGTAAGGGCACGGAACAAAACGGCACCTTCCACCAGAAATCCCACGGCGGTTCCCAAAACCGCACCAAAGAGTGCCAGTACCGCCAATTCCGTCATCACCAGTCCAAAGACCTTACCCCGACTCATGCCGATGCACCGCATCACCGCAAATTCCTTTGTTCTGCCCCGGGTAGCCAGATAGCTGGCAAAGAATCCGATACCGCCGCATAGGACGAACAGCACCGGCTGCATCAGCCGCAGCATGGATAGATTGTCCCGGATTTCCGATAAGGTATTCTGGTAGATTTCATCCTGCACCAAAACACCAAAGGTCAAGCCGTCCATCTGATTGCTGAGTTTTGGCTCAACAAACCATTTATAGATTTCCTCCTTGGTTTCTTCCAGACGGTCATTGTCCCGGATGTCAAAAGAACAGCTATCCGTCATGAACGCAGCGGATTGTCCCTCGATATAGGGCATGAAATAGGGACAGTAAATAGTATTTCCCGGCCCGCCTGTCACCGTGCCAATGATGTGGAGGTCGGTTTTCTGCCCCTGCGTCTGAGAAATAGTGATGGAATCTGCCCCGGTTTTCAGGTCGGAAGAGACGAGACAAACCAGTTCCTTGCCTCGCAATACATCTTCCGTCCATCCTTCCTCAAAGGCAACCACAGCCCCCTCCACCTCATGCAGTGCCGGGTCGGAATCGATGGAAAGAATCCGCCGCAGAGCAGCCCCTTTGGGCTTTTCCAGAGAGATGGTGGCCTTGGCCCGGACATTGGTCACATAGTCATCCAAATAGCAGCCTCTTTCCCGCCGTTTTCCCTCCAGCATTTCCACAAAGGCAGAGAGCATTTGCAGATTTCCGGAGTCGGTTCCTCTGGCGTTTGTGACAACACAGTTGATTTTTGTGTTGGAAACCGCCTCTCTCCTTGCGTTTTCCTGCCGAACGGTGAGGTTTTGCAGCACCACTGCTCCGCAAGCTCCCATTGCCGCCACCGCAATCAGGAGCAAGGCGGAAACCCAACGCCGCCACATAGCCCTCCAGGTTACACCGCTCAAGGAACCCATGGCAATGCCCCCTTTCTTTTATTTCCCCTTCATTAGCTTCCGGCTGACCGCCCATACCGCCCAACAGGAGGCGATGAGGAACAGTGCCACGAACAAAAGCAGTGCAGCTTCTGCCAAAGCAATCGGCTGAAGCGTCAGAGCTTCCGACAGCACCGTTCTGGTAATGGTTTTATACAGGATTGCCGCCAGCACCCCACCCAAAAGGGTGGACATGCCCACCTGGAACAGGAGCAGCACCTGGATTTCGCCCCAAATTTTCTTTGCCGGTCGGCCCAACCGTCTGGCTGTTTGGATGATGGGCTTCATCCGGCGGAAATTCAGGAACAGGAACAAAATCCCCACCAGAAGGAACACGCCGACTCCCAGACAGAACAGCCGCAGGGCGTTCTGTTCCAATGCCTCCAATGCGCCCTGTGCAGCGGTAAACTCCTGATTAAAATAAAGAAACTGGTTCCCCAAGTCCTGCTCTTCCATGTACTGTTCAAATTCCTGCTCTGTGCCATTTTTCAGGACAAAGGTATTCAGCAGCGAATTGGCCGGTTCTTCATATTCCTGTGCATTGGGAACCGACTTCTTGGGAACCAGAATAGTGTCTGCGTTAAAGTGATAGATACCAAAGGCAAACCGTGCCCCGGTATACATGCCTACAATGGTATATTTTTTGCGAACCCCGATTGCATCTTCCGGCATCAGACAGTTTCTTTGCCGAAATGGGCCGGGGTCTTCTGTTTCGAACATGGAATTGACCTGTCCGCCGTTCATACAATCTACAAAACCGGAATCGTAATAATCGATTTCCAGAGAATCGCCCAGCTTCAGTCCATTGAGATCTGCATAGGCAGCACTGACGATACAGACGGCTTCTCCTCGGTCGTATTCCTCTTGCGTAAAGAAGCGGCCGGACACCAGACTGGCATCGCCGTTATTGAAGGAATACATGCTGGTTATTTTGTCCGTCAGAATCACTACAGCGGATTCATGGTTATACTGACAAATGGGCAGAATCTCTTCTTTCCAAACCTTTCCTTCCTCGCTGGATAGGAATTCTTCCACCGAACCCTCATATTCGGTGGCCCAAGGAAGCTGACCTTCCGTGGGATAATGGTAGATCAGGCCATTTAAGGTTCCCTCCTCCAAACTGGAGGGTTCTGCATTTTCATTGCTTCGAATTTGCGGGAATGGAATCAGCCATCGTTTGTCCATTTCTATCTGACGATATGTTTCGATGGTGTGTGTCCCATCCTCATGCAACAGGAACCCTGCTCCACTGGTAACACGTCGGTCATAGTAGGTTCCGAAAACCAGATAGGTCCGCCCCACCTGAAAGGGAACTGTACCATCCTTTTGGCATATATTGCCCAGAATATGAACGGTGTCCAGTGGCGGAAAGCAGTCGTAGGCCGAGGACAGGGAGACTACTTCCTCTACAGAAAAAGTACTCTGGTACTGAAATGATTCTTCACAAACGGTATCTGTAACATTTTCGCAGCGAAGGGCAAAGACCGCCAGAGAATACGGCTCCTCATCAAACGCCTCATTATATTCGCCAGGTTCTACACTGCTGGAAGACAGGGAACGGCTTCCAGGGATATGTCCGGCCAGATACCCTCTTCGGTCAATCATCTCCAGCTGGGGGGCTTCCTGAGCAGCCCTGTCTGCATAGACACGCTTCTGCAATGCCACTTCCAACTCGTCTGAAAATGGGTCCGACATCTCCGGCTGTTTTGGAATGGCAACGGTGGTATACTCTGTGGTAATGGATTCCTGCTGAAGTTTTGCGCTAATCAGGGCGGAATAGCCGATGCAGGACAATGCAATGGAGAGGCTGAGCAACAGCACCATAAGCATGGTAAAGATTGGCTTCCGGACCGCCTGTTTCGACATTAGATTCATTCTCATACTCCCCCTTATAATACTGAGGCGGCTGCACGGAACACGGCACAGCCGCCTCGACCTAAATGTTACTCAAGCCCTCTTAATTTGAGCTTCTAAAAAAGCAGTCGTACCCTTTACACCGGCAACCAAGAGCAACCATGTGAATGATCTTTGCCTGCGCCGGGGCATTTCGGCCATTTTTTATACCTGAAGGTTTCACAGTTCTTGCATCTGTAAATCCAGGTCTGTGTAGTTCCATTGCAGCTCGCCTCACTTACAACATCTTCGTGAGTCTGTGTGGTACTAGTCTCTCTTTGGCTAACTTGTGCGCACTTAGTACATACCTTTGTGTACACAACGGTCCTTTTGCATTGGGATGGACTATACTTAGACCAAATAACCGTCTGGGTTTCAGGCCCCCATGTATGGTTACATGCCTGGGGGTCAACAACTTCGGGCTGTGCAGCGAAAACAGGAACAGACAGGACCAAAATCAACACTAACGCAATAATGGCAGAAATAGACTTTTTCATGAGATTTCCTTCTTCGTTGTAATACAGCTTGCTGATTACTTTCCGCACGAACTGCAATCAACCTACAGCTCCCGTGAAGAAACCTTCACAGAATGATTGCCCTTGGTACCTCAAGGCAATCACTGTGCCCCGAATATCATAAACGTTGGCCTCACGTTTACTAACTCAAGAAATCACATTATCGTATCAGTCAACCATCAATATGTTTACGCTAGCATTATATCTTACAGAATTGCTTATTTCAATCCTCCTTGCATGAAACAACAAAAATCGTACCGTTTTGGTCATTGACTTCTATTTTTACCGGATACAGTTCGCTGAAACAACCTTATGACTATAACCGGAGCTTGCAGCACTGCCGGTAATATGATACCTATGCCAGTTGGAACAGCCCATCTGTTTTTCCCGAAATAGAGTAAAATCGAATATCCCAGCAGGAACAACAGGGCAATGATTCTTGCAACAGTGCCAAACACTCTTGTTTCCTTTTCAGTTAAACTGCGTCCCTCAGAAGCAATGGGGCTAAATACACAAATGCTAATAACGGATACTGCAACAAAAACAGTGAGCAAAGATAGATTTGTGGCTGCTTGCATCATTTTTGCAATTCCTACAGCACCTCCCAATAACATAGTCGATAAAACAACGCAGGCACTTTGTGACTTCAAATGATACCCGCCGCTGAATTTCCGAATCAGCATAAACGGCAAGATGAGCAACAGGCTTTCTGCAAACATATCAAAAATAAGTCCCCAGATTGCAACGATAGCAAATGGAGCTAGCCCAAACAGCAAGCTATATACGGCATAACGATACAAATCCCGGTCTTCCTCCGCCACAACGCCTTCCCTTGACAGCCAATTTACAACAGCGGCTAATACCTGATCCATCATTTGATTTTACTAAAACGTCTCAGACCAGTTGGCACCTTAGGCTGATGAATCATTAAACTAGAATTAGTATTGGCACTGATAAACAGAACCGTGCTCAACACAGAAATAAATGCTGTAGCAAGTCTCTGCTTCAACAGTTTCTTTGTAACGACATTTTTCATTGTGTTTACCTCCAAATTATATAGTTTCATTATTATGTGAGGATCATCCTCAAGCATATTGTAGTTCTTTTTTTATATTAAAGCAAGTTTCCATATATGAAACAATTCAAAAATTCCATTAGCAGGTTCCTCCTTTGCTTCGCGAATGATATTAAACTACTTACATCAATGATACAAGTTATAATAAGGCATCTTTCACATAAATAGAACCGTGACAACACCATTTGTTTGTGCTATAATGGCATCACTTTGATACGGACAGGTGATATTCTATGCGTATCCTTTTTTGCGATGACAATGCTGTGATTGTGGAACAGCTTCAGTCCTATGTAGCAGAATTCTTTTCCTCTCTCGGTGGCAAACCGCCGGAGTTTGCCGCATACACCAGTGGAGAAGCCCTTCTGGCAGCAGAGCGAAAAGCCGATATTGCGTTTTTGGATGTGGAAATGCCCGGAATCCGTGGAATTCAGGTGGGTGCAGCACTGAAAACCTACAATCCCCAAATCAAACTCTTTATCGTCACCGCCTATCCCGATTATCTGGATGAGGCCATGCGTTTTCAGGTCTTTCGGTATCTGTCTAAGCCCATCGACAAAAACCGCCTGTTTCGCAATCTGAAAGATGCACTTTACCAGTATCACATGGAAACCAAAGAATTTCCTGTCATAACCAGTCAGGGCGTATTTCTGCACCGGGCCGAAGAAATCGTCTGCGTGGAGGCCGCACAGCGAAAAACCATAGTCTATACAACCGATGGCATTTTGCAAAGCACTCAGACCATGGAATATTGGCGGCAGACTTTGTCCCTTCCCTGCTTTTCCATTCCCCACCGCAGCTTTATCATCAATATGCGCTTTGTCAATTCCATTCAAAAGGACTCGATTTTTCTGAAATGCGGCACAATGGAAAAAACAGCCTATCTGACTAAGAGAAAATACACCTCCTTTAAGGATACCTATTTGGCGTATCTGGAAAGTGTGAAATAATGGAATTTTTGATTTGTCACGCCGCAGTCTGTTTGGCCGAAGGGGCCACCACCTGGCTCTATGCAGAGCATTTGTTTTACCGAAAGAGTCCCATCAGGAGGATTTTGCTCCAGTTTTTCCTATTATATGGCATTTTGTTTGGCATTTTGCAGCTTGATACACCGGTACTCAATGCTGCCTGCTTCTTTACCGGTAATGTTTTATTGTTCCGTCTGAATTATGTGACCAGTCGAAACGGAGCCATTCTCCACTCCGCATTTCTAAGTGCCGCCATGTCCGTTACCGAGGTTGCATCGGTTCTTCTAATCATGGCCTGGGGACATAACTTCGATGCCTATATCCACGATATTTCGATCATGGTGGCAGTGGCCGTAATCAGCAAACTGCTGTATCTGGCTGTTTCCCTCTTGGGGGCCCGATGCTTCTTCTCCAAAACAACCGGGGTATCCCCCTGCCTCACACCTCTGTTTTATGTGTTTCCCCTTTTGTCGGTGGTGCTGTGTGTCATCATTGCTTATATCGGCGTATCTGGCCAAATGGCAGAGTCTACCAGATTGATGATGGTGATTAACACACTGGTGCTGCTGGTTTCCAATGTGATTGTTTTGATTCTCTACAATCACCTTCAGAAAACAAACGCAGAACAGCTTGCCTTACAGCTCAGTTTGCAGCGTGAGGAGGCCGACACCACCTACTATCAGGCCCTGCAAGCCCAGTCAGAAAATCAGCGGATTCTCATTCACGACATTAAAAACCACCTGCACACCATTGAAAGTCTTGCCAAATCGGGCAACTGTTCTGCCATTGCAGACTATCTGGAAAAGCTGGAAGAAACATTAGCCCCGGCACAGCAGATTCGACTGTGCTCCGACCCCATTCTGAATATGATTCTGCTCCAGACTCGGGAGGACTGTGAGGAAAAGCACATTCAGTTTCACTGTGACGTCCGGGAAAACTGCCTTTCCTTCATGGATGCTCCCAGCATTACCACCTTCTATGGGAATTTGCTTTCCAACGCCGTGGAGGCTGCCGAACGTTCCGCCGAACGGATGGTAGAGCTGTCCGTCACCCACAACCCGGAACAGGCCATTGTGCTTGTCACCATGGAAAATTCCTGTGACATTGCCCCAATCCCGGACACTCATGGACGGTTCCGAACGAACAAGCCCGGAATTCATGGCATGGGGTTAAAAAGTATTCAGCGAGTAGTGGACAAATATCACGGGGTTTCCTCCATGTATTACGACGCCGAAAACAAGCAGTTCCATCATATCGTACAGTTTCCCCTGCCGTAAGCCGTCGGAATCCTCCGTAAGAAAGAAACGCCCACCGAAGAATGTTCCTCGGTGGGCGTTGTGTCGCTATTGTTCTATTTTCTGATAAATCTACTTCCCGGATTAAACCAAACGGAGGCAGAGTTCCATGATGAATGTCAAAACAGGCTGGTGCAGCAGGTAGATGAACAGGGACTGCCGTCCGCACCAGGACAAAAAGCGGATGGGGAACGCTTCGGCAGGAACCTTGGGGAACAAGGTCTTTTTCTCCTTGTACAGAACCCTTCCCAAAACGGCACCCAGTAAAAACCAGCCCACATTAGGAAGTAACGGGAAAAAGTCCGCCGAATAAAAGCCTTCTTTCACCAGTCCCAGACTGTACAGCCAAGAGGTGGAGACGGTGAAGGTTTGGAACCAGTAGCCCAGAGCCAACACCACAGCACTTATTCCAATCATCGCCCAACTGGGAAGTTTTTTGCACAGGGGCCATAACAGCATACAGATACCAAGGCAGTGCAGGACTCCAAATCGAATCAATACCCCATCCCCTGCCATCCCCAGAGCGTACAGCCCAAAGGTCACAAGGGTGCAGACCATACCAGCCGCAAAGACCAGAAGGCCACGCTTTACAGGGTGGCTTCCCAAGGTCACGCAGATTCCCGACAGCAGGAAAAACAGCACACCGCCCCAATTCATCACCAAAAGGAAGAAGGTCGGAAGCGGAAAGTCGGCCAGATGATACAGCTCTCTCAGGTCATAGACGAAATGCACCACTACCATACCCAGAATACACAGGCCCCGAAAGGCATCTAATTCCCAGATGCGCTCTTTTTTCATTGTGCCACCTGTCCGTTGGCCTCTTCCTCCAACACCCGGTAGGCCACCTTGCCCACCAATGTCTTGGGAAGCTCCGAACGGAATTCGATTTCTCTGGGCATTGCGTACTTGGCAATGTGCTTGGAGCAGTAGGCCAAAAGCTCCTGCTTCAGTTCTTCCGTCGGCTCCACGCCGGGCATGGGAACCACATAGGCCTTGACCCTCTGCACCCGGTAGGAATCCTTTACGCCGATGACGCAGGAAAGCAATACCTTTTCGTGACCGTCAATGATGTTTTCCAGCTGAGAGGGATAGACATTGTAGCCGGAGGTAATAATCATCCGCTTCATTCTCTGGCGGAAGTACACAAAGCCGTCCTGATCCATCTGGCCCAGGTCGCCGGTATGGAGCCAGATTTTGCCGTCCGTATGTCGGCGCAGGGTCTGGGCAGTCTCCTCGGGGTTGTCCATATAACCCAGCATCACCGTGGGGCCGGACAGACAGATTTCACCTTCCGTATTGGCAGGCTGTTCCTCCGTGGTACCGGGCTTTACAATCTTATAGAAGGTATCGGGGAACGGAACGCCAATGGAACCGGAACGGGCATATTCCTTAGGAGTCAGGCAGGAAGCCGTGACACACTCGGTCGTGCCGTAGCCCTCCCGAATCTGCTCAGAGCAATTGTGCTCCTTGAGGAACTGGTCTACCTTCTTCTTGAGTTCCGGGGACAGGGAATCGCCACCAGAGAAAATGCCTCTCAGGAAGCTCAGATCCACGCCCTTCAAATCCTCGGTGCGAAGCAATGCCTCAAACAGGGTGGGCACACCGGGAATCAGGTTGGGCTTCTGGTTTTTGAGGGTCTGGGCATACGTCTTAATGTTGAACTGGGGCAGCAAAATGCAGGTAGCACCGCCGATCAGGGCCGTATGGATGCCGATGCCCAAGCCAAAGCCATGAAACACCGGCATGACCGACAGCATCTTCATGCCGATGACATCGGGATAACCGGAGGCTGCAATGGTCTGTAGACCCAGAGCGTTAAAGTTCAGGTTGGACAGCATAATGCCCTTGGTGGTGCCGGTGGTGCCGCCGGAATAGAGGATGGCACCGCAGTCATCGAACTTGCCTTCGTCGGGGGGCAGGGTCACTTTCCGACCTGCCGCCAGAAAATCTTCCCACCGGATATAGCCGGATTTCGGCAGCTTCTGAATGGCCCGGGCTGTGGAGGTCAGAGGGAACAGCAGCTTTTTGAGGCCGGGCAGCTCCGTGCGGATTTTGGCAATGATAATGTGGCAGGGGTCTTTCAGTTCCGGAAGGATCTCCGCTACCTTATAATAAAACTGATCCAGAGTCAAAATGGCCTTACTGTGGGAGGCATTGAGATAGAATGCAATCTCCTGTGAGGCGGACAGAGGATGAATCATATTGGGAACTGCACCGATTCGGTTCAGGGCATAGAAGCAATCCAGTGCCTGAGGGGTGTTGGGCATACAGATGGTGACCCGATCTCCACGGTGGATTCCCAGAGCCACCAGAGCCTTTGCCGTGGTGTGAATCCGCTCTAAAAAGGCTTCGTATGTCGTTTCCTTGCCCAGAAAGTTATATGCAATGTTTTTGGGGTACTTCTTTGCATTTTCCGCCAAAAGCTGATACATGGTTTTATTGGGGTAATCAATGGTTTTAGGCGTATTTCCATAATAGGCCAGCCAGGGGGCCTTTGTAGATAGTGACATTTCCGTGATTTCCTCTCTTTCATGGTGACACTTTTGAAATTCAGTGCCATTATAGCACAGTTTCCGCTAAAATCCACACGAATTTTCTGTTTTCCTGTCAGTCTTCTATTTCTCCCAGAAGACCGTCCTCGTAAAGACCCGTCACCTTCACCATCCGAATCTGGTTGTGCAGCTCCTGACCCGGTGCGTAAATCTTGGCATAGTTGGGGGCGTGACCCGTAAAGAGGGTCTCCCCTGCGGGTTCTTCAAACAGAACCTCCTGCACCGTCCCCACCAGAGCCTGCAAATAGTCCTGTTCCAGAGCCTTTGCCACCGCAACGCCTCTGGCAGAGCGATGTTCCTTCTCCTGCTTGGAGTGCTGACCGGGCATGGTGTCTGCCGGGGTACCGGGCCGCCGGGAATAGGGGAAAATGTGCATCGCAGCAAAGCGGCACTTCTGGGCAAAGGCCAGAGAATCTTCCAATTCCTGTTCGGTTTCGCCGGGGAATCCCACAATCAAGTCGGTGGTAATGGCACAGCCGGGGAAATACCGATTCAGAAGAGTCACGCTTTCATAGTACCGGGCGGAATCGTACTTCCGACGCATCCGTTGCAGCACCGTATCACTGCCGGACTGCAAACTCAGGTGGAACTGGGGGCACAGATTGGAGAACTTCGACAATCTCTGACAGAATTCCTCCGTGATGATGCAAGGCTCCAGAGAACCCAGACGCACCCGGACTCCCGCCAGCTCCCGGCACAGGGCCTCTATGAGATCGGTCAGAGTCTGACCGTTCTTAAAGTCCCAGCCCCAGGAGGCAATTTCAATGCCTGTGATGACCACTTCCCGATAGCCTGCTTCTTTGAGGCCCTTGGCCTGCGTCAGGACTTCCTCCAAAGGAGCCGAACGAACCGGGCCTCTGGCATAGGGAATGATGCAGTAGGAGCAGAAATTATTACAGCCGTCCTGCACCTTCAGCATGGCCCGGGTACGCTCCTCCAGACCACCTGCCGGAAGCACCTCGAAGGCTCTCCGCTTCAATGCCTCGTCCAGGTGCTCTCTTCTCTGGCGGTCGCATACGGCATCCACCATCATCTCCAGGAAAGCTTCCCGCTCTCCGCTTCCGGAAATCACATCTACCTCCATGGCCCGAATGTCCTCCGGGCTTACCTGGGCATAACAGCCGCAGACACCCACCACGGCCTGCGGATTCTGCCGCCGACAGCGACGAATGACCGCCCGGTTTTTCTTATCTGCCACCGCTGTTACGGTACAGGTGTTAATAATGTAGCCGTCACAAGCTTCTTCAAAATGACCGATGGTGTGGCCCATAGCAAGGAGCTTTTGCTCCATGGCCTGAGTCTCATATTGATTTACCTTGCACCCCAAGGTATAAAATGCAAACTTCATGTAAAAATCACCAAATTTCAAATGTACTGTCGTTACTTTCTTGTCCCATACTCTCTCTTGAAAAACAAGCCGAATATGCACTATAATACTATTGTATTTACGCCGCTTAGAAATGTTTACGGCGTGCCACTGTGGAGGTGTCACTGTACATGCATGAATTTCTAATTCGCCTGTCAACTATGGACGAAATCAAACGATTTGTCCAGCTCGCCACTGTTCAGCCCTTTGAGGTGTGCGTTTGTACCGACTGGCAGACGGTCAACGCCAAATCGTTCATGGGAATGTTTAGTCTGGATTTGGAAAATCCGCTCCATGTTAAAATGTGCTGTAACGATGCAGAGTTTGAAACATTTCGTTCTCAGTCCAGTGCCTTCCTCAGTTGTCCCTAGCCGCACCTGCAAGCAACCCTTGCAGATGCGGCTGTTTTTTATTTATAGAAAATCATGCTGAACCAAGTCACCACGTTGTCGCCGTACTGGAACGGGATTCCACATTCTTCCGCTGTTTCCGTCAGCAAAATGCCGTGGCTTTCGATGCAGGGGTGCATCCGTTCGGGATGGCGGCAGGGGCCATTGGGATAGGCGCAGGTCTCGCACAGCGCACAAGCCTCCGTAGACAGGGTATAGACCTCAAAGCCCTGCTCTTTTACCATCTGTTCTGCCTGCCGGGTAATCTCCTCATGGTCTTGACGGGTTGCCAGCGTTCCATTGATGTCGGAAATATCCTCCACTTCTGTGACGGTACACAGGAGCAAATAGTGGGGATACTGCATACATCTGGCCTTACACTCCTCTACGGTACCCACCGCAGGAGGACAGGCCCAGGTTTTGCCGTACATCTGACATTCGTGGCTGCAAATATAGCGAACCCGCTCCGTAAAGCAGAGGTCCTTGGTATCCAGGAAAAAATATCCGTAAAGAGGCAGTTCTGCCAGCCCCTGTTCCAACTTCTCAAAATCCATGTTCTTCCTCCACTTTCTCCAATAGGGCCTGACAACCATAAGAAATCTGCTCAAATACCCCGGCAAAATCTCCGGTATACCAGGGGTCGTCAATGTCTCCGGGCCGGTCGGAAAAATCCATGAGCCGGTGACATTTTCCTTTGGGGTCCCCCCCTAAAATCCCCATGAGCCGAGGCTCATTGTATCGTTCCATATAAACCAGATAGTCATAGTATTTGTAATCCTCTGATGTGACCTGTCTGGCAGCGTGGCCCTCACAGGAAATGCCGTGACGGTTCAGCTCTTTTTTTGCGGGGGGATAGACGGGATTGCCGATTTCCTCCCGGCTGGTGGCGGCGGATGCGATTTCAAAGCACGAAGTCAGCCCCCGTTTTTCCACCATATCCCGAAAAACAAACTCCGCCATAGGGGAACGGCAGATATTGCCATGGCAGATAAACAGTATTTTTACCATTTACGATTCTCCTCAATGAGCCACGATATGCCATGTATCCCAACAGGTTTCCGGAACTTGCAGGACTCTGTAAGCATGGCATATCTTTTTCTGTCAGGCGCAATCCATCCGTGTTTCTCTCCTCTTTCAAGGAGCACTTCTGCGCCAGTGGTACTGCGGTATAACAGGAGAATTATAACACATTACGACTCAATTTGCCACTGGATATTTCATACTGTCGATTCTCAGGAAAATAACGGCCCCTTGCAGCATAAAAGTCCGGTCTGGCCCATAGCCAAACCGGACTTTTTCGTTGTTATTCAGAGCGAAGTGCAATGACCGGGTCCTTTTTGGCAGCCTGCTTTGCAGGAATCAGACCGCCCAACAGAGTCAGCAGAATACTAATGACAATCAGCACTACGGCATTGAGTATGGGAAGCCGGGCCGTAATTTCTGCGCTGCCGGTGATGGAATGGAGAATACTGTTTCCGGGAATCAGCAGCAGCAATGTAATCCCGATACCAAGCAGTCCGGAAATCAGACCTATGATGTAGGTTTCCGCATTAAATACCTGAGAAATATTCCGCTTGGAGGCTCCCATGGCTCTCAGAACACCGATTTCCTTTGTACGCTCCATGACAGAAATATAGGTGATAATTCCAATCATAATAGAGGATACCAGAAGCGACACCGCCACAAATGCAATGAGGACATAACTGATGCTGTCAATGATGGTACGGACAGATTCCATCATCATCCCGGTGGTATCGGTATAACGAATCACCTGATCCTCCTGTCCCTGTTCCGCCATAGACTGGTTGTAATCATCCAGAAAGTTCAGAAAATCCTCTTTGGCGGCGAAATCCACCATATAGATAGACATGGAGGTTGGATTGTCCAGGTTGGCATAGCCCAGCATGGCCAGATTACTCTCAGCCGATTTTTCCTTATTCTGTCCGGAAATGGCATCCAGCAGCACACGCAGCTCCTCTTCGTCCAGATTAAACTGGAAGGCACCGGAAAGCTTTTCTTCATCCACATAGAAGGAGCTGCCCAGATAGTCAGCCAGAACATTGGTAAAGCCCGCCAGCTGGTTCACCATCATTTCCATGACCGTGGCCTGCATCATTTTTTTGCTCATTACGGAGGCCGCTCCGGTTACAACAGGGCTTTTCAAATAACTTTCCACAATGCCCGTCACATCTTCTGCCTTTACCTCAGCGTAAAGCTCCCCCACATCAGGCAGTGTGATGTCCGGCGGCACATCGGGAAGGGTCCCATCGGGAGGAAGTGTCCCATCGGGAACTGTTGCGTCCGGAACCGTTTCATCGGGAACCGTCTCACTGGGACCTGTTTCGCCGGGAACCGTCTCGCTGGGGACTGTTTCACTTGGAACCGTTTCATCGAGAGTTTCCGCATCCGAAACGGTTTCATTGGGCTGCGAATCCTCGGTCGTATTGGTGTCCTCTGCGGTCAAAGCCACTGTCCGCACTTCGGCATGAGGTTCCGTGACCGTTTCGGAAGCGGTTACAGGTTCCGCTTCTGCTGCGTTGTCGGCAGAATCCTCGGAAGCCAAAGCAGGAAGCTCCTCGGAAATCTCCTGAGCAACACAGGTGGTGACAAGGCCCTCCAAAAGGGGCTGATATACCTGTGTCAAAGCATCCACGGATATGGTGTATTCCTGTGAAAGCTGCTGCAACCGTTCCTGTGCGTAGGATGTTTGCAGAAACGCACTGGCCATAGAGTTTGCATCTTCGAGATAAAGCTTTGCCGGTGTGTCGGAATTGGCATCTATGAAATCCAGCAGCATTTTCCGGCTGAAATCCGACAAGGTGCTGACAAAATCCTGCTGTGCAGCAGAGGTGTCTACGCTGATATTGTCTAAGGCCCCATCCATATAGCTTTCCAGCAGGGCAATGATGGAGCTTTCGTCCACATCCATACCGAAGGCAGAGGAGATGGCATCTCCGTCCACGGAGATCATTTCTTCAAAATTCAGCTCTTTTCCTTCCTGCTGAGACTCAAATTCTGTACCACTGAACACATCCACTTTCGGATTGGACAGCTGACTCTGAACAATCTGGGTCTGAGCGGCGGCATCAATCACATATTTGGTAAGATCGGGATGGTAGGCCACGCCGGGACTCATGGACATTGCGCCATTTTCATCTCTGGGACAGACAATGCCCACCACATTCAGCTTTTCTCCCTTTTGAACAAGGTCTGCTACATAGTCCGTATCTTCGGACAGGTCTTCCCAAACATCATAGTCTTCATTGTAGCGATAAAGCTCCGGCACGGACACCAACCGGAAGGTCATGGACATCAACTCATCATACGACCATTCCATGGGCTGCTCCGTCTGATGTTCCGGTACCGTCCCCTTCATGATCTCGTCAACCATAGAATTCAGCTGGCTTCGATCTTTCAGACCCAATGTGTAGGCAATGTGGTCCGGGAGGTGATTTGCAGTGGGCAGCACCACAACCAGTTCATTGTATGCTTCCGGCCAGCGGCCCTCCAGAATCTGGTACTGAGAATCCCGCAGATCTTCATTGTCCACCATCTCATAAAAGACATCCATATTCATCATTTCCGCCATGGAGGAGCCTCGCAGAAGCTCGTCAAACAGTGTAGACGGGTTGACCTGCAACACCTGTGCCGAATCCGCATAGATGCGGGGCTGTATGTTGTAGCCATACTGAACGGCGTTGAGCGCATGACTGATTTCATCATAATGCTCTTCCAGATGGGCCTTGAAGGGTGCAAGATCATTTGCGCCAATGAGGGCAAACATATTGCTCAGCATGGGCTGTTCCGAAACGGTTTTAGGCTCTGTCTCTTCCGTTTTGTCTGCATCCCCATCGGGAGGCATCAGGAAGGCAGACAGATTCGCCGTCTCCGACTGAATGGTCAGGGGATAATTGGCCAGTGTATCCTCCTGGATTTGGTCGATATAGTCCTGAAATCCAGAGGACAGCGACATAATGAGCGCAATGCCAATGATGCCGATGGAACCGGCAAAGGCTGTCAGAAGGGTTCGGGCTTTCTTTGTTCGGAGGTTATTGAAGCTGAGAGACAGAGAGGAAAAAAAGGACATGGAGGATTTGCCCATGTTTTTATGCTGCACAGCGGTGTCGGCCGAGTCGGTCCCTTCATAGGGGTTTGTGTCATCCATGATTTTGCCATCCTTGACACGGACGATCCGGCTGGCATAGTCCATGGCCAGCTCCGGGTTATGGGTGACCATCACCACCAGCCGATCTTTGGAAACCTCCTTGAGCAGCTCCATGATCTGCACACTGGTTTCAGAATCCAGCGCGCCGGTGGGTTCATCGGCAAGCAGAATACTGGGGTTGTTGACCAGTGCTCTGGCAATGGCTACACGCTGCATCTGTCCGCCGGAGAGCTGATTGGGCTTTTTGTGCAGGTGGCTGCCCAGTCCAACCTGTTCCAGTGCCTTCACCGCTCTTTTCCGCCGCTGAGAGCGAGGAACACCGGAGATGGTGAGGGCCAGCTCCACATTGGACAGAATGGTCTGATGGGGAATCAGGTTGTAGCTTTGAAAGACAAAGCCCACCGTATGATTCCGGTAGGAGTCCCAGTCCCGGTCATTGTACTTCTTGGTGGATATGCCGTTGATAATCAGATCACCGCTGTCATATCGGTCAAGACCGCCGATGATATTCAGCAGCGTGGTTTTGCCGGAACCGCTGGGGCCGAGAATGGCCACAAATTCACTTTCCCGCAGCGTAAGGCTGACACCGTCCAGTGCGGTCTGCGACAGGGTACCTGCCACATATTTTTTTCGTATATCCTGTATTTGCAGCATACGGATACCTCGATTTCATCATATTTTACTATCCATTATATATGGAAAAATCTGCTTTTTGTAAATATAATATGAATTATTTCCAACAAAATGAAACTCAGCTTTTTAATTGGGAGGCAGATTTTCCTGATTGATCTTCCAGTATCATAAAGCACCCCATTTGTTATGCAGTATCTCATACTGTACAGCAAATGGGGTGCCGTTTCATATTCCATTACATTGTCAGTTAGTGCAGAACATCAAATTCCTCACACCGGATGGAGTGGAATCCCGGCCACTTTCGGCTTCCCTCCGTCTTTTCGGCCCCCTGTACTACTTTGAGTTCCCCTTCCGGCGTCAGAAGACCCGGCTCGTACTGTCTGGCCCAGTTCTTTAACTTCTCCCGGAATTGGGCTGTCACGGCTTCATAGCCTTCCTTGTCTGCCAGATTGTGCTGCTCCTTGGGGTCGGTTCCAAGGTCAAACAGGACTTCATTGCCAAAGGCAATGGTATAGATGTACTTGAGGGTTCCTTCCATCACTGCATAGGTTTCGGTGGCATCCTTGCTGCATCCGTAAAATACCCGGTCCTGCTTTTCAAAGCAATCTTGCAGCAAGTCGATTTTCTCCGCCTTTTCGCTGGGGTTTTCCACACCTGCCATAGACAAAATGGTGTGATAGAGATAAGAAAGCTCCTCGATGTTGTCGCACCGTTTCCCCTTGGTCTTTTCGTACAGCTCGGAGCCTGTGGGGGCCTTAATCATCAGAGGCACATGGGCGGCTCCTTCAAAGAAGGTCATCTTTGCTCCCATGTGGTGGTCCCCCATCATGTCGCCATGGTCGGAAGTAAAGAGGATGTAGGTATTGTCCATGAGATTCATTTCCCGCAGACGGGAGAACAGAAGGCCCAAACTGTAGTCAATCTGGGTGATGCAGGCGTAATAGGCCCGCTTGACCGCCCGTTTCTGCTTGGGGGACAGTCGGTGGATGTTGTTCAGCAGATAGGTACTCTGCAAGAAGCCCTTGGGCATGGTTTCCAGGTCTTTCGACCAGTCGCCCACCACGGGATCTTCCATGTCGTCGGTCTCGTAGAGGTTCCAGTAGTGAAAGCAGGGGTCCAGAGGCGGATGGGGCTTGGCAAAGCTGGTCCACAGGAAGAAGGGCCGGGTCTCGTCTCTGGTCTCCAGAAATTCCACCGACCGGTCTACCGTCCAGAAGGTCAGGCTCTTGTCCTCGTCCACGGTGGAAATCACAGGTTCTACCTCGTTTTCTCCGGTTCCGTGAAGCTTGGGCACGCCCTTATCATAGTTTCTCTGCATCATCCGGTAGTAGTCCAGAGGCAATTCCATGTGCTCAAAGCCATAGTTTGCACGGGCAGGCTGAAAGTGCATCTTGCCTACCGCACGGGTCTGATAGCCCTGCTCCGTGAGGATTTGGGGCAGGGTCTTATTCTCTCGCATGACTGCACTGTGGTCACAGTTGCCGGTGATTCCGGACACATAGCCCCGCAGTCCCGTCATAATGGAAGTCCGGGACGGGACACAAACCGGACATTCTGCATAAGTTCTGGTATAAGTCATTCCCTCATCGGTGAGCCAGTTGAGATGGGGGGTATAAATCACATCATTTCCAAGAGCCTGGATGGTATCAAACCGCTGCTGGTCCGTGGTAATCAAAAGGATATTGGGCCGCTCCATAAAAACTCTCCATTCTGCAAAAAACATTTGCCAATTCCGACCCGTATGGGGCCGATTAACTTTTTTAGTATACTTCATTACCTGTATTTCGTCAAATGGCCCAGCTGGTTTCGTAAGATCTTTTGGTAACTTTTTCTGTTAAAATGGTGTGATTATGAACAGAGTGTAAAAACTTCCTAAAATCGTTGACTTTTTACAAAATACACCTATAATTG
>CAUWEI010000039.1:0-26774 GCA_963557675.1 uncultured Oscillospiraceae bacterium | reverse complement strand
AAACTGTCCTTTTTTCTTTTCCTAATCTGTAACACATCATTGACAAACCTACAGCCTTTTTGAAAATTTGCCAAAATTACGCTTGCAATTCGGAAAGAAATTTGTTAAAATATCCCCGAAGTACCGCGCAGATTGCGTGGGAATATTGTTTGGATGATGCTTTCGGGAGATCCGCTTCGGCGGGGCCGAAGGAATAAGCTCGGAGCAATGCCGGCTGCGAGTGAAGATCTCAGGCACTGGGACCGGAAGCGGACAAAACTCTGGAAAGCGAAAGCGCCGACGGAGCAACCTCTTTTTGAGGGAATCTCTCAGGTTACAAAACAGAGCGAACGGCGCGTTTTTTTCGCTTGTTCGTTCTGTTTTTTCTTTTTCGGCACAGCAAGGGAGGACCCATGGAAAGCAAGCATACTTACCTGATTGTTACGAATAATCCTCTGGTGGTGGAATGTCTGCCCAAGGATTATGCGTTGGACTATGAAAAAATTTCCTACCGGGATGTTCTGGTAAAGGTGCGGGATCTGGTCTATAGCGGCCACCGCATGTACACTCACCCGCTGTCCGGCAGTGTAAAACCCAACGAAACCCCTTATAAGTCTATTGTGGTTTCTCGCAATCCCAAGGGGATGGACCTCGGGGAAGCCGAGATCATTTCCAATAGTATTCAGACTTATGATAAATTTGTCCCCTGTAATCGGGTCTTCACCGAACAGGTGTACAAAGACTTCCAACTCATTGACTATACCCTGTTGTGTGGTGCTCTGGATTTGGACGCTGCCGCAGGTCTTAGTAATAGAAAAATCTAAAAGGAGGTGTTCTCTTTGAAATTGGAACTGGGTTATATCCAGATTAACGACATTCAATTTTCAAAGGAATGCAAGGTAGAAAACGGCACGCTCTATGTCGATCCTGACGCCGTAAAGGCCTTCATGTACGAAGACGAAGACGTGAAGGATTGGGTCAAGTCTTTTAAGTTTGACATTGCCAAGCCGGGCGAGAATGTCCGCATCACCCCCGTTAAGGACGTTATCGAGCCTCGTGTTAAGGTAGAGGGCCCCGGCGGCGTGTTCCCCGGCGTCATCTCCAAAGTAGATACCGTTGGCTCCGGTAAGACTCATGTCCTGCGTGGCATGGCTGTTGTCACCGCCGGTAAGATCGTGGGCTTCCAGGAAGGCCTCATCGATATGTCCGGCCCCGGCGCTGCTTACACTCCCTTCAGCAAGCTGAACAACTTCGTGGTTGTGGCCGAGCCTAAGGAAGGTTATGAGAACCACAAGCATGAGTACGAGCATGCTGTTCGTATCGCCGGTCTGCGTGCCGCCACCTTCATCGGTGAGCTGGGCCGTGCCGTCACTCCCGACGAGACCGCCGAGTTCGAGACTCTGGGCATCCGTGAGGGCCTGGAGAAGTACCCCAACCTGCCCCGTGTTGCATATGTCCATATGCTCCAGAGCCAGGGCCTGCTGCATGACACCTACGTCTATGGCGTAGATGCAAAGCGCTCCCTGACCACCATCATTAACCCCACTGAGACCATGGACGGTGCTATCCTCAGCGGTAACTGTGTTTCCGCCTGCGATAAGAACACCACTTACCATCATCAGAATAACCCTGTGGTGGCTGAGCTGTTCGCTGCTCATGGCAAGACTCTGAACTACGTCTGCAACATCATTACCAACGAAAACGTCTACCTGGCTGATAAGCAGCGCTCTTCCGACTGGACTGCAAAGCTGTGCCGTCTGCTGGATCTGGACGGTGCTATCGTATCTCAGGAAGGCTTCGGCAACCCCGATACCGACCTGATTATGAACACCAAGAAGATCGAGCAGCAGGGCGTCAAGACCACCATCATCACCGACGAGTACGCCGGTCAGGATGGCAAGTCCCAGTCTCTGGCTGATGCTGATCCTCTGGCTGATGCAGTGGTCACCGGCGGTAACGCCAACGAAGTGATCGTGCTTCCCAAGATGGATAAGGTCATCGGTATGCTGGACTACGTCGATGTCATCGCCGGCGGCCACGCAGGTTCTCTGCGTGAGGACGGCACCATCGAGGCCGAAATCCAGATCATCACTGGTGCCACCAACGAGATGGGCTTCAACTGCATGAGCGCCCGCTAATTTGCCAGGAAGGAGGATATACACAAAATGAGTTATCGTGTTGTTCACTATATCAACCAGTTCTTCGGCCAGATCGGCGGCGAGGAAATGGCCCATGTTGCTCCCGAGCTGCGGGACGGCTTTGTCGGCCCCGGCATGGCTCTGAACGCTGCATGGAAGGGGGAGGCAGAGATCGTCAAGACTATCGTCTGCGGCGACTCCTACTTCGCTGAGCATGAAAAGGATGCTACCGAGCAGATTCTGGCTTGGGTTGAGGCTGAGAAGCCCGACCTGTTCATCGCTGGCCCTGCTTTCAACGCTGGCCGTTACGGCTACGCCTGTGCTACCATCTGCAACGCTGTCCAGGAGAAGCTGGGCATCCGTGTGCTGACCGGTATGTACGAAGAGAACCCCGGTGCGGACCTCAAGAACAAGGTTCTGATGGTTGCCACCACCAACAGCGCTGCTGGTATGCGTAAGGCTGCTCCCACCATGGCTGCTCTGGCCCTCAAGATTCTGAAGGGTGAAAAGCTGGGCGCCTGTGTTGAGGAAGGCTACATGCCCAACGGCGTTCGTGTAAACTTCTTCGAGAAGGAGCGCGGCGCAAAGCGTGCTGTGGATATGCTGGTTAAGAAGCTGAATGGTCAGCCCTTCACCACTGAGTATCCCATGCCCTCCTTCGACCGTGTTGCTCCCAACAAGGCCATCAAGGATCTGTCCAAGGCTACCATCGCCCTGTGCACCTCCGGCGGTATTGTCCCCAAGGGCAACCCCGATCACATCGAGTCCTCTTCTGCTTCTCACTACGGTGAGTACTGCATCGCAGGTGTCGATGATCTGACTGCTGATACTTACGAGACCGCTCACGGCGGCTACGATCCGGTCTACGCCAATGCTGACGCTGACCGTGTTCTGCCTGTTGACATCCTGCGTGAGTTTGAGAAGGAAGGCAAGATCGGCAAGCTGCACGATTACTACTATTCCACCGTCGGTAACGGTACTTCCGTTGCTAACGCTAAGAAGTTTGCAGCTGAGTACGCTCAGAAGCTGCGTAACGCCGGTGTTCATGCCGTTATCATGACCTCGACGTGAGGTACCTGCACTCGTTGCGGCGCAACGATGGTTAAGGAAATCGAGAGAGCCGGTATTCCTGTTGTTCACATGTGTACCGTTACTCCTATTTCTATGACGGTTGGTGCGAACAGAATTGTTCCCACCATCGCTATTCCTCACCCCCTGGGCAACCCTGCCCTGACTCTGGAGGAAGAGAAGAACATCCGCCGGAAGCTGGTTAGCCGTGCCCTGGAGGCCCTGACCACTGAGGTGGAGGATCAGACCATTTTCGAGGTCTAATCCATAGTTCAATGCCCCGCTGAAAATTTCGGTACGGGCTGACTACAAAAACGAAGCGGTAAGGTATACGTTGTATGCCTTACCGCTTTTGTTTCAATTGAGAAAACCATCGGCCCCAGACAAAGGCAATATGCCTTCATCTGGGGCCGATTTTTTCTACACAGGTTATGCTTCACACATAATTTCCTCTTCCGGAATGGTTTTCACTCCAAAGATGAAATATACCAGGTGGAACACCCATACACAGGCCAGAACAATGCGTCCTACAGGAACTTTTCCCATCATCAGGAAGCCAATCAGCATCAGAATCGTCACCATGGTCAGGATTCGAACCTTCGTCTTCTTTGTCATACCCTTACCTGCCACATAGCTTTCCAGGTTCTTCTTATAAAGCTTTGTGTTGATAAACCAATGGTTCAGTTTTTCCGAACTTCTGGCAAAGCAGTAGGCCGCCAGCATTAAGAACGGGAAGGCCGGCAGCATAGGAACCACTGCTCCTACAGCCCCAAGGCCAACGCCGATACAGCCCAATGTGATATACAGGATTTTTTTAAGTTTCATGGTCTTTCTCCATTCGTCTTTGCTCTTTTTTGGCTTCGATGACATGGCGGATGGCCATAATCGGATGGTAAAAAATCATACGGGGTCCAGAGAATGCCATAACCTCCCGGATTTTCTGACGCATTTCCGGCTTGTAACAGTGTACCTTGCAGTTAGAGCAAAAGGTTTTCGTCTCCATAAAGGGGCACTTATCACTGCGTGCTTTTGCATAGGCATCCAGTGCCGCACACTGGGGGCAAAGCTGTTTGCAGCCGTGTTTTTTCCTACAGTACAGGGAAATCATAAACGATACGGTATCTTTTTCCCGTTGCCGTTTGCTCTGTACATCCATCAGCTCATTCTCCCCTGCTCTGCGGAATATACCACATCCGCAATACCCATGGTGGATTTCCGATGGGAGACCAGAACCACAGTTTTACCACTGCGCTCCTGGTGAAGTGATTTCAGAATCACCGCCTCATTGAGGCTGTCCAGATTACTGGTAGGTTCGTCCAGCAGCAGGAAGGGGGCATCATGCAGGAATGCTCTTGCCAGACCCAAACGCTGCCGCTCTCCGCCGGAAAGTGTATCTCCCAACTCTCCTACAGGGGTGTCATAGCCCTGAGGCAGACTCAGAATAAAGTCATGGACAGATGCCTTTTTGCAGGCTTCCACAATCTCTTCTTCCGTTGCATCCAGCTTGGCAATGCGTAAGTTATTGCGGATGGAGTCGTGGAACAGGTGAGTTTCCTGCGTGACAAAGCTTTCCATATCCCGCAGATTAGAGGTGTTGATCTGGTTCACATTCCGTCCGGAAACGGTAATGGCTCCCCCCTGTACCTGCCAGAAGCGCATCAGCAGCTTTAGAAGCGTTGACTTTCCGCTTCCGCTTCTGCCTACAATGCCAACAATCTTGTTTTCAGGAATGTCCAGAGAAAAGTCGGACAAAATGGGCGTTTCCCCATAGGAGAAGTTCACATGCTTTGCAGCTGCACCGGAGAAAGACACCTCTTCCTTTCCGGTAACTTCCTCAACCACAGGAGATTCTTCCAAAATGTCCAGGACCCGGTTTCCGGCAGCAAAGGTATTCTGAAGCGTTGCACCAAGATTTGCCAGTGCCACCACAGGTCCAAAGGAACTCATAAGTGCCAGCGTTGCAATGAGGGCCCCATCAAAACCGCACAGCCAAGCGGACAGGAACAGCATCGCCATGTCAAAGCACAAAATCACCGTATTGGTCACGGCTCCATTCCGGCCTGCAATGCGCTTCATCCGCTCTTCATCTTCTGCTAAGCGGTCGGTCATATCGTTCATCTGCTGCATCCGGCGGTCTCCCTGTCCATATTGCAGGGTCTCCGACAGGCCCCGAAGGCTGTCCAGCACAAAGCTTGCCAGGCGACCGGAATTACTGCGGAAGCGGATTCCGTTATCCCCGCTGCTCTTTGAGGTAACCAGAGGAATAATCACACCCACCGTCACATAGGCCACCAAAGCCAACAGGCCCAAAGCCCAATGACGTGCGCCAATGAACAGCACCATTACCAGCGTAAAGAGTGCCGCAATGCACGCAGGAGAGATGGTGTGGGCATAAAACACCTCCAGAAGCTCAATGTCAGAGGTAATAATATTGATGAGATTGCCCTTGTCCTTGCCTTCCAGCTTGGCAGGAGTCAGACGACGCAGTGCGTCAAACACCTTATCTCGAATGAGAGCCAGAAGCTTAAACGCAATAAAGTGGTTGCAAGCCTGCTCTGCGTAACGCAAAATTCCCCGAATCAGAGCAAATACCACCAGGCAGATAAACACTGCCTGCAATGACATTCCAACGGAGAAGCCCAACAGGTTCAAAACCGCAACGCCGCCAAATACCGTCAAAAAGGCAGCGCAAAGATGTCCTACAAGGCCCATCAGTACCGCCAGAATCATATAACCGGAAAGAGGCTTTACAAGGCCAATGAGCCGGGTCATTACTTTCAATCCACCACGTTTCATACGGCAGCTCCTTTCGCATAGTGTTCCAGCTCCTGCTGGGTGTTCCACAACTGTTCGTAACTTCCACCTTGCGCCAGCAGGGCCTCATGGGTGCCGGATTGGACAACCCGGCCCTGCTCCAAAACATAGATTCGATCTTCATCTACCACATTGGCCAGGCGGTGAGAAATCAGAATCACAGTTTTGGTCTTTGCAAGGCGGTAAATCTCCTGCATCATGTGGTTTTCGCTCTCCACATCGATGTTGGAGGTGGCTTCATCGAACAGATACACAGGGCTGTCATGGAGCAAGGCTCTTGCCAGTGCCAAACGCTGGCACTGACCGCCGGAGAGGTTGGAAGCCTTTTCCATCAAAGGCGTATCCAGTCCCTGTTCCCCTCTGAGGAACCCGGCCAGATTCACTCGCTCCAGCACTTTCCAAAGTGCCGCATCATCTGCCTTGGGACAGCCCATCAGAAGATTCTCTCGGACGGTTCCCTTGAACAGATAGCTCTGGTGGCTTACATAGGTGAAATTCTTCATAAGGCTCGCCTCAGACAACTTCTCCAGCGGAACGCCGCCCACTGTGACCTGTCCGGTATAGCCCCGGTTTCTTCCCATCAAAATGGATGCCATGGTCGATTTGCCACAGCCGCTTTCTCCCACAATGGCGGTAAAACTACCCTTGGGGAAGGTCATGTCCACATTGTGGAGAATCTGCCGATCCTTTTCATAGGAAAAACAGAGGTTTTTGCACGCAATGGTGCAATCCGCAGGAACAAGCTCCTGTCTCTGCTCCGGTTCGGGCAGATCCAGCAGCTTAAAGATTTTGTCAGAAGCCGCCATGCCGTTCATGGCGATATGGAAAAAGGAACCAAGAAGTCGCATGGGCAGGAAGAAGTCTGCCGCAAGCAGCAGCATAAGCAGACATCCAGCCAGGCCTACATGACCGGCCCGGAACTGTGTCACAGACAAAATGGTACCCAGCGCAGCACCACCATAGGCCACCAAATCCATAATGGTAATGGAATTGAGCTGCATGGTGAGCACCTTCACGGTGACTTTTCGGAATTCCTCCGACTGCTTGTTCATTTCCTCGTGCTTAAATGCATCGGACTGATAAATTTTCAAAGTGGTAAGGCCCTGTAGATTTTCCAGGAAAGTATCCCCCAGGGCGGTATACTGGCCCCAGTACTTGCCCAGAAGCTTCTTTGCCCAGGTCTGTACCGCTGCAATGGAAATGGGAATCAGAGGGACACAGACCAGCAACACTGTAGCCGTGGGCAGATTCACAAAGGCCAGAACTGCAAACAGCGTTACAGGTGCCAGCATGGCGTAGAAAAACTGAGGCAGATAGGAGCCGAAATAGGTTTCCAGCTGGTCTACGCCCTCCACCGCAACTTGTACAACCTCGCTGGTCTGTACCTGTTCTTTGTAAGACGTGCCAAGGCGCAGCAGTTTTCCGTAAATCATTTCCCGGAGGGTCCTTTTCACCGCTTTGGAGGACAAATATCCCATGCGGCTGGCCAAGGTGGTGCAGCAGTATCGAATCAAAATCGCCGCAATGACAATACCCGCTGTCATTGCAATGGTAGTCTTCGTGGCAGTTTTCTCATAGATTTGCTGCAAAAACCAGGCAACCGAAGCCATTGCGCCAATGTTTGCCAACAATGCTCCCCATTGCAGTGCAACATTGGCTGCAATATACTTTTTACTTTTTGGGACAACGCCAATCAGGCGCTTGTTAATCATCATGAAATCAGGACCCCCCGGAATTGTTTTTATGTTACATTAAAGGGACATACCGCTATTGAAGCTAGTATCCGTTCGGATACTTTTGGCCTATTAATCCCGAACTGCATTGGGGTCTGACAACGCTTTTCCCAATGCACGGCAGGCATCGATTGTCTCCTCGTCTGGCGCTTCCTCACAGATGACGCTGTCGCAGGCCAGAACCGCACCAATCTCCTGGCAGGTTTCTTCCCAGTTACGCATCCATTCACCGTCCCCCCAGCCGTAAGAGCCAAAGAGTGCAATTCGCTTATCCCGAAGCTTGGGCTGGCAAGCGGTGAACATGGGTTCAAATTCATCCTCTTCCAGAACCTCTGCTCCCATAGCAGGACATCCAAAAGCAATGGCATCATAGCAATCCACGATGACCGGTGTAAATTCTTTTGCCGTCAGCAACGTGACCTTTGCGCCATCAGCTTGAGCACCCTCTGTAACCGCCCGGGCCATGGTCTCCGTATTTCCCGTACCACTCCAATAAACAACTGCAATTTTACACATCATAATCACCTTTCTTTTCAATAAAATTAACTGGCTACTGTGAGACAATCCACGCCTTTCCCTTTTTTCCACATATCACAATAGATTTTCGTGCATTGTTTGTACTTGGCGAAGGTCTTTTGTGCAGTCTCCGGGTCTCCATAGACCTTCCAGCAGCCCACACATTTTTGTCCACAGGCCTTGTTCTCAATGAAACCATCCACATCTTCCGGAGGGTATCCCAAAAACAGTCCGACTTCATGGGGAAACTCCCCTTCCTCCTGGAATCTTCCCATCAGCTGGCAGATACAAGGTTCTACTCGCAGGTCCTTATAGCCCCGTTTTCGGAGGACTGAAACCGCTCGCTGGTCCTGCAACACTTTTTCCACGCCCTTGGGACGAAACACATAAATAAGTGCTCGACCATTTCCATAGTGCAGCGGCAGCACCCGAAGTCCCTTGGGAACCAATTTTCGATTGGCCCAGCGAATCGCTTCCATAAGCTCTTTGGCCGAGTTATAGGAACAAGGGAACATATTTCCGGTCTTAATTCCGGCTAATGTAGGGGAACAGTGCCGAATGAGCAATTCTTCAGACATATCATACCCTCCTGTTCTGCGTGTGGCTATTGTCCACACTCTGTGTTAGTTATAGCTAACTTTATCTAGAGACGAAAGGAGATGCAAAGATATTTGCATCTCCTTACATCCTTACTTTTTGGATTGGCAGGAGCAACCACTACAGGACCCACTACAGGACCCACCACAGGCCCCGCAAGAGCCGCCGCTGGGGCAGCCCACGCATTTAACGCCCTTTTTCTTTGCCTTGTACAGGTACCATGCAGAGGCCCCAACAATCAGCACAAGGACAATGATTGCAATTACATTTTCCATGGCAGTTACTTCTTACCACGCAAAGCGTATTCCTTTTCCAGATTTTTGTTTGCATTGGCGCACAGATAAATCACAACACCTGCAATCACTACAACCGCTGCAAGGCCGGGCAGGAAGCCAGCACCTACGCTGCCGGTGGAGATCAAGGTGCCAATCTGATAGACCAGATATGCCACCACATAACCGGTTGCCAACTGCAACATAATGCCACCGAAGAGCCACTTACGATCCTTGATCTCAGAGTGCATTGCACCAATGGCAGCAAAGCAGGGAGGCGTGAAGAGATTGAACATCAGGCAAGCCAGCGCAGCGGCCTTGGTGAGGCCCAAAACTGCTGCAACTTCATTGGCACCGCCGGTCAGCACCAGTTCCTCTGTATCAATGAAATTGGTAATGCCATAGCAAACTGCCAACGTACCGACCACATTTTCTTTGGCAATGAAACCGGTAATGGAGGCTGCTGCCAACTGCCATACACCGAAGCCCAGAGGCACCAGCAGCACAGCGAAGGGAGAAGCGATGGAGGCCAGAATGGAAGTGTTTTCCATTCCCTCTTCTACCACCTGGAAGTTCCAATTGAAAGACTGCATAATCTGCACCGCAGTATTACACAGCAAGATGATGGTGCCAGCCTTTACGATGTAGGCCCAGCCACGAGAACACATGGACAAGAAGCCACGCTTGAGAGAAGGAATCTTATACTCGGGCAGCTCCATGATGAAGAACGACTTCCGATTTTTATAGCCGGAAATTTTATTAACCAGCAGAGCACCCAGGAAGATCAGCAGAATACCGACAAAGTACATGATGGTACCAACCCAGGAAGCATCGGAGAAGAACACACCAGCAAACAGTGCAATAACAGGCAGCTTTGCACCGCAAGGCATAAAGGGAGTCAGCATGGCTGTGGCTCTGCGTTCCCGCTCGTTTCGGATGGTACGGCAGGCCATAATACCGGGGATGGCACAACCGGTGCCAATAACAAAGGGAATGACGGACTTACCGGAAAGGCCAACCTTCTTAAAGATGGGGTCCAGCACGACGGAGACACGGGCCATATAGCCGCAGTCTTCCAACAGTGCAATCAGGAAGTACATAACCATGACCAGAGGCAGGAAGCCCAACACGGCACCAACGCCGCCAATGATGCCGTCCACCAGAAGGGACTGCAACAGAGGGGAGGCATTTTCCAGAAGGCCAGCCACCCAGCCCTGGAACTGCTCAATCCAGCCTGTCAGGAAATCTGCCAGCCAGGGGCCTACCGTAGACTGAGAAATGTAAAACACAAGGAACATGACTACCGCAAAAATGGGAATACCTGCCCAGCGGTTGGTCAGGACTGCATCAATCTTATCCTGATAATTTCTCTCTTTGGTAAGTACCTTTCGGGTCTCTACCTTGGAAACAATCTTGTTGACAAAATCAAAACGCTTTTTATCCGCAGCTACCACTGCGTTCTTGTTGGTAAGATCAATGTCCCCCTGCGTATAGGGAGCAGCCTGGGATTTCCCCTTCTGTGCAACCGCAATCCGGACAACATCGCCAAGACCACCAGCGGAGGTAGAAACTGTCTCAACGACGGGACAGCCCAGCTTTTGGGACAACAGCTCCAGATTGATCTTCGTTTCCTTTTTCTCGTTGATGTCCGCCTTATTCAGGGCCACTACAACGGGAATTCCCAATTCCAGAAGCTGAGTAGTGAAAAACAGGCTTCTGCTCAAATTGGTAGCATCCACAATGTTGATAATGACATCGGGATTTTCGTTTCGCACATAAGAGCTGGTAATGCTCTCCTCCGAGGTGAAGGGGGACATGGAATAGGCACCGGGTAAGTCTACCGCAATCAATTCCTCTGTTCCGGCATAATAGCTCTTTTTAATGGGGTGTTCCTTTTTTTCAACTGTGACACCCGCCCAGTTGCCCACTCGTTCGTTCCGTCCGGTCAAGGCATTGTACATGGTCGTTTTGCCACTGTTTGGATTGCCTGTTAAAGCAATTCTCATAACGCACTCCTCCTTTTTACATACCAAAAATTACCTCATATTTCTGTTTCAGGTAGTTTTGGCTAACCTCTCTTCAAAAAATAATTAGACCAAAATCGCCTCTGCCAGCTGGTTGTCAATGTTGTATCTGCCATCTTTGATGGAGACCACGCAACCGCCTTTCATCCGGGAAATCACTGTAATGGGCTCGCCGCTGTAGCATCCCAGTGAAAACAGGAAAGCATTCAATTCCTCGTCATCGGTCTCAATCTGCTGAACAATGTACTCTTTTCCTTCCTGTGCATCAGTTAAATTCATTTTAATCACCTGATTTCAATTTTTAAGTTAAGATCACAGAGCTATAAAAAATTAGTTATAGCTAACGTTTACTCATTTAAAAGGTTAGCATCTGCTAACCGGGTATATCATACCGTTTCTATAGGAATTTGTCAAGACCCTGTTTGCATTTTTTTAGGACCTCACAAAAATAATCCTCTTTGGGACAGGGATTTTCACCATATCCCCAATATTTTGATTTGCATAAGGTCTGTCTTTTCCGGTTGGCATCCGTCTGCGGTAAAAAAATCCCCGGAAGAACGAACCCACTGGTTCATTCCTCCGGGAATCTACATATTTCAAAGCTTATCAAAGCAGGTGTTCTCTGTGTTTTCTGTACGATATAGTATCTCTTTTGAGAAATATTCCAGCTCAGTCAAACACATACATTCCGAAAAACGCCAATAAGCCGGGGCCGCAATCGTATTCCACGCCGCACTTATCCGCCAATTTCTTCACAAATACACAATAGGCGGACATACAGGAATATTGCAAATCCGGGAATCTGCAAGGCTCGCCCTTGGTAATGGCACAGGGATTGCACAGGCTGCATCCGCTGGCTCCCACCAAAAATCCGTCACAACCTTCCGCACGCAGTCGCTTCATCAGGCGAATGGCTGCCATATTGTGGACGGACTTGGCCTCTTTAATGGCAGGAGAATCCGAATAGTCTTCGATTTGCCAAATTGTTTGCAGCACCAGAGCTTTCTTATGAGAAAGAATCCGCTGCTTCATTTCCTCCGGAGAACCGCAGTCCGGGGGACAGGAATAATTTACGCCATACTTTCCACACAGGTTTTCCGCACAAAATGGACGAAAAGACGGATCAAATGTAATATCGCTTGTATCAATAACGGTTGCTGTTGCAAAGCCTTCTTCCAAGGCATACTGAACCAATGTTTCGTTGGTCATAAAAGGCACCTCTTTTTAAGGATGATAGACATCGATTTCACTATACCACTTTTTCACAAATTCCGCAATAACAAATCGGCCAACCAAAAGGTTGACCGATTTGTTTTCGAATGCTCTTATGCAATTACTTACGGACAAACACCATAGTGTTGCCGTCCTGCTCCATGGTCAGCTCATTGCCGCTCAGAGTGTAGTCAATGGATTCACCCTCAGCAGTCAAAGACTTGTCATTCCAAGTCAGCTTCTGCTCCTGACCCATGACTTCCAGCAAGCCAGTGCCATCCTCGTTCAGAACCAGCTTGAAGCTGTCAGCAGACACGCCCAAAGCAGACAGGTCTTCCATCTTCATTTCCTGACCGTCCATCGTCATAGTCTTCAGGACATATTCACCAGCAGCACTCTTGCCGCCGCAGGCCACCAAAACAAACACCATGGAAAGAACCAGAATCATGCTAAGTACTTTTTTCATGTTGAACATCCTCCTTCTTCTCATAATATATCACAACAGAAGTTCTGTTTGTGAACCATATCAGCGAATATCCTCATCATTAAAAGGATCGCCACATTCCGGACAGAATCTAGGAGGATTCTTAGGGTCCTCCGGCTCCCAACCGCACTTATCACAGCGATACAGAGGAGCATCCGCCGGTTTCTTTGCGCCACATTCGGAGCAGAATTTTCCCTTATTCACCGCACCACAAGAGCAAGTCCAGCCCACGGGGGCCTCGGGACGCTTGGCACCGCACTGAGAGCAGAACTTTCCTGTGGCTACTGCACCGCAGGAGCAGGTCCAGCTGTCCGCAGCAGGCTTAGGTTCCGGCTTTTTAGAACCGCACTGGGTGCAGAAATTTCCCTTCACCACTGCGCCGCAGGAACAGGTCCAGCTATCATCGGAAGCGGGTTCCGGAGCCGCAGCAGGGGTCGGAGCAGGTGCTGGCTGCTGATACTGGGGCTGCTGTCCCATCTGGAACAAATTCTGTCCATTCATGCCGCCTGCATTTGCCGCCATGTTCATTCCCATAAAGGCCATAGCAGGGCCTGCATTCTTATTGGAAGCAGCCGCTTGCATTGCCTCTGCCTGTGCGCTGACCAGATGAGCTGCCGCCATATTGGGATTGCGGAAGGTGGCATTGCGCTGAAGCTCCTTAATCATATTTTCGTCTTCTTCGGAAGCCTTTACGCTGGACACGCCCACTTCGCCGATTTCCAAGCCTCGTGTTTCACGCCATTTACGAGACAATATTTCATTGAGTGCCTCTGCCAGCTCGATTGTATGGCCGGGAAGAGCAGAGTAGCGAATACCCATAGCCGAAATCTTAGCGAAGGCAGGCTGCAAAGCTGTCATCAGCTCAGACTTCAATTGGTCATCCAAAGACTCTCTGCGAAAAATTCCGGTGAAGTTACCGCACACATTCTTATAAAATAGAGGCGGGTTCATAATACGATAGCTGTATTCACCGAAGCAGCGAATGGAAATATCCACATCCAGTCCAATGTTTTGGTCCACAACCCGGAACGGAACCGGATTCGGCGTACCATATTTGTTTCCTATAAGCTCCTTAGTATTGAAGTAATACACTCTGTGATCCTTCGGTGCTTCACCGCCGAAGGCAACTCGCTGGCCCATGGACTTAATGGTATCCAACACGCTTCTGCCAAAGGAGCCGGCAAAAATAGTGGGTTCGCCAGCGGCATCAAAGGTATACTCACCCGGCTTATCGGTAAATTCCACGACTCTGCCCTGTGAAACAATCATCAGGCACTGGCCATCTGCCAAAGTAACAATGGAACCATCCGAAATCACATTATCAGAGCCGTTTGTATTAGAAGAACGGCCGGAAACTTTTTTCTTACCCTGTACAGCTAGAACATTGGGAGGCATTGCATCACAATAGAAGAACTCCTTCCACTGGTCGGCCAGTACACCGCCGACGGCTGCCTTCGTTGCTTTTATAAGACCCATACCGCTGTCACTCCTCTAAATATGTCCATTTCTTTCCTCGTCTGGAAAGTTTTTATGATTATAGCATATGTTATTCATTTTTGCTATACCAAAACACAAAACTCGAGCAAAATTTATATGTTACCTACAACAACCGGGAATGTATCGAAAAGTGATATTATAACTACCTTGCATTGACTAATCGGAAAATCTGTGTTATTAGTACCCCTTGAAAAGAGGTGCTTACTTATGAAGAAGCAAAAGACACCGGTCCGTCTGGACGGGTGGCTAACCAAGAATCTATCCGGTAATGTGTTTACTTGGCGAGAAATCGCCCGTATGACCGGACCTTATATTTTAGATAATATGTCCATTATGCTGATCGGTATGCTCATCACCGCCCTCATCAGTAAAAATGGAGAAACTTCGATTGCGGCCATTTCTCTGGCAGGCCCCATAGTGAGTATGCTGTCGTGTGTATTTAGTGCCGTAGGTGCCGGCAGCTCCGTAGTAGTAGCCCAGTGCTGCGGCGCAAAGGATGATGTGCTTTTGAAGCGTTCCATCGGACAGATTATATGGCTTATGGCACTGCTTGCCGTCATTGCCTGCTTCCCCCTGGTGCTCTTTCCCAAGGAACTCTTGTTGCTGCTGTATCCCAAGGCTGAGGCTGTGGTGCTGCAAAAGGCCGAAATTTATCTGTCCGGCAGCGCTATTTCCATCATGGCATTCTCCCTCTACTATGCCATTTTCTCCATTTTGCAGGGCATGGGCGAGTCCAAAAGATGTCTGGCTCTCAGCGTCATCATCAATGTGGCATATTTCGTTTTCAGTATTCTCTGCCTCAATATCCTGAATCTGGATGTGAAGGGCAGTATTCTGGCCCTGATCTCTGCCCGTGTTCTGGGTGCGTTGTGTGCGGTTGTGCTTCTGTTCTTTTGGCGGCCTCCGATCGCTTTGAAATTGCGTAATATCTTTTCCTATGATGGTTCCCTCATGCACTCCACCATTAAAATCAGTCTTCCCCTTGGCATGGAGCAGATTTTTAATTCCTGTGGTGCCATTGTAGCCGGAGTTTACATGGTAAATCTGGGAACGGAAGCCATTGCAGCAAATGCCACCGCAAGCTCTCTTCTGGGCGGTCTCACTGCTGCCGCCGTCGCTGCCGGCAGTCTGTCGGTCACCGTGGTGGGACGGTGTATTGGTGCCAAGGAAAAAGAAGAAGCTTACCACTACGGAAAATGCACCATGGTCATTTCTCTGGGACTTCTCATCTTGACTGGTTTCGTTTTCTATCCTGCTCTGCCGGTTCTTTTGAAGCAGTACAACCCCACTCCTGCGATTTCTGCCATGACCACTCAGGTCTTGCTCTACAGCATTCCCTTCCTGCTTCTGTTCTGGCCCGCCTCCTATACCCTGCCGTTCACCCTTCGTGCAGCAGGAGACAGTGCCTTCCCCTCCACCGCCTCTCTCATTATTATGTGGATTGTGAACATCGGCTTGGGCTACGTTCTGGCCATTCCGTGTGGTCTCAGCCTGCTGGGTGTCTGGATTGCCCAGTGGGTCTCCTGGATCGCTCGTTCCGTGGTGTTTTACGCCCGATTCCGTGGTCGGAATTGGCTCCAGAAGGAAGTTATCAAAAGCAAATAATCTCAGCAAGTCGGCCTGTTTTCTCCGGAAACAGGCCGACTTTTTATAATTGGGCATGGATTTGTTTTCTCCTTCGTATTCGCTGGATTGGCCCGCTCCTATTTTTCCGGGGTTTTTTCCCTGGAACGTATAGTTTTACCGATTCCTGCAAACACTACCTCTGCAAACGTCAAATAGGAGGTTCATTCATGATCCGAGCAACCCGTTTTCTGTCCCTATCCCTGGCAGCTCTGATGGTCCTGGGGAGCTTTGGCCCTGCCAGAGCCGCAGAAGCCGCCGCAGATGCCGTCTACTGCTTCCAAGCAGAGGACTTCCCCTGTAATTCCCCGGAAGACCTCACCGGTATCTGCATCACCGCCGTCCCGGCTGCAAATATGGGCACCTTGCAGCTAAACAGCCGCATCATCGTCCCCGGTGACATCCTCACCGCCCAGCAGCTCAGTCGTCTGACCTTCCATCCCGTTGGAGAGGAAAGTCAGGACGTGCAGGTATCCTATCTCCCCATCTGCTCTACCTGTGTGGAGCAGGAAGCCACCATGACCTTGTCTCTACGCAAGCAGGAAAACAAGGCTCCCACCGCAGAAGACAGCACCTTTGAAACCTATAAGAACCTGGAAAATCAGGGAACCCTTCTGGCCAAGGACCCGGAAGGCGGCTCTCTGCAATTTACCATCACCAAGCCCCCTAAGCATGGTACTGTTACACTGGGCGACAATGGTGCCTTCACCTATGCCCCCACCAAGAACCGAGTAGGAGAAGACCGCTTTTCCTTCACCGCCACCGATGAGCAGGGTGCCGTATCCCCGGAGGCCAGTGTATCCATCCAGATTCTGAAGCCTTTGGACAGCACCACCTACAAGGACATCACTTCCGGTCAGTTTGAAGCCCTGTGGATGCGAGAATCCGGCCTTTTTGAAGGCAAGCTGATTGCAGGTGTTCCCTGCTTTGGCCCTCAGGATCGTGTCAGCCGCAGTGAGTTCCTGGCGATGGTGATGAAGCTTTTGGAAATCCCCGTAGATGAAAGTGTCACATCTTCCGGCTTCCAGGACGAAGCCGACTGCGTTCAGTGGCTCCGTCCCTACCTTGCCGCTGCCATGCGTCTGGGCGTTGTTTCCGGCTCCAAGGAAACTGGAAAGCTTCTGTTCCGCCCAAATGACCCCATTACCAGTGCGGAAGCTGCTGTCATGCTTCAGAACGTTCTACTGCTCCCCAGAGGAACCGAGACCTGCGAAGATGTCCCCACCTGGGCGCAGAACGCCGTTGCCGCTATGACCGCTGGCGGAATCTCCCTGTCTGCCCCTGACAGCGACCTTTCCCGTTTGGAGGCTGCCAAGCTTCTCTATGAAGTCAGCAAGCTTGCCCCCAATGCACCGGGGCTGGAAGTATTCCGGAAAGACTCCTAAATTCATCGAAACTACTGGTGCCGTCCTCGCCAAATGCAGGACGGCACCCATTTTTGTCTGTTTCCCTCTCTATATATAAATAAGCACCCCAAAGACTCTCTTGCGTCAAGGAAGCCTTTAGGGTGCCATTGTGTCATAATTTTATGGAATTCGGGATAATTTGCTATTTTGACTGTTCAAATCTCTGCACCATAGCAGCACTCTGAGCCCTGGTGGACTGTCCACGGGGAGCCAACATTCCATCCACACCATTCACAATTCCCTTTTCCACTGCCCAAGCCATGGGCTTCTGAGCATAGGATTTCACCTGGTCATGGTCCGGGTAAGCGGTAAGGTCTGCGGAAGCGGAAACATCCTGGTTCTTATACTGTGCGTAGCGGTACAGGAACGTTACCATTTGTTCCCGGGTTACAATGTTCTTAGGTGCGAAGGAGGTGTCGCTGATACCTGTCACGATACCATTTTCATAGGCCCAAATTACAGCCTTTTCATAGTAACGTCCGGGCTTAACATCCTGGAAGGGATGATTGCCATTTACCGCAGGGCTTCCTGCCATACGGTACAACACAGTGACTGCTTCGCCACGGGTCATAACGCCATTGGGTCTGAACAGGCCGTTTCCGACACCGTTCATAATGTTATGTTCCAGCACATAGTCCACACCGGCATGATACCAGCGGTTCGGGTTCAAATCCGAGTAAGCCTTACTGGGACAATGGTCTGCATTGACCGGAATTTCTCTGGTTTCCTCTGCATGGCATCGAGTGCAGCGGTGCATCTCCTCACCGGGCAGGAAGCAGGTAGGAGTTTTGGTCTGCTCCCACTGGCTCCAATCGTGGCCCAAAGCCGGGATTTCCTTGCCCTGCTCTAAAAGTTCGCCACAATTCTCGCAATAAACATCTCCGGTATAGCCGGGTTCCAGACAAGTAGCCTCTTTCTGATTCCGGGTCTCAGGCACATGGTCGCAGACCGTGGTAAAAGTCTGATACCAAGTGGTAATACTGCCGGCTTCCGAGTACAGAGCAGGAGTCTGCTGGGAACCGGTATAGCACCGGAACACCTTCGCAGAGGTATTAAACTGTAAATAGCGGTCGGATGTGCCCTTATTCTGAATCTGCACCCCATCCCCTGTAACTGTAAAGGTCCAGTGGGTATCTGCTCCCGTGTTGTTGTCGGAGACATTCAAGGTGTTTCCAGAGCCGGAATAAGACAGATAGCAGGGTGTTTCGGAGGCCGTCAGCTTCATGGAATAGCTATCATCGGTGCACTGCTCCACCTCAATCACATAATCCTTAGAAACCTCACCCAGTGTATCTCCAGTGTGAGTAATTCCAGCGGTTTCCAGAGCAACCGCAGCATCGGTTTTGCCTACAAAATCGCCGGTAGCCAAATGGACATATTCTGCATTGCTGCCTGTCAGGACATAGTTGCCGCTCCAGTTCTGTGGAGCCTGGGTCACCAGACGGTAAGTATTAGCCTCACCGGTGCCGTCATTGACCTGCATGGCGAACAAGCCATACAGGGTAGTTTCCTTTGCTGTCAGGGTATATCCCTCACCGGGATGATACACCCGCAGGTCCCCCAAATCTGTGGTTTTTTCCACAGGGGTGTCCACCCAGCCATGGAAGCTATAACCTTCTTCCTGGCCTTCTACCTGAGGAAGAATCACTTCATCTCCCAGATAGCTTTCTGTTACTGCGTTCTGTGCGTTCACGCTCTGGGGCAGTACATAGGAAATATGTGCTTTCTGCTTCGGCGCAAAGTGGATGGTTACGGTTACGTCAGAAGTCATCTGGCTTACCCGGAACACATTGCCTTCCTGCTGAATCTGGGCGGCTCCGGCAGGTTCCACCGTAGCTTTTTCTGCATAATAGCCGTCCTTAGGGGATGCGGTAATCTTGTTGCCAGAAATGGCTACTGTACCCCAATCTCCCTGGCTGGATTTTGCGGTAATTTCATAAGTAGGCTTCTGCTCCTCCTTGGCGTAACCAGAGGGAGTGTCCATATCGTTGGGCAGAGGCCGATCAAACAGAAGCCAAGCCAGCTCGGGGTAGTCAATAAAGACATTCCGGTTGCCCTGAACCCCCTGAACGCTGTCATTGCGGCTCATTTCCCATTCGTCTACCGGGTCCTGCTCACACCATTGCAGCAGAGTGTCCACACTCTCCATGACCTTAATGCCGTTGTTTTTGTCGTCATCGCTGTCCGGACGAGGAAGGTTGGCAGCCGCTACGGTTTCGGTCAGATTGGGCTGGCTCCAGCGGACGTAGACGTAGAGCATAATGCGGACCACATCGCCCTTAATGTTATCATTGACTTCCACCAGATCGTTTTCCGGGCTATAGTACAGAACGGTTTTTCCGCCATAGGTCTTTGTCTGGTAGTTTTCCAAAACGCCACGGACGTTGCCCATGGTGTAGTTACTGCGGGTGGAGTTGATGGTGCTGTCGGTGGGCCGCAGATGGTGGAGGTCACAGCCGCCATTGTGCTCTCGGAACGATGCACGGCTCTTGGGCCATACGTGTTCCCGGTTATAGCCGGAGCCTTCACAGTCGCTGTAAAACAGTGTGGCATCCTTGAAGCCGGGCTGGGTATCCGTATCACGCCAGTACTTTGTCAGGCTTTTATAGGATACAGAGTTCGTCTGGGTCTCCTCCATCAAGGAGTGGAGGGCACCATAGAGCTGGGAATCCATGGCCTCCAGACTGCTGTCTGTATTCAGTCCCTCCTGAGAAAGCAGATTTTCCCAAGAATAGTTCCCCGTGTAATAAGCCACGGCATCTGCACTGAGGGCCGTGGCTGTTTTGTGGCGAACGCCGGAATTCTTCTGCACCGCAAGCACTGTCATGGGCAATAGCATGGTCAGGCACAAAAGAAGACTTAAAATTCGCAAACAAGCTTGTTTCATATTCAAAACCTCCTATAATAATATTCATATTTTACAACATTTATCGACGCAGTGCAAGTACCTCGACATACCGAAAAACCCACAACCCAGTCATACCGACTGGGTTGTGGGTTTAAAAAGGAGGTGAAGAAATGAAAAAGAAAAGTTGTTGAAACAACGTATAAGCATTTTGTACCTATATCTTATCTGAAAAATATGAAGAAAAAAAGCGGAAAGATATTAAGATTGTATGAAGTTATAGAATTTCTTCTAAAAAAACCTTCAGTCCCAAGCAAATCAAGATGCCACCGCCCAAAAGCTCTGCCTGTTTCCCATGTTTACCTCCCAATTGATTCCCCAGAACAACTCCCGCCCATGACATCAGGAACGTGACCACTCCAATCAGGAACGCCGCCGCCCAAATACTTTCTGGGTTGAAGTTCTCATTCACAAGCAAAGGCCTGTCCACTACCGCCACCAAAGAAATACCCGCCGCCAGAGCATCAATGCTGGTGGCCACTGCCAATAGCAGCATTGATTTGCAGTCCAAGTCTGCGGACACCGGCTCTTCCTCCTTGCCGAACGACTCCAGAATCATATTAACACCAATCATACACAAAAAGAAACATGCAATCCAGTGGGAGTAAGAAGCCATTCCAATTGTAAATGAATCTGCCAGCAGAAACCCAAGTAGAGGCATCAGCATCTGAAAGCCTCCAAACCAAAGCCCCACCCAAACACCCTGCCGACTTGTAACTTCTTTCATCGCCAGACCTTTGCAAATTGCCGCCGCAAAGGCATCCATAGACAGCCCAAGGGCCAAAACAAACAATTCCAACATTTTCGTACCTCCCCCAAATCGTCTATGATGGATTGTACCACCTTCATTTCTCCCTGTCAGTCGAAACCGCATGGGGCAATAGATGAGAGAATTGTCATTACAAACGGAGGTTGAAATGGTATAATTTAGAGAGCGAACCTTTTCCCATGGGCTTTGATATACTGTGGGCGCAAGTAAAATATGTGAACTATGATTTCAAAGACAGTCTGGAAGCGTTTCCGGCCAATCCAAATAAGGAGTTCCGATAACCTATGAATGAACACATTTTAATTGTAGATGATGAAAAAGAAATTGCAGATTTGCTTGAGGTCTACCTCAAAAACGATGGTTACATCGTGCATAAATTTTACAATGGTACCGATGCCTTACATTGCATTGCATCCCAAAAAATCGATTTAGCTGTATTTTGTCTTTTCCACCACAGTCGTGCTTTTAGGCGGTTGGCTGCTGATTGCTATCCGTTTTGTGTTGAAGCTTCTTCACTATCTGGACGAGGTGGAACTGGCAGCCAAACAGTTGGCCGCTCCAACCAGTGAGCCAATCGTCTTATCCGATGCAATTTCGTACATGGAAAACGAATTGAATCTGGTGCGTGAAAAGGCATTGAATAGCGTGAGAGCAGCCAAAGAGGCGGAGCGGCGCAAAAATGATCTGGTGGTTTATTTGGCCCATGACCTGAAAACGCCGCTCACTTCCGTCATCGGATATTTAACACTTCTGCACGATGAAAACCAAATCTCGGAAGAGTTGCGGGAAAAATATCTGTCCATTTCTCTGGAAAAAGCAGAGCGGCTGGAAGAGCTAATCAATGAATTTTTTGAAATCACACGATTTAATCTCTCTGAAATCACACTGGAATACAGCAGAGTGAATTTAACTCGTCTGCTGGAACAGCTTACCTATGAATTCCGGCCTATGCTTTTAGAGAAAAACTTAGAATGTATCCTCCAAATTGCTCCGGACACAATGGTAAAATGCGATGTAAATAAGATGCAGCGTGTTTTTGATAATCTCCTGCGAAACGCCGTGAATTACAGTTTTGTTGGCGGAACCATTCGTATTCGTGCCGTACCGGAAAACAACAACCTGCATATTACCTTCCAAAATAATGGAAATACCATTCCGCCAGAAAAGCTTGGTCGCATTTTTGAGCAATTTTATCGTCTGGATACAGCCCGAAGCTCAAAAAGCGGTGGTGCAGGCTTAGGGCTTGCCATTGCGAAGGAAATCGTCGAGCATCATCACGGTACAATTACCGCCCGAAGTGAAAATGAAATCATCGAATTTGAAGTAACCATTCCACTCGCTTAAAAAACGCAATAAAAACTCCCACATTGAAGTAAAATTATATCCGTGCTTCTGATCGCTGCTATTAAAAGCACGGATGTCTTATAAGGAAACTCCGCTTCGTAGGAAAATCGTAAGAAATTCCGCAGGAAAAAAGTATGATACCTTTGGAGGAAACAAAGAAACCACATCCACATAATTGGTATAATTACAGTATCAAAACAAGTGGATTGGGTTCGGTTAAAACAAACATGGAGAGTGATACTTATGGCAAGAGAAAAAGCTTTGCATCGTAAGAAGCGTACACATCGTGGACTAAAATACCTTTTAATGGCATTTGCCGCCATTGTGATTGGCTATGTCTGCATACAGTTTTCTCCATTGAAGAACTTAATCGGTATGGACCGGAATACACCACCCTATGTCCTTCAGAATCCAGAATTTCAAAAAACCTTAGAGGCTTTTGCGGATGAACACAATTTACAGATGAGCGATTGGCCGGATGAACTATTGGAGTCTGCGGAACGGAATCCGGAACTGGAAGACTTCGTACTGAATTACCCGCTAAAAAAAGATGAGCTGCCGGAAATTGATTTGAGCGAATATCAAGGCACCGATACAGTTCCACTGCTGTTGCAATGGGACGAACGGTGGGGATACACCCCATATTCTGGTGGCCCCATGGGATTAACCGGATGCGGTCCCACCTGTCTATCTATGGTAAGCATCTACCTTCTTGACAACCCGGAGTATACCCCCCGCTATATTGCGGAATTTAGCAAAGATAATGGATATAGCGTTTCCGGAAGCGGCAGCGCATGGGCTCTCATCTCTGAGGGGGGAGAAAAATTAGGGCTGGACGTAGAGGAACTTCCACTGGATGAAAACCGAATTGTCCAAAATTTGAAGGAAGGAAATCCCATCATCTGTATCATGGGCCCCGGAGATTTCACAACAACCGGCCACTTTATTGTAATGACCGACTATACAGAGGGGAAAATCAAAATCAACGACCCCTTCAGTAAGTCTCGATCCGAAATGCTGTGGGATTACGAAAAAATTCAAGACCAGATACTAAATCTTTGGGTCTGCCGATAAAAAGTCATGCGTAAAATATCTTACTTTGAAAGGAAGGATTCCATTGGATATTTTTTCTAACTTCGTTGCGATAGAGACCGCAGCAAAAGGAGCTTTGCTATGCATTGGCGTGGTCTTTCTTGTGATGCTGGTGTCCTGCTTTGTGGAAGCTTCTCTTGAAATTCGCACCTTGATTGAGGACATAGAAGAACTGCATCTCGATTGATGAAGTTGGTGAGACTGGAATAAATTTCAAGATTCAGCCCACTTTGTCCTCCCATTTCAAAAGGCGTTATGCTTCGTCCCCAGGAGCATAGCGCCTTTTTTCTATAATGGAGCGAACCGGAAAGAGGAAAGCATAAAAATGAGGTGCCGCATTTGCAGCACCTCATGTGATCCGATTGTTATTGAAAAGGCGATTTTCTTATAACCGCAGGATTATAATGTAGAGTAGCCACCGCCAGTGACCAAAGCTTCAATCTTTTCGCCCCTGTTGCACATGGGGCAGTTATGTGCGCTGTAGCTGGCGTAATCCGGGAGGTCGGAAACATGGAACAGGGCGTGAATGGGGGTTCCATCCTCGGCCGTATCCCGGGCACTGTAAATGGCAGAGACACCTGCCACAATGCCGCCATAGTATCGGACACAGTCCATGCTGCGGCTGATGGTGATACCGGTAGTGGCAGAGGCCATCAGAATCAAGACATGCTTCCCTTTAATCATGGGATAGAGATTTTCTCGGAAGAACAACTGGGATTCACTGCTGGTTTCTGGGGTCACTACATAGATGGTCTGGTGTGCATTGATGGACATGAAGCCCTCTTTGGTCAGTTCCTCGGCCAAACAGGTACCCACAACCTCCATCCCGTCCAGGCACAGAATGGTATCCACAATGGTGGTATTCACATACTGTTTTACCATCGCCTTTGCCGTAGCTTGTGCCTCGCTCAGTCTGGATTTCTGGAAGGTGACATCGATGTAGTAGTTGATGTGACTGTGGTTGGTAACAAAATGTCCTTTGCACACACGCAGAGCCACATTGCTTTTCCGAACAGGAAGCTTTACTAAATTCAGCATATTTCGTCCTCCAATTCTAAAAAGGCGCAATGCTCCACTTCCGGAGCAAAACGCCTTTTTTTTATTATATCTCACAATTTCACAAATTGGCAAGAGAAAAGTATAAGAATTTAGCATGTTACCCTTCCAATCTTTTCCATAGATTTTTAGATACATTGCACGAAAGCAAATTATAATAGGTCAGACGATCCTCCTTTTGGATCTTACGCACCAGTTTTATCAACTTTTGAACGTCCTCTCCATGTTCCAGCTCATCAAAGCTCTGGTCTACCTCATCCAAAATCCTATGTTCCAGAAAAGAAGCCAGAAAGCCATAGTGAGCATCCCACTGTTCTTTTGCCTTTTCCACCTGGCCCTGTTCCAGTGCCTGTGCTACCTCTTCCGTAGCCTGTGTCACCTTCGCCTGAGACCATAGCCCTAAGCTGAATAAGACAGCTAAAATTCCAAGTCCCAACGCCAGATGTTTCATATTCCTTTCTCCTTTCGCACAAAAAAGATTTTCCCCAGTCCATCTATCGTGAGAAGAAACGTCTGTGACAACGTACATCTCTTATTTCGGAGCACTTCCATGAGCCAGTTCCGATCTTTTCCCACAAGGCTCAGATTCTCCTCTAACAATATGCCATCGGAAATAATCGTAACCGGAATACTCTGTTGTTTCACCTCAATCCCAGCTTCTGCCGCAGAAGCCGGGGCATATTTCGGATAGAGAAAAACCGAAATCTGGCCATTGGTTTCCAAAATGGCATACTGTACCGTGGAAAGGTCTAAAACCTCCCGTTGGCGCAGGTGCTCTGTCAATTCGTCCAGCGTAATTCTGGTCCGGATAAGATTGCGTTGGTTGATAACTCCTTCTCCAATGAGAATCACCGGTTTTCCGCAAAGCATCCTTCTAAATGGAACATTCCACATAGACAGCACAGCAAGAATCAACTGGAATGCCAGAACGGTCAAAATAGGAGCAATGCCCCATACAAGAGGAATTCCCATATCCTGCATAGGGATGGAAGCCAAGTTGGAAATCAACATCGTTACTACAAATTCCACCGGCTCCATTTCCCCGATCTGCCGTTTTCCCATGAGCCGTACCGATAAAATCAGCGTGGAATACAGGATCATTGTTCTTACTATGGTCAAAAGCATATGCTCACCTCCTGACCAGTTTTCCACGTGGACTTGGAAAATATACCCCTATTTTCCCATTTGTTGCTTAACACAACTGACTTGAGGGAATTGCATAAAAAACTGGGCCCCATTTCTGGGACCCAGTACAAAATATTTTGTTATCCTCCATCAGAGGTTCTTGTTGTTCTCCTGTAAATCAGGCGTTGGGGGCAATGTCCTTTGCTCTGAACAGGATGGTCACAATCTGACCACGGGTGCAGACATGGCTCGGTGCAAAGCGATTACCGCCAATGCCATCTACGATTTTGTTCTCCGCAGCCCATGCAACGGCTTCTGTGTAATATCTGGAGGGAGCAACATCAACGAAGCTTGTATCCGTGTCGCTGGGTGCAGGTTCATTCTTGAACCGCCACAGGAAGGTCACAATTTGGCCACGGGTGCAGGTTGATTCCGGCTTAAACTGTGTTTCGGTGATACCTGTTGTGATGCCATTTTCTACAGCCCACAGAATGGGTTCATCTTGCATTACCGGTCTGATTCAGTTGGTGGCCGTTTTCGGCTCTGCTCTGCTTTGCTTCAATCTGAACAAGGAATATTGGGCAGAAAACCCCATTGTTTCCTCCATTTTCGATACGCCCATCGATTTGTTCCTTTATATGCTGGTGTTCTTCATTCTCGGCTTCTTTATCTACGCCTTTATGTATGGTGCAATTGGTTCCACCGCCTCCAAGCTGGAAGACATCAACACGGCGGTTATGCCCATCACCATGGTATTCATCATTGCATTCCTTGTGGTCATCTTCTCTATGAGTTCCGGTAATGTGGATACCGTTCTGATGAAGGTATGTTCGTTCATTCCCTTCACCTCCCCCATGGCAATGTTTACCCGTTTGGCCATGAGCACCGTCCCGGTCTATGAAATCATCCTCTCCATCGCCATCCTGATTGGCTCTGCAATCGGCGTCGGTGTCATTGCCGCTAAAATCTATCGTGTCGGTGTCCTGCTCTATGGTACAACGCCGAAACCCTCTTCCATTATCAAGGCAATCAAAAAAGCTTAACAGGCAATACTGAAACCATAAGAAATGGGGCTGTACAAAAATGGCCCCGACTAAAATTCAGAGGTCCCGAATCGGGC
>CAUWEI010000038.1:0-27145 GCA_963557675.1 uncultured Oscillospiraceae bacterium | reverse complement strand
TAGCGCACGAAAATACCCCCTTTACTGGATGTCCAGCAAAGGGGGTACATATCAACCTAAGTTGGTAGTGCCTGTCTTATTTTTATGCGTACAAGGTGCTGAAAACCGCTTTCGCCACTGCAATGGTTTCCTCAATGTCCTGCTGGGTATGGGCAAAGGAGACGAACATTGCCTCAAACTGGGCAGGGGCCAGATAGATGCCACGCTCCAGCATCTGACCGAAGTAGGCAGCGTATTTCTTCAGGTCACTGCGCTTTGCTCCCGTAAAGGATTCCACAGAATCCGGTGTGAAGAAGGGGGCAACCAGACTTCCTACCTGATTAATTTGAACTCTGGCATTGGTTTCTGCGGCAGCCTGACGCATCCCACAGGCCAGTGTGTTTGCTTTGGCCTCAATTTCGGTATATACCTCCGGATGCTCATTCAAATAGTGGAGCTGTGCAAGACCAGCAGCCATCGCAACGGGATTTCCCGCCAGAGTGCCTGCCTGATAGACGGGGCCACAGGGAGCAACGTGCTCCATAAGCTCCCGGCTGCCGCAGTAGGCACCTACCGGCATACCGCCGCCGATGATTTTACCGAAGGTGATGATGTCGGCTCGGACATGGAAATAGCTCTGAGCACCGCCCTTAGCAAGACGGAAACCGGTAATGACTTCGTCAAAAATCAGAAGTGCGCCGTTTTTGTCGCAGATGCTCCGCAGACCTTCCAGAAAACCGGGCTGCGGGCCTACAACGCCCATGTTGGCAGCTACAGGTTCCACGATAATACAGGCAATCTCATTGGGGTTTTCATCAAACAGACGCTGTACGCTTTCCAAATCGTTATATTGTGCTGTCAAGGTGTCTTTTGCGGTTCCAACGGGGACACCGGCGGAATTCGGACAGCCGCCAGCCATAGCAGAGGAACCGGCCTTGACCAACATGCAGTCACTATGGCCGTGGTAACAGCCTTCAAACTTGATGATTTTGTCCCGACCCGTGACACCCCTAGCCAGACGAAGGGCGGACATGACCGCTTCTGTGCCGGAGTTCACCATACGCACCATTTCGATGTTGGGAACCATTTGGGTCATCAGTTCGGCAATCTCCACTTCTCTTTGAGTCGGAGCACCAAAGGAAAGACCGTCCATAATTGCTTTTTCAACGGCTTCCCGAATGATGGGGTGGTTGTGTCCCAGAATCATGGGACCCCAGGAACAGACATAGTCAATATATTTATGATTGTCAACATCCCAGATATAGGCACCATCGGCCTTTGCAATGAAACGAGGGGTCAGGCCCACGGCACGATAAGCCCGGACCGGGCTGTTGACGCCGCCGGGAAGCACCTGCTTTGCCCGGGCGAACAGAGTAGAAGAATCGTCCATTATCCAATATCTCCCTTCCGAATGGCTTCTGCCAGTTCTTTTGCGTAATAGGTAATCAGAATATTGGCACCTGCACGGAAAATAGACAGGGCAGACTCACACATAATTTTGTATTCGTCCACCAAACCGGCCTGTGCTGCGGCCTTAATCATGGCGTATTCTCCGGAGACCGAGTAGGCAGCCATGGGAAGGTCAAAAGCATCGGAACATTCCCGGATAATATCCAGATAGGAAAGAGCGGGCTTGACCATGATAATGTCTGCACCCTCTTCCACATCCAAAGCACATTCTTTCAGTGCCTCTTTCCGGTTGTGGGGGTCCATCTGGTAACCTTTGCGGTCCCCAAAGGAGGGGGCAGAACCGGCGGCAGACCGGAAGGGGCCATAAAATGCAGAGGCGTATTTGGCAGAATAGGCCATAATGGGAGTATTTTTGTATCCCGCCTCATCCAACGCACGGCGAATGGCAGCGACACGACCATCCATCATGTCGGAGGGTGCCACCATGTCGGCACCTGCTGCGGCATGGGACACTGCGGTTTTTGCCAACAGCTCCAAAGTTTGATCGTTGTCTACCTCGTGACCGCACAGAGCACCACAATGTCCGTGTTCTGTGTATTCACACATACATACATCGGTAATCACATAAAAATCCGGGAATTTTGCTTTGATTTTCCGAATGGCCTGCTGAATGACTCCGTTGGAGTCCCAAGCGGAGGAGCCAAGGGCATCTTTGTGAGCAGGAATTCCGAAAAGGATGCAGCGATTGACTCCGGCATCCACACACTGGGCGATTCCTTCTTCTATGGCATCCAGACCATAGCGATACTGACCGGGCAGAGAGTCGATGGGCTGCTTTCCGGACAGTGTTTCTTCCACAAAAATGGGATAAATGAGACTGTCTGCGGAAAGTCTGGTTTCACGGCACATACGCCGCAGAACATCGCCATTTCTCAGACGACGGGGTCTGTGTACAAGTTCCATATTATACTCCTTCCGTAATCCGTTCAATCAGCGACTCAATGGTTGCTTCTTTGGCGGTAATGGTGTGCAGGTTGTATTTTTTTGCCTCCGCTTCCGTTTGGGCTCCAATGCAGGCGGCAGTGATTCGAGAATAGTCTGCATTTCCCAAAGCGGACACAAAACCTGTGACGGTGGAGGCACTTGTGAACGTCACAATAGGGGGAGTTTCCTGTTCCAGCAGACTGCGAATGGTCGCAGCTTCGGAATTGGGGTATCGTGTTTCATAGCAGCGAACGTCCGTAAAGGGAATGTGGCACTGCTCTAAGGCATCCGTGAGAGCCGGGGTGCCCAACTGCGCCCGAACAATGAGAATGGGGCCTTTGGGTTGGGACTGACACAGAGCCTCCCCTAGATGGGCACCGTCATAAACGGACGGAATGAGGTCGGCGTGAAGTCCATACTTACGCAGTTCTCGGTCCGTTCCGGGGCCAATGGCTGCAATCCGAATACGGCCCAACGCACGCACATCTCGTCCGGTTCGGAACAGTAAGTCCATCAAGGTGGAAACACCAGCGGGGCTTGTAAATACCAGCCACTCATAGGAATCCATATGCTCCACAGCCAAATCCAGCTCTTCACAGGGAATACAGGGAACGGTTTCGATGCAGGGAAACTCCGTTACTTCTGCGCCCAAGGCCCGCAGACGATTGGACAGAGTACCAGCCCGCTCCTTTGGACGGGTCACAATGATGTTTTGGCCCTTCAGGGGAAGCTTGTCAAACCAGTCAAACTGTGGAGATAAAGAGCAAACCTTTCCCACAATAATAATGGAAGGGCTTTTCACCTGGGCGGCTTCCGCCACAGCAGGAAGGGTGGAGACCGTGGCCAAAATGGGCCGCTGTGCGGGAGTGGTTCCCCGCTCCACCACGGCGGCAGGCATATCCGGGGCCATACCTGCCTCTAACAAACCGGCGCAGATGTTGGAAAGCGCACTGACTCCCATGAGAAATACAAGGGTTCCGTTGGTGTTTACCAGTGCATCAAAGGGGATATTGAGGGGCTTCCCGGCCCGCTGATGACCGGTGATAATATGCAGGGAAGAGCAGAAATCCCGATGCGTAACGGGAATACCGCCATAGGCCGGAACGGCGATGGCAGAGGTGATGCCGGGAATCTCCTGGAACGGAATCCCGTGCTGTGCCAGCAATTCCAGCTCTTCTCCGCCACGGCCAAACAAGAAGGGGTCACCGCCTTTCAGACGTACGACACGCTTGCCGGAGCGGGCTTTTTCCAGCAAAAGCTCGTTGATCTGCTCCTGAGGCATGATGTGGTGACTGGCTTCTTTTCCAACGTTGATTCGCTCTGCCTGAGGGGGAATCATGTCCAGAATGGCCTGACTTACCAGACGGTCATATACTACAACCTCTGCCGACTCGATGGCCTGCCGTCCCTTGATGGTCAAAAGGCCGGGATCGCCGGGGCCGGCACCGACTAAAATCACTTGTCCCATTGATATTTCCTCCTCATTTCCTGTGCAAGGGCCTCTCCAAGGATTTCTCCTTGCTCTCGTGGCCCAGAGACCGTTTCAAAATACAGTGCATTTTCCTGTGTAACGTACATTCCTTTGAGGGTAATGGTATCTGCATGAATGGTGGCATAGGCGGCAACCGGGGAGGAACATCCGCCACCTAAAGTGCGAATAAAGGCTCGCTCTGCCATAAGACAATCCCGGCTGTCCAAGTTTGAGAAATCCGACAGAAAGGAAACATCTTCGCCGGCTCGAGCCTGTACGGCCAGAATGGCCTGTCCGGCGGAAGGAAGAAGTTCCTCTGTGGAAAAATAGCGGCTGATACGGTCTTCCAGTCCCAGTCGGGATAGTCCGGCTGCGGCCAGAACCAGTGCACAATACTGCCCTTGATCTAACTTTTCCAGTCTTGTCAGCACATTGCCACGGATGGGCTGAATATCGGCCTCCGGATAAATAGAGCGAAGCTGAAGCTGACGGCGAAGAGAAGAACAGCCAATGGGCTTGGAAAAATCAAGGGTGGTTTTTCCTTTGGGAAGAACCAGAACGTCACGGGGATCGGCTCGATGGGAAAAGGCAACCAAAGGCAGACGGGGATCAATCTCCATGGGCAAATCCTTGCTGCTATGTACGGTAATATCCACCCGTCCATCCAGCAGTGCCACATCTAATTCTTTGACAAACAGGCCCTTTCCACCAATTTTATCCAGTGTACGGTCCAGAATTTTGTCACCGGTGGTTTTCATGGTTACAAGTTCTACATGATATTCGGGGTGCGCTTGCTGAATTGCCTGAATGACCATATTGCTCTGAATCACGGCCAAACGGCTTTCTCGACTTCCGACACGAATGGTTTTCATGGCATATCCTCCAATAGATTCCGGATTGCTTTGGCAGCTTGTGCCGTTTTCTTGTGAGCATCTCCTTCCGACACCACACCTGCCACAAGACCGTTTCCTGCACAGATTGCCGGGAAAAAGAATGTGCTTTCGTCCCGACGGTCTGCTACGCTGACAAAAATATTGACGTCTTTGGCTTCCTGCCCCACCTGCTGATTGACCACTCGATTATCTGTGGCGGCAACGGCCAGAAATGCACCGGATAGATCGCCTTTGGCATAGGGCCGACAGAGGTAGGTGACACCTTCCGGAATCGATGTACAGTGAGGTGCAATCATGGTGACCTCCGCCCCAAAACTCTGTAGGATTTGTACCCGGCGGAGTGCAATTTTACCGCCGCCTACAACCACGGCTTTTCGTCCATGCAAATCCACAAACAGGGGAAAACGATAGGATTCCAGATTCATAGAACCCCCTCTTTCAGAAGAGCACCGGGCGTCCGGTTGTGTGGGAGCGTATCTTTTGTTCACATCGGCTCAAAGTGTCTGCCGTAATATGCTGGGCAAAGCCGCTGACCAAAAGGTCTACGGTTTTGTCTACAGACAATTCAATGATGTCAGCCTCACTGAGCCCGGATTCCAGTCCCTTGTTTGTGAGCAGCCGCTCACAAATTGCCTGCTTGAGACCTTCTAAAGAGCTGAGGCAGTCCTTATAATTGAGCCAACGATAAAACTGCTCTTTATGTGCTTTGAGAATTTCGCTTACTTCCGGAGGAACCGTACGATTTTCGCCGCAATTTCCTAAATCATCTACATTATATAAGGTGACGCCCTCCATTTTCCCCACTTCTGGCTCAATATCACGGGGAATTGCCAAGTCTACCAGAATAGAGGGGGGCGTCGATAGGGCAGCAATATGGGAAGCGGTTACGGTGTAATGGGGACTTGTGGTTGCAGAAATTAACAGGTCGATTCCATCCATGTGTTGATAGCGTTCGTCATAGGAAACCACACCGCAGCCGGGAGGGACGACAGTCTCACCATGGCGGTAGGAACGCAAGGTTACCTTGACATTGCAGCCAGCCTTTTGTAGAAGCGATGCAGAGAGCCGACCCATTTCTCCGTTACCAATTACAATGGCACGTTTTCCCTTCAAGGTCGTAAGCTTTTTTTCAAGAAGCTCTACTGCCATGCTTGCAGCAGAGGTGGGAAGAGCAGTGAGATGCACCTGTGTCCGCACTTCCTTTCCAGCGGAAATGGCGGAGCGGAACAGAGTTTCCAGAATCGGGTCTGTCGCTTTGACTTCCCGTGCCATAGTAATAGCACCCTTGACCTGAGAAATGATTTGATCCTCGCCCCAGATTCGGGAGCGAAGTCCGGCGGCTACCTCCATCAGGTGGTGGATGGCATCCTCTCCGGCCCGTGTAACAAATGCGGTTTGATAGGGGCCGTATTCCTCCCCGGCTGCTTCACACAGCAACTGTCCGGGATTTGCGTCTGCTGTACAGGAAAGGTACAGCTCGGTGCGGTTGCAGGTGGAAATGAGGACACATCCCGACACTTGAGGGAATGACCGAATCTTTCGCAGCGTTTCCTCTGCTTGAAGTTTGGTGAAGGACAGCCGTTCACGCAGATCAATGGATACCAGGCTGTGCTCCAATCCGGACATAACAATATTCATAATTTATCCTTCTTCCTCGACGATTACAGCGGAAAAGAGCGGCGTTCATCCTTGATGGAGCAATTACACAAAAACGGCCGAGGCAGTGTAAAACTGCCGCAGCCGTTTTCTGCGTACACAATATTACCCAACCGATCTTAGATAGAAAGTCTGGCAATGATTCCATGAAGCGGGCCTCCTGATTTTATGAATCTCTGGCATACACACGGTGGGGAAGAATCCTACCGGCGTTTCGTCCTGTGTGCAGCCTCACTGATTACAGTGGCGGTACCGTTCTAGGGTCGAACCAAATTCTCTATTCTCCGCTGTACATATGTAGACGTACAATCATCAGCGGCACTATATAAGTTAATTCTTTAAATCGATTACATTATACCGAATTGCAAAGAAATTGTCAATAAAAAGTATTTTAGGCTATACCAGAGGCAGGGCGCATTGAGCGTGTTGGGCGAACAGAGCCCGTATACTGGCATACTCTCCCAACCCACGCAGCACACAAGATACCTCGTATCCCTGGGCCTGAAGTTGGGAACACCAGGAGTCTTTTTGAGGGCTGGCCATATCTTTTTCTGCATGACGTCCGGCTACAACCATAAGGGGATACAGACGAACCCGGTGGATTTGCGGGCTTTTTTTCAATTGGTCGATGACTTGCGGCAACGGAGAATCGCCGTTCATGGTTCCGATAAAGGCCCGATTCCACCCCAGATCATGCAAGATGGATTCCAACTGGGCATAGACGGCACTGCCATGGTGTGCAGTACCATGTCCCATAAATACAATGGCTTCGTCCGACGCTGGTGGGGGAATCTCTGTGGCAATGGCTCTGGCAATTCGGTCATAATCCTGCTTGGAGGTAAGCAAAGGGGTTCCCATAAATATGGAAAGCCTTTGGGAAAAGGGAGCCGCCTCACGGCAGAGCTTGGAATACTCCTCTCCGTGGAGTACATGGGTGGGTTGAATGACCACGTGGGTATATCCTTCTTCTTCCAGTCGGCACAATGCCTGTACCACAGTATCAATCTGCAAATGCTCCTCGTTTTGAAGCTTTTTCAGAATCATGCTGCTGGTAAATGCACGGCGAAGTGCAAATTGCGGAAGGGCCTCGGCAATGGTTTGCTCTATGGCGGCAATGTTTTTTTGAAGGGTATCCAAATGGCTTGTGCCAAAGGAAACCACTAAAACCGCCTGGGTATTTTTCATAAAATCCTCCTTATGCCGCATACCGCAAGCAACCACAGAAATAGGGTGGGAGCATAGAACGTCCGAATGAGCCGCAATCCATTCAAACAAAAAACCACCTCACAGAGAGGTGGTTTCACACATGAAGCAATGTATATTCCAGTGCCATACTCTCCACCTAAGAGCAATGGTCCATCCAGCTTGCAAGTACCTGATTTGCAGAGGTTCCTCGGACTGGTGGGGTACTACGGGAGCCATCTGCCTGGACTATAGTGGAGGTACGACGGCTCTGGTCGGTTTGAATTTCCTAGCATACAATCTGCAACACGGCAACTGGATTGGTATTCACTTTTGTGTCTTTATGCTATCAGCTTTGCCTCAAAAAGTAAAGAACAAAATTGAAAAATCAGTTGTATTTTGTAGAAGAAATTGCAAATTATGGGAATCGGGCAGGATGCAGAACAGGCTGGATTAACAATCCGGATAACAGGGTTGACATGGATTCTGCCTGTCAATAAAATAAAAGAGAAATTTAAGTACTTTGTAATCCAATGAGGCAATAAGAAGAACCGAAAATCCGGTAAAATTTCCAGAGAAAATTGCTGCAAAAACGATATATTATACATATATAAGGAGTTATTATGGCTAAAAATATTATGATTCAGGGCACCATGTCCAATGCCGGAAAGAGCCTGCTTTGTACGGCCTTGTGTCGGATTTTCAAACAGGATGGATACCGTGTTGCACCGTTCAAAAGCCAAAATATAGCGTTGAACTCTTTTATCACCGAAACAGGCGGAGAAATGGGAAGGGCGCAGGTGGTCCAGGCAGAGGCTGTCGGAATTGTGCCGGATGTCCGGATGAATCCCATCTTGCTGAAGCCTGCCGCAGATGTGGGCAGCCAGGTAATCGTCAATGGTGTGGTGCAGGGCAATATGCGTGCCATGGAGTACTGCAACAGAAAGCGGGAATATATTCCAATTATTATGGAAGCGTATCAATCCCTTGCAGAAGAACATGACATTATTGTGATTGAGGGAGCCGGAAGCCCTGCCGAAATCAATTTGAAGCAAGATGACCTTGTAAACATGGGTCTTGCAAAGGCTGTGGATGCTCCGGTCCTTTTGACCGGAGATATTGACCGTGGCGGTGTGTTTGCACAGCTCTATGGGACAATTGCTCTTCTGGAAGAGGAGGAACAGGCCAGAATCAAGGGAACCATTGTGAATAAATTCCGAGGGGACCGCTCCATTTTGGAGCCGGGTCTCCACATTCTGGAGGAGCTTTGTAAAGTCCCTGTGGTTGGAGTTGTTCCCTATATCAATGTGGATATTGATGAAGAAGACTGTGTTTCAGAGCGATTTTCCAGAAATTCGGAAAGAAAGCTTCTGGATATTGCAGTCATTTCCCTGCCTCACATCTCCAATTTTACGGATTTCAGTCCCTTTGAACGGTATGAAACGGTGTCGGTTCGATATGTGGAGCGGGTAGAGGACCTGCATCGACCAGACATATTGATTCTTCCCGGCACGAAGAGCACCATTTCGGATTTGGTTTGGCTTCGTCAGAATGGTCTGGAATCTGCGATTCAAAAGGCGGCAGCAGAGGGAATCCTGATTTTTGGAATCTGTGGCGGCTATCAGATGCTGGGCCGCAGAATTTTGGACCCGGACCAAGTGGAGGCCGCTCATGTATCGGAAATTGCAGGCATGGGGCTTCTGAATATGGAAACGGTGTTTCGTGGGGAAAAGGTTCAGATGCAGGTGAGGGGAGTTTTTGAAGCCGTTTCGGGAATGTTATCCGCATTGAACGGAATGAATTATGAAGGATATGAAATTCACATGGGAAGAAGCGGAGAAGAACTTCCGCCTCTCAATAATAACAAGAACGTCTATGGTAGCTATATCCATGGGATTTTTGATGCTCCAAGGATAGCGGATGCCATTTTGAAAGCGGTTTGCATACAAAAGAGGATGGAGTTTTGTGGCACAACCTCGGACGATCCCCGTGCATACAAGGAACAGCAATATGACAAGCTGGCGGATGCAGTGCGGAACAGTGTGGATATGGATTATGTTTATAAAGTCCTAAACCGGGAAGCGTAGCAGACCAACTGGAAAACACCTTGTAGCATTATAATCTGTATTTAATATCTGATAGACAATCTAAAAGAAAGTATCGATCAAAAGAAACTGAGCTGCTTCAATTACAGAAGTAGCTCAGTTTTTTTGAGCTTTCAGAGTGCAGGAACTATGTGTTGGCAATCTACGTAAATGGGTCACAACTGGATTTGTAATGGGACTTTATAGCACAGCGAGTTTAGTGATCTTCGGAACATTGGGATAAAAAAGTAGTTTGTGGGAGTTGGGACAAGGGGGAAAGAATCAGAAAATAAATGATTCTCCGTGTGGCGTATAAATGATTTTTCTGTGAAAACATTTATATTATGTTTAAGAAAAATGTGATAAATAACTAAAAAATGCTTGATTTTTGAAAATAAATCGTATACTATAACCATAGATCAAATGATTTACTAAGAGAGTGCGGTAGATTTGTCCCTTTGTGGTGGACTAATCGAACATATAATATTGTATATTGGTGGCTCTGCCACTCAATAGAGGGTAGCCCCCCATAGGGCAAAAATTTTTACGGGAGAGATGAGAATGAAAAAGCAATTTGTCGCACGGTTTCTTTCTTTGATGCTGGTGCTTGCCATGGTCGCAGGTTTTGCGGTCCCTGTCAACGCATCCGACATCAGCTGGAAGGAAACCGACATCCAGGTTTCTCTGGATCTGTCCGACCGTGAGGTTCCGCAGATCGAGAAGGAACCCAGCCACAATGCGAACGATATGGTTCGTGTTTCCATCGTACTGGAAGACAAACCTACAGTGCAGATGGGCTACCCCGTTGTGGGCATTGCTCAGAATGAAGCTGCTGTTCGCTACAATGATTCTCTGATGACCAAGCAGAAAACCATGGCTCAGAAAATTTCTGACAAGGTTCTGGGTGGAAAGCAGCTGGACGTGGTCTGGAATATGACCCTGGTCGGCAATATGATTTCCGCTAACGTTCCCTATGGAAAGCTAGATGAGCTGAAGGCTATGGACGGCGTCAAGGACGTGGTTCTGGAAAAGGTTTATGAGCCTCAGCAGGCTACAGAGGAAACCGCTCATCCTCAGATGATCACTTCCGGCAATATGATTGGCAGTGGCCCTGTCTGGGCTCAGGGCTACACCGGTGCCGGCTCCCGTATCGCTGTCGTTGATACCGGCACGGATTTGGATCACCAGTCCTTTGACAGTGGTGCTTATCTTTACTCCCTGGAGCAGAATGCCAAGGAGAAGCAGATGACGGTGGAAGATTACAAGGAGAGCTTGAATCTTATGGATGAGGCCGAAATTGCCTCTGTCCTGGATAAGCTGAATGTACATGAAATAAATCCTTCCATCAAAGCTTCTGATCTGTACATGAATGAGAAGCTGTCCTTTGGCTACAACTACGTGGATAATAATTTGGAGCTGACCCATGATAAAGATCAGATGAGTGCCCACGGCTCCCATGTTGCTGGTATTTCTACTGCCAACCGCTACATCCCCAAGGATGGTTCCTATGTGGATGCAGCTGAGGCGGTTCACATGGTGGGTGTAGCTCCCGATGCACAGCTTATCACCATGAAGGTCTTTGGCGCAAAGGGCGGTGCTTATGAGTCTGACTACATGGCAGCCATTGAGGATGCGATCCTGCTGGGCTGTGATGTTGTGAACCTGTCTCTGGGCTCCAGCAATGCCGGCAGTCCTCATACCGACAGTGCTGTCTATGAAGAACTCATGAGCTATTTGACCAAGACAGATATTGTGGTTTCCATTTCTGCTGGAAACGCTGGCACATGGGCTGACAATACTGGCTCTGGTTATCTGTACAGTGAGGACGTGTCCCTGGATACCGTTGGTTCTCCTGGCTCCTACACCAACGCCTTTACCGTAGCCTCTGTGGAGAATGCTGGTACCTACGGCTATTCCTTTGAGGTTGATGGTAAGAAGATTGCCTATGACGAGAAAACTGATTTCAAGAACACTCCTTTCCGGGAGCTGGATACTAATAAAACTGGTACCGAGTACGACTACGTCTTTATTGACGGCATAGGTGCCAAGGAAGACTATGAAGGCATTGATCTGGAGGGTAAGGTTGTTTTCTGCTCTCGCGGTGAAAGTACCTTTGTAACCAAGGCCAATATTGCTGCATCTCTGGGTGCTGCTGCAACCATCATTTATAACAACACCGACGGCCCTATCGGACTGGATCTCACAGGTTACAAGTACACCAATCCCTGCGTCGCTATCCTCAAGGCAGATGCTGCTGTAATCAAGGAATATTCCACGCAGCAGACCACCGAAGCCGGTGTTATCTATTACACCGGTAAGATGACGATTACCTCTGAAGAAAGCCCTGTCATGCATGAGGGTCGGTACACCATGAGTAGCTTCTCCTCTTGGGGTGTTCCTGACGATCTGAGCATGAAGCCTGAAATCACTGCACCTGGCGGTGCTATCTACTCTGTGGAAGGCCAGACTCAGGAGACCGACCAGTACGTACATATGTCTGGTACCTCCATGGCTGCTCCCCAGGTCACTGGTATGACCGCTCTGGCTGCACAGTACTTCCGTGAGACTGGCATTGCTGAGAAGCTGGGCATTTCTCCCAGAACTCTGGCACAGAGCCTGTACATGTCCACCGCTGATCCTCTCCGTGAGGATGCCTCCGGCGGCAACTACTATTCTATCCTGAATCAGGGTTCCGGCCTTGCCAGAATCGACGATGTTGTGGCTGCAAAGTCCTACATTATTGTGGACGGCCAGCCCGACGGCAAGGTTAAGGTGGAGCTGGGTGATGATCCTCAGCGCACCGGCGTGTACAACTTCTCTTTCACTATTCATAACATGACTGACGCTGCTCAGGACTATGCCCTCAGTGCGGATCTGTTCCTCCAGGATGTATTTACTGGCGAAGACGGTTATGAATACCTGGACAAACTGACCCGTAATGCTACCTGTGAGACCTCCTTTATGGTCGATGGCAAAGAGGCTGCTGACCACGAGTTGGACTTCGACCTGAACGGCGATGGAAAGACCAACGAGCAGGATGCGGATTATCTTCTGGAGTATCTTCTGGGTAACGAGACTGAGCTGAAGGCTGCCGGCGATGTAAACGGCGATGGCAAGGTCAATACCTACGATGCCCACTATCTGCTGGCACTGCTGAAGTCCTCCAGATGTGTGAATGTTCCTGCAAACGGACAGGTTCAGGTGGATGTCACCATGAAGCTCTCCGATGAGACCAAGGCATTCCTGGACGAGCACAACCCCAACGGTGGTTATGTGCAGGCTTTCGTCTATGCAAATGGCATTGCTGATGCAGAGGGTGTCGAAGGCACCCAGCATTCTATCCCTGTTCTGGGCTACTACGGCAGCTGGTCTGAGCCTTCCATGTATGATAAGGGTTCCTATGCCGAGTATGCCTATGGTATGAAGCAGCCTTCCTACCTTCAGACAGTACATGGCAATGAAAGCAACTTCGTGACCATTAGCCGTGGAACGGATGCCGAATACTATCTGTCTGGCAACCCCGTTATTTGGGATAATGAGTATCTCCAGTACCGCAATGCAATCAACACCGAAAAAGGTCATAAGGTTGTAAATCAGTACTTCTCCCTGATCCGTGAGGCTGGTGATGCAAAGATCACCGTTACCGACGTCAAGACTGGTGAGATCTACAAAGAAATCAAGATAGGCGATGTGAACGCAGCTTTCTTCGCTGCTGCAAACAACGCTTGGATTGGTGCAGTACAGAACGCACCGGTTAACTGGGATGGCACCGATGCCAAGGGCAATAAGCTGCCTGAGGGTACCAGCGTAGAAATCACCTTGGCTGTTGCTCCCAATTACTATCGTAATGATGACAACACTTATAACTATGATGCCCTGGAAGATGGTGCATATTACACCACACAGGTGACCATCGATAACACTGCACCTAAGGCCAAGGACATTGTTATGGATGTAACCAAGCCCAACACTCTGCGTGTTACGGCACAGGACAACCAGTATGTAGCCGCTGTGGCAGTGCTTAACGGTGCTGGCAATACCATTCTGAAATCTGCTTCTCCCAACCAGTTGGAGGCTGACAAGGAAGTTGAGGTTGAGCTGGACCTTAAGGACCTAAGAGGCAAGAAGTTCATTGTGGCTGTTTATGACTACGCATGGAACGCAGCCACCTATGAGGTCACTTTGGGCCTTGAAGAGCCTGAGCTGCCTTATTTCACCGTTATTGATTACTCCAATGTGAACAACATGGGCGTAACAACTTATGTTGGTCTGGAAAGCGATGGTACCGGTTCTATCTATGACCAGCCTCAGAAGGAAATGGGCGGATGCCCCGGTAAGGCTGCTCCTAGAGCTGCTGAGTATGTAGATGGCTATGTCTTTGAGGTTACAGACAATAATGAACTGTATGTGGCTGATGAGGAAGACCTGAACTACTTTGAATACCTGGCAAAGCTGGATCCGGAAAACAAGTGGTTAATCAACAATTTCAATGATCTGGCATACAATCCTGTAAATAACACCTTGTACGGTCAGTTCTTCTCCAAGCTCAATCAGATGGAAAAGCCTTACCTGTGTTCCATTGATATGCGGATGGGCACCATGGAAGTTCTGGGCGAGATGCCCGAGAGAAGCCATAACATGGCTATTGACGACAAGGGCAATTTCTACACCATCGATTCGGATGAAGGCATCCTGTATACCTTCACACTGGAGCAGATCACCGCAGAGAAACCCACTATGACCAAGGTAGGCGACACCGGTATCTATAAGATTTATGGTGAACCCTATGTCAGCAGTCTGGCTTTCGATCCCAACACTGGGAAGCTGTTCTGGGCCTATCCTGCCACCCTTCTGGAGGTAAACAAGGAGACTGGCGAATGCACGCCCTACAACTACTATGTGTATGTCAATCGCATGGCTGGTCTGTATATCCGTCCCAACAACAAAAATAACCAGTTTACCCCTGTGGAAGAGGTAGAAAGCGTTACGGTTACTCCCAATAATGACGAGCTGCTCGTTGGTCAGAAGCTGTCCATGAGAGGTCAGGTATGGCCTTGGAACATCACGGATAAGACCCTCACCTGGAAGAGCTCCGATGAGAACCTGGCTACAGTGGATGAAAACGGCGTTGTAAGTGCACTTAAAGCAGGTACTGTTACCATTACTGCTACTTCTAAGCTGGATCCCACCGTGTCCGGTACAGCTACTTTGGAGCTGAAGGAACTGGATACCAAGCTGAATGCCTTGCTGTGGGACGAGGAAGGCCAGGTCTGGTGGAGTGAGTTTAAGGCCAACGATTTGACAAATTACAAAAAGATTTGTGACACTCCCGCAGAACAGCCTCTTGGCTCTGCTACGATGTTGCCCGATGGCACAATCTACGCTGGCACCATGGACCCCAACACCCAGGTGTCTGACCTGTACACGGTGAACCCTGAGACCTTCGAGCTGACAAAGGTTGGCGGAAGCAGCGAAATTGGCTACTTCGATATGACTTATGCCCCCAATATGTATGACGGCTGCTTGGCTGTGGCTTATGGTCCTCAGATCCTGTTTGTGGACAAGAATACCGGTGAGATGCTGAACTACATTCACATGTGGCATTTCGACGTCGTGGGTGTAAGCTATGCTTATTCCGTTCCTTATAAGGATGAGGCCGCAGGTATTGACACCATGGTTGACTTCTTTATTATCGTGGACTCCCATGGCTATACTTACCTGTTTGGCTACTTGGTTGTAGGCGACGAAGTGCGTTATGTTACCGACGAAAGATATGGTGCAGAGCTGGGCAACATGGGCATGCAGAGCGATACCTATTTCTTTAACTCTCTGTACTTTGATGGTCAGTATGCCTACTGGGCAGCTCTCAACCAGGGCACAAACAACATGACACTGAATGTTATGGACGTGACTGGCGGCGGAAGAACTTACAACATGGGTACTTTCGGTGATGGCGTTTGGCCTGTTTGCGGTCTGCTGCAGCTGGATGCCGAGAATCCCGTCAATGAGCGCAATGACATCGGAGTCAATCTGACAGTCAGAGAGCCTGAAAACAAGGAGTTCCAGAAGGTAGAAATTCCCCAGGTCGTTGCCGATGGTAGCACCAATGCAGTTGACGAAATGGTGCCTTTCAGCGGCGGCATGGCAAATGGCGATCAGATTACCGTGAAGGTAACTGTTCCCGAAGCTGCTACCAATGGTCGTGCAAAGGTTTCCTATAATCCTGCTGAAATGACTCTGGTTGACGTAAAGGGCGGTGCTGAGGCATTCGCTTCCACTACCTCTGAGGGCGTTGTAGAAGTGGCTTACGCTACTGAGACGGCTGTTCCTATGGATTCCACCGTTGCAACTCTGATCTTTAAGCCTACTGAGGAAGCTGGCGAAACCGTCAAAGTTACCGTGAAGCATGAGGAAGTGAACAATTCTGCTTCGGATCTTCAGGAAGAGCTGGAAATTGAGGTTCACCATGATTGTCCCACTGCTCACTTTGTTGATGTGGATCAGAGCAAGTGGTACCACGAATATGTTGACAATGTTTATGTTGAGGGTTATATGAAGGGTGTGGATGCTACTCACTTCGCTCCCGATGCCAATATGACTCGTGCACAGCTGGTTACCGTTCTGTATCGTTTGGCTGGTTCTCCCTCCGTGAAGGCCACGAAGCACTTTAACGATGTGGAAAACAATAAGTGGTACACCGATGCCATTACTTGGGCTGTGGAGAATAACATTACAACTGGTATCACGGATACCTGTTTCAAGCCCAACAAGGCTGTGACTCGTGAGCAGATGGTAACCTTCTTTGCTCGCTATGCCGCCAAGTATAGCGGCGTTGAAGTTGCTGCAAAGGGCGATTTGACTGAGTTCGTGGATGGCAACTCTGTGAGCCGGTACGCCGTAGAGGCTATGACTTGGGCTTGTGAGGTCGGCCTGATCGAGGGCTTGGGCAATAATACCCTGCGGCCTCAGGGCAATGCAACTCGTGCTCAGGTAGCTAAAGTCCTTACAGAGTACATTGAACTGGTCGCTGAGAACACTGAAAATCCTTAATTAAATAGCGAGGGCCTGCCGCAGAATGCTACATTCTGCGGCAGACTTTTTCTGTTGGGAAAAGAAATGGCTTGCGCTTTTATTTGACATACAGAGGAAACTTTATGGTAGTATGATTTGGATTGGGATTTTGGGAAAATGGTTGCTGATTGGGGGACACCTTGTGATATAGTTATAAAAAAATGTGATTTTTTTGTAGGTTTATACAATAAATATCAAATGGTCTACGCTTGTAAATGAAATAATTTTGTGCTAAGATAAAAACGTTGAGTATTCACCAGTTGTACTCTTTGGAAGGAATAGGAGTACGTTCAATTTTTAATAGAATAGAAAGCATTGTGTCACCCGTAAAGACTGAGGATAGCCCCTCAGGCGCGGTGATTAGGGAATCCGGTGAAAGTCCGGAGCAATACCCGTTGCTGTATACGTTGGAGTTTGTGTACAGGGAGTGATCCAGTCACTGGGGAAACCTGGGAAGGCGGTACATGAACGTTGGAATAATTCCGAAAGACGTGAGCCAGAATACCGACAATGCTTCAATCTTGCTCGCATTCCGATGATTGGGAAGGCGGGCCTATGTCTGTTGCTGCGAGAAAAACGGTCGCACCGGAGCTGTTCCGGTGCGGCTATTTTTTATAATCCGGAATCGATAACAGAACAGGAGGAAAGGTATGAAAAGAAGAATTTTAAGTTTGCTCGTGGCGTTGTCCATGGTGCTCACGCTGTTGCCCAGCACCATTCTGGCGGCAAAAACAGCATGGGGTGGAGCAGACGATTTGCTGGAACCCACCAAAGATGCGGATGGAATCTGGCAAATCAGTAGTGGTGCGGAACTGGCTTGGCTGGCAAAGGAGGTAAATGCCGGACGAGCAAAAGACTGTGAGGCGGTTCTGACCCAAGACATTGACTTGGGAAATGAAGTCTGGACTCCAATCGGAAAAAATGGGTACGGCTGTGAGTTCAGCGGTACACTGGATGGACAGGGATATGAAGTCTGTGGACTGTATGTGGATGAAAAAGCAGATATTCCGGGACTGTTTGGCTATGTCAGCGGCGGAACGGTCAAAAATTTGACCGTCAAAGGCACCGTAAAAGGAAACGGAAATTCCGGAACCGGCGGTATTGTGGGAAAACTGAGCAGCACCTGGAAGAAAACAGGCACGGTGGAAAACTGTATCAGTGAGGTGACGGTATCAGGTAACAACAATGTAGGCGGTGTAGTAGGCCTCATGTCCGGGAGTTACGCTTCCAGTGTGAAAAGCTGTGTAAACCGAGGGTCGGTTACCGGAGCAAATTCCGTTGGCGGTTTGATTGGTTGTATGTATGGGGATGGCAGTTTACAAGATAGCTACAACCGTGGTTCTGTAGAAGCGAAGGTCAGCAAAGCCGGCGGTCTCGTAGGTTATATGAACGATAAAGATGCCATAGCGGAAAATTGCTATACTACTGGGAGTATCCGAAATCCTCAAATGGACAGTGCGCCTGCCATTGGCATGAAGTCTCCCGGACAGGTTTCAAACCTGTATTATTTGGATACCCTGGGGACGGATTCCAATGCACAGGCTAAGACAGAACAGGAAATGAAATCCAGTGCCTTCCCCGGAGAGCTTGGAGAAAGCTTCTTTAAGGATATGCTGGAGCCGGTCAATGACGGCTATCCTATTTTGCACTTCCAGGACACAACACCAAAGTACGATGTCACCCTTTCGGTAACTCCGGCGGATGCAGAGGTTACCATGAAGGACGAAGAACAGGTAGCTTTGAACGGTAAACATAGTACGGAAGAAAACTGTGGAGTATGGACCTACAAACTGCCCACAGGAACCTATACCTGGGAAGCATCAGCCTTTGGAAAAGTGACCCAAACGGGGACGATTACGGTGGCAGATTCTCCGGTTGAACAGAGAATCGATCTGGAAGCGGCCCCTACGGTACATACCAGCTTTGCGATCACCTATGCGGACGGAAACCCCGGCGGAGCAGTGCCCACAATTCAGGTAATGTGCGGACAGCGAGAAATGGAAGCGGCAGAAGATGGTAGCTTTGCGCTGCCATACGGTGAGTACACCTACACCGTTAAGGCTAAAGGCTATGCCAAGGTGAGTCAAACACTTGCAATCTCTGAAGCTTCGGGAGAGGCCGTGGTTATTCCTGTGACCATGAATCCATCTGACCAGTGGGATGGAGAAGAGCTGGAACAGCCGGAAGGCGCTGGTACGGCAGAGGCACCTTTCCAGATTGAAAATGGTGCTCAGCTGGCATGGCTGGCGGATTTTGTAAACCAGTCCGCAGACAATGCACAGAAGAGTCATGCTGTATTAAATGGGAATATTGATCTGGGAGATAATTTGTGGACTCCCATTGGAAAGGGATATTCCTGCAACTATGGAAGCAATTTTGATGGACAGGGCTTCACAATCTCCGGCCTGAAGGTAGAAGGGGCAGAATATGCCGGACTGTTTGGCTATGCCAAACATGCAGTTATTCAAAACACAGTGGTCCAGGGTACGGTCAGCGGCAGTGCGTACACAGGCGGCCTGCTGGGACAGGCAGGAGAGAATGTGACAGTGCAAAACTGCGCCAATACGGGTACTGTGGTAGGAAACGGTAACTGGACCGGAGGCGTTGTGGGCCGTTTGTATGGCAGAGACAGTTTCGTGACGAGTTGCTATAATAGCGGTGCGGTAACAGCAGCGAATACCAGTAGCTCCTGTTATACCGGTGGTATTGTAGGAAAAGACGATGAAGGCCTTACGATTCAGGATTGCTATAATACTGCAAATATCAGCGGCAGCTATGCCGGAGGAATTTGCGGCAACGACAGCAGTTTTGCAACACGGATCAACTGCTATAATGTCGGCATTATAACCGGTACAAAGGCCGGCGCAATCTGGCCGGGTAGCTATGGAAATACCACTAACTGTTACTATCTGGTGGGTGGTACAGAAGACCAGCACGAAGGTACAGCGGCGGTCAGCGAAGAGGAACTTCGGCAGATGAGCAAGACCCTGAACGGCACGTCAGAGCCGGGAGCATGGAAAAGCGTCAGCAACATGAACAACGGGTATCCGGTGCTGGCTTGGCAGAAAGAAGAGGGAGAGCCCACGGAGCCGGAAAAACCTCTGGAAAAAGCGGAAAACGTTGCATGGAAGATAGACGAAGCAACGGGTCTTCTGATGGGTACAGCAACTTGGAACGCAGTAGAACACGCAGAACGATATACTGTCGTTCTATGGGAACTTCTGCAATCCGAGGAGCCTACAGAGAATGTGCAGTTGAGTGCGGTCACGACAGCCACGGATGTTGTTGGTACGGAGTATGATTTTACAGAGGCAATTTGTTCCAATGGCTCTGGAGATTATTATTTTACGGTGACTCCTCTTGCGGCAGCAGACAGCGGATACACTTCGGCTAAAGTTCCTGCCAACGGGGAAGAGGCAAACCAACTGATTCAGGACTATCCTGCTGAAACGGCTTGTTATTGCTATTATACGAAATTGGATATGCCTACCGGCCTGCGCTGGACTGGCCCCAATGCTACCTGGAACCAGGTGAAAAACGCCTATGGCTACTTGGTGAAACTTTACCGCCTGGATGACCAGCCTGTTTATGTGACGAGCGGAACGGTAAAAGGGGAGCAGAAGGAGCTGAATCTGGAAAAATACTTTGAAGACAACACCAGATATGTGTTCAGTGTGACAGCGTTGTCTCAGGAATATATGATTTCCGGTGTGGCGGACAGAAACAGCGTAGAGTCAAAACGAAGCGATGACGAAAGCAACGGCGGAGAAAAAGACGGAATCTACATCAAGGAGACATCGCCTGAACCGGAGCCACCGGATCGTAAGGACTGGATTGGCATTTCTACACCGGAACAGTGGATTGCCTTGGCCAATACGGAGGATACCGCAGTTGACAGCCACAATCCGGATATCACCCATCAGGATGTGGAATGGAGTAAAAAATATTATCTGACTGCGGATTTGGATTTTTCCAATTTGTCAGCGGCGGACGCAGCAAAAACCAAATCCATTGGCAATGATAATCACAGATTCCAGGGAATTCTGGACGGAAACGGACACAAAATCACAGGACTGACGTTGAGTAATCTGGATGCCGGATTGTTTGGCTATATCGGCAGCAGCGGACAGGTTTACGATCTGAAAATTGAAGGAGCCAATGTTCTGTTCTCGGATAATGCGGCGGTATTGGCCTATGGAAACTTTGGCAGGATTCACCATTGTGCCGTGGTCAACAGCAATATTACCGCAGATACCGGCGCAGTACTGGGCGGCATGGTCAGCCGGAACTATGGAACCATAGAGGACAGCTATGTAGAAGGGGGCAGTTTGACCTCCAATAGTCCCACTGCAACGGGACACAGTGGCTTTGTGGGCTCCAATGAAAAAGGAGGACGGATTGAACGCTGCTGGAGTTCCATGGATGTGCATACCATGAGCGAATACGCAGGCGGCTTTGTGGGCTTGAGCTATGGCGCAGAGATTCGGGATTGCTTCTGCCTGGGAGATGTGACGGCTCGCAGCTACAGCGGTGGCTTTGCAGGTCGTTCCGTGTTCGGTGGGAACCGCTATGAAAATTGTTATGCGGCGGGAACTGTAACTGTGACCGATAGCAATGCCCATGGATTCATTGGCGGCAGCAAGCCGGATTCCGCATTTCAGCCGGACTTATCCAAAGAAATCTATAATTGCTATTACAATGCAGCATCGCAGACAGACTCCTATGCACAGGGAAAGACCCTGGAACAGATGCGGCAGAACAGTTTTCTGGATAATCTGAATCAGAATCAAGTGTGGATTCGTGACGCTGGGAAAAATAGTGGTCTGCCATATCTGACAACGGTCAAAGCCCCGGAAAAAATGGACACCTCCGAAATTACGGTGACCATTGCAATGGCGGTTTATGACAAACAGAATTACACCTTCCACCAGCAGAAGGAACCGGTTACCGTTACAGTAACAAGTACCGGAAACACCAGAGTGGTAGATGTTATGGATGCAGCCATGGAACAGGGACTTTTGACCTACTCCTATGATGTAACGCCTGAATTTGGCCGATTCATCCACACAATCAATGGATACTCTGTGGAGAAACCGGATGGTTGGATGTTTACGGTGAATGACAAGCTTTCAAACCTTGGCGCTTCTCTGGCAACCGTAAAGGATCAGGATAAGCTGTTATGGTACGAAGGAACTACGGAAAATCGCTATCAGCCTCCCATGTGGTCGGATTTGTCCGGGGAATTGCTGGAATGGGAGAATATTTCTACCGTAGAAGATCTTTTGAAACTGGAAAAGAGTGAAGAAGAAGCAATTCTGGCTAAAAATTACCGCCTTACTGCCGATTTGAGTTTGGAAGGTGTGGAATTCTCCGGAATTGGTACGCAGGCACATCCCTTTACCGGAATGTTTGACGGACAAAATCATACCATCTCTCACGCCTCCATTACAGGAACCGAAAATGTAGGCTTCTTTGGGGTTACCAAAGGAGCAACGATCAAAAATTTGAAGTTGGTGGATGTAACAGTAACCGGAACCAACCGAGTGGGCGGTCTGGTAGGCTGGGGACAGGCGGAACTCAGTACGGTAGATTTAGGGGATAACATCGCAGGTCTGATAGGCCGCTGTAGTGTGACGGGCAGCGTTACCGGCAGCCAGCAGGTGGGTGGTCTGATTGGTTTGAACGATAGCATCTATGATAAAGATACGCTGTTTTCCATCTCCTGTTCCGTGGATCAATGTCAGACACAGGTAACTGTGACACAAAAGGAAACATCTTCCAATAAGCTGGGCGGCCTGGTGGGAGATAACAAGGGTTTTGTTACCCAAAGTGCTGCAACCGGAGAAGTGCAGGCAGCTTCGTCCTATATGGTCGGCGGTCTTGCTGGTGACAGCAGCGGCAGCATTTATGATTGTCACGCGGAAGGAACTGTAACTGGCTATGGCAGTGTGGGCGGATTTGTCGGCAGCAGCAGTGGCTTAATCAAAAATTCCTATAGCCTTGGTGCCGTTCAAGGTGCAGAACGCATTGGCAGCTTCGGCGGCTCTTTGTATGCAGTGGACTTCGTGATTGGTGCCGGTATGGTTACGGTTACAGGCACCAGTACCAGCGGCTATGCGGGTGGCTTGACGGGCTATCTCAATGGAACGGTTGCAGGATTGCCCAATCAGATTACAGTGAAGAATGCCTATGGAAACTGTGTGCAAAAGGACGATAAGCCTCTGGGAGCGGTAGGCAATCGTTCCAGCTTCCGTGGGGAAAGTGAACAGGTAGCTCTGAAAAAGATGGAACTTACCACAATGGAGCAAGTCAGCAAACAGTTGTATGATATGTTTGGCGTAAAGATTGAGGTGCCGAATGTACTGGATGCAGAAGCTGAAAAATATGCAGACTATGTAATTGCAAAGGAACCCGGCGTGGTAACGGTTCTGAAGCCGGGTGCTTCCGTTGATCCCAATGTGACTGTGACGTATGAGGTCAGCAGCGAAGCGTTTACAGGCGGCAACGAGTTGACTTTGGTACGAGAAAATCAGACGGCGGCTTCGGTGCATGTACAGGCAACTCTGATTCTGCGGGATGATTGGGACCATGAGCTGCGTAAATCCATAGATGTGCTCCAGCCCGCATCGCAGGAAAAAGTGGAGGATTTGCTGGATCAGATTGCGGCATCCTATACGGACAGCGAGGAAGACTGGAAAATCATGGACATGTCGGTATATTCTTCGATTCCGGGCAAGACTCTAACCACAACTCCGGTCGCAAAACAGGCGGCACTGGATCGGAATATTGCCAATGTCGAAAAGGAAACACTCAGTGATCGGGCAAGAACGGAAATTGTGCTGCGGGCTATGGGGATCGACAGCACACAGCTTTATGCAGAAGGAAACAAGGAGCCAATCAATCATGGTGCATTGCTGACGCAAATGGACATGACTTCCGGCGGATATTATGCAGCACCATGGGTTCTGCTGGCAGAGCTGCAAGGGAGCTTCACGCTGACGGAAGAGCAGGTTGATACCCTCATTGGTTTGTTACAGGAGAACATGGGCAGCAACGGTATGTTCGGCTATGAATGGGGCGGCGTATCCTATGAAAGTCCCGATATGGCAGGCATTGCACTGGCGGCTCTGGCTTCTCGCTATGACACCCGTGAGGATGTAAGACAGATGGTTGATACCATTTTGAAGAATCTGCCGGAATACATGGATCAGAGAGGTTCTTTTGGCAGTGCTAATTCCGATGCCATGGTGATTCTGGGACTGTTGGCTGTAGGGCAGAATCCGTATGATACGAAGGCGACTTCCGGTGCCAGCGTAGTGGATGGACTTCTGTCTTATGTAAATGTGGAAACAAATCGGTTCCAGTATGCCGGACAGGACAACGATATGGCCACCGAACAGGCATTTCGCACCTTGGCAGCACTGAAAAAGTGGAGTGGCAGCGGTGCATACAATGTCTATGATTTTGGTGCTGTTTCTGTGGAACCTGGTTGGGCTACGGGAGCACAACAGCCAGATGTAGATGAAGTTCCGTTTACAGACATTGAGGGCCATTGGGCAGAGGAGGCCATTGGCTATGTTTATAAACAGGATCTCATGCTTGGTACATCGGAAACGCTATTTTCTCCCAATGTCTCTACCAGCCGAGGAATGTTTGTAACAGTCCTGTACCGTCTTAGTGGCAGTCCGGAGGTGACAGAGGAACAGACGTTTGAGGATGTTGCAGAAAACCGATACTATACGGATGCAGTGCAGTGGGCGGCAGAAAACAGCATTATGATTGGCTATGAGAACGACACCTTTGGCCCTTCAAGACCCATTACCAGAGAGCAAATGGCAGTCGTGCTGTATCGCTACACAGCATATCAGGGGTATGACAATTCGGAAACAACCGATCTGGAGCAGTATCGTGATTGCAGCAAGATTTCTTCCTGGGCAGTAGAAGCCATGACTTGGGCCTGTGCAGAGCAGCTGATCCAGGGAGTGGGTGCCGGACGGCTGTCTCCCAGAGGAAACGCTACCCGTGGGCAGGTGGCTATGATTTTCATGCGCTATATGGAAAATATTATGAAGTAAATATATAAAACGGAGGTACTGGTCGTTTATGCGATCCGTACCTCCGCTTTGTTGGTGCAATTAAAATGTAAAATCGTCTATGTTTTTAGAAATTTAGACAAAGTGGTAAAAATTTGCTATACTGTATTGATAAATGAGTGAAAATATAGTACCATAACAATCAGACTTAAACGCATAAGGAGTGCTTTCTATGAGTGTAATGACCGTGGAATACGCAAATACAACGCTTCAGTTGGATGAGGCCACCCTCGCATTCTCCGTGACAAGCAAGGGGCAGACTTGGAACTGGGCAGCATGTTACCGCCCGAAACTCGTCACCACCGATGATCAGGAGATTTTTTTCTCCGATGCTGCCTCCATCACCCATCACGACTGGAATACCGGTGTTGGTAAGGGTATCCGATCCACCTATGAAGGATTTTCTGTAAATGGAACAAAGATTCCCTTCTCCTTTGAAACCATCACCTGGGTAGAGGGAGTCTCCGGGGATGTTTTCTTTGAGTTTGTTCCGCTCAACGAGGAAGGACTTTCTGTTAAGGCCGTCTACTGGCCCGGCTGCATGGAATTTGAGGAACCAAGTGACCGCTGGTACAGTGTCCTCAACATCCTGCAAGGTTTGCTGCTGCCCAACACTTGGGAAAATGAGGTGAACAAGCTCCATTTTGACGGCCAGATGTGCAGTTGTGCAGCCTATATGCCCTGGTTTGGTCAGGTTCGCCCCGGAGCGGGTTATATTGCAATCTGCCAGCACCCTTGGGATGCTGCCTATCAGGTGGATCACCCAGCCAATGGTCCCTATTCGCATGTGTCGGTCCGTTGGCTGCCCAGCCTTGGAAAACTGGCCTATCGCCGTGTCATGAAATATTCCTTCCTGGGCGACTGCGACTACAATGACCTGTGCAAAGTTTACCGTGGATATGTCAAGGAGACCGGCCTGTTTACCTCTCTTGCGGAAAAGGCCGCCAAATCGCCACTGGTAGACAAGCTCATTGGCTCTGCCATTGTTCACAAGGGAATCAAGACTCATGTGGCCCCCGGTTCCTACTACTATAATGAAGAGGAGCCGGAGAAGAATGACCATCTGGTTCCTTTTGCAACTCGCACGGCAGAAATCAAGCACTACAAGGAAAAGGGAGTCAAGAAGCTGTATCTGCATCTGGACGGTTGGGGAGACCCTGGCTATGATAACAAGCACCCGGACTATCTGCCTGCCTGTAAGGCGGCTGGCGGCTGGGAAGGCCTGAAGGAATTGTCCGATACCATACGGGACTGTGGCTATATGTTTGGCCTGCATGACCAGTATCGGGACTACTACTTTGACGCTCCTACCTTCGACGAAAACTTCGCCTGTCGTGCTCCCGATGGCTCCATCTTTGATATGGCTCGGTGGGCAGGCGGCAGACAGACACTTCTGTGTGCTTCTCAGGCTCCCTACTATGTAAAACGGAATTTTGAAGAGGTTCTGCGCCATGGGATTCATTTGGAGGCTTCCTATCTGGACGTCTTTACCTGCAACGAGGGCGACGAATGCAACCACCCCTGGCATAAGATGACAAGAAAAGAGTGCTTCGAGTATCGAAACGCCTGCTTTGCCTATCTTCTGTCCAAAAATATCCTTCCCAGCTCCGAAGAAGTGACGGATTGGGCCATGAAGAATCTGGTCTTTGCCCACTACGGCCCCTACGACTTTATGCTGCAAGCTCCCGGCACGCCGAGAAAAGGCATTCCCACCCCTCTGTTTAACCTGGTCTATCATGACTGCATGATCTTGCCCTGGCTGATGGACCGTATCGAGGGACAGGAGGACTATATGCTCTATGCTCTGCTCAATGGCGGTGCTGCCTACATGGACAAGGATGGTGCTTATCCCGATTGCGATGGCTCCTTTGATAATGCTGCTGCCGAAACCCACCTGGACGAGGAGATTGCCCGTTATCAGGTTGTGGCAAAGCTTCAGGAGCGCATTGCAAAGTGTGAAATGGTCCGCCACGAGTTCCTGGACCATGACTGGATGAAGCAGCGCACCACTTACAGCGATGGTACAACCGTCACCGTCAACTTCCATGACAACAGCTATCAGATCGATCCTCAATAAATCTGTGCAGAGAAAGCAATACAGAATTTATTGGTTTGAGATTTGAGCCTGTCTCTAAATACATAGGCAAGCGGTTGTTCATTACAATTTAACCAGACCCCGGAAATCCTTGCTGCTGGAATGGATTTCCGGGGTTTATCCTGTTTCGTCGCAGTGTGGAGGAAGGAACAGGTTAGGAAAAGTCAAAGATTTTGATATGTACCCCCTTTGCTGGACATCCAGTAAAGGGGGTATTTTCGTGCGCT